>NZ_JBXWLA010000003.1:281874-330096 GCF_058191755.1 Serratia sp. CoH_122_TC_1
CGTCCGTAGCTCAGTTGGTTAGAGCACCACCTTGACATGGTGGGGGTCGGTGGTTCGAGTCCACTCGGACGCACCAAAGCGTTGTTTTCTCAAACTTGCCCTATCAGCTTAACACTCACGCTATTGTTAACTCGCCAGCACGGCCCCATACTTTTGTTTCTGCCATCGCAGGCCATATATCCTATCATCAAGGCGAATACCTTATCAGGACAGATCCCATGCTGACATTTACCGCAGAGACGCCCTTTGAGAAGCTCGACAATGGTCTCTCCCGCCGACAAGGGAAAATGAACGACGGAGCACGCGCCACAGAAGTCAAATTTGACGCGGGTGCCTTCGGCCAACTGCAAAAGCACGCCCACGCGTTGCAAACACGGGTAGTCTCTGGTGAGTTTGAATTTACCGTAGGCAGCGACACCCAGATAGTACTCGCCGGTGAAACCGTCACGATCCCCGCGAATACCGCGAGTGGCTGCTTCTGTTTGTCTGCCGGTACGCTGTGGGAAATCATCACGTCAAGCTAACCCTCGACAGTACTTGTATTTACAGAAGGGGTATTTGCGCAACAAACACCTGCTGTTGGTTTGCATTTGCGCCACATTTGCTGCTGATTTGACGGTTCCGCGATTTAGCATCGGTTTTTTATTTTGTTTCCCGCCGCTTAGCCTTTATAATGCGCAACGTCTTTCAGTTGAATGGTTTCAGCCCTTGATCTGCGAAAACGCAATAACAACATATTTTCACCTCATCTCGTTGCGCAGCATCCCCGCATCCCGGCGCGGGCTGAATTTTTCCGCCCCATTTCGACTCTGGTCACCTATCCTTAACTTTGTTTTGTATCACCAGGCACGACTCAAATCCCTTATCAGTGGCCTGACCGCTGGTTTTATTCGTTTCTTTATCCATCACAACTTGTAGAAAAATCCGTCATGAAAAAGACCAAAATTGTTTGTACCATCGGTCCAAAAACCGAATCGGAAGAAATGCTGACCAACCTGCTGAATGCCGGCATGAACGTAATGCGCCTGAACTTCTCACATGGTGATTATGAAGAGCACGGCAACCGCATCAAGAACATGCGTGCCGTAATGGCGAAAACCGGTCAGAACGCAGGCATCCTGTTGGATACCAAAGGCCCGGAAATCCGCACCATGAAGCTGGAAGGCGGCAAAGACGCCGCACTGGTTGCAGGTCAGACTTTCACTTTCACTACCGATCAGAGCGTTATCGGCAACAATGAACGTGTCGCGGTCACTTACGCAGGTTTTAGTGCTGACCTGAAAATCGGCAACACCGTGCTGGTAGACGATGGTCTGATCGGTATGGAAGTCACCAACGTGACCGAAAACGAAGTGGTTTGTAAGGTGCTGAACAGCGGCGACCTGGGCGAAAACAAAGGCGTTAACCTGCCGGGCGTTTCTATTCAGTTGCCTGCACTGGCAGAAAAAGACAAGCGCGATCTGATTTTCGGCTGCGAGCAAGGCGTAGACTTCGTTGCTGCGTCCTTTATCCGTAAACGTTCAGACGTGCTGGAAATCCGTGAACACCTGAAAGCCCACGGCGGCGAGCAGATCCAGATCATCTCTAAAATCGAAAACCAGGAAGGCCTGAACAACTTCGACGAGATCCTCGAAGCCTCTGACGGCATCATGGTTGCTCGTGGTGACCTGGGTGTGGAAATCCCGGTAGAAGAAGTGATCTTCGCGCAGAAGATGATGATTGAAAAATGTAACCGTGCACGCAAAGTGGTCATCACCGCAACGCAGATGCTCGATTCCATGATCAAAAACCCGCGCCCTACCCGTGCAGAAGCTGGCGACGTTGCCAACGCCATTCTGGATGGTACCGACGCCGTCATGCTGTCAGGTGAGAGCGCCAAGGGTAAGTACCCGCTGGAAGCCGTTACCATCATGGCGACCATCTGTGAGCGCACCGATCGCGTGATGCCAAGCCGTATCGACAGCCTGAATGACAACCGCAAACTGCGCATCACCGAAGCGGTATGCCGCGGCGCGGTTGAAACCGCAGAAAAGCTGGATGCGCCACTGATCGTCGTCGCCACCAGCGGCGGTAAATCAGCCAAGTCCGTGCGTAAATACTTCCCTAACGCTGTGATCCTGGCGCTGACCACCAATGAAGTCACCGCTCACCAGCTCATTCTGAGCAAAGGCGTGATTCCACAAATGGTTAAAGAAATCGCCTCCACCGACGATTTCTACCGCATTGGTAAAGAAGCGGCACTGGCCAGTGGTCTTGCACAAAAAGGCGACGTTGTGGTGATGGTTTCTGGTGCACTGGTACCAAGTGGCACCACCAATACGGCCTCGGTTCACGTGCTCTAATATAAAACGTGACATAATTATTTTGACAAAAACGCCGCTTTGCGGCGTTTTTTTTAGCACTAGTAAACTATTTTATCAAAAACGCAACCATCGATTGCTCATTATTTGGCTAATTACAAATCGGAGTTGTCCCATGGAATCCGGCTGTTTTCCCTACATTTTTTAACTATTTTTCAAAAGAAGATGCAAGTTTGAGCGAACGATCAAAATAAAGCACTCCAATACAAAAAAATTATTCTCTTTCGAAAAAAGTTTGTGTAATACTTGTAACGCTACATGGAGATTAACTCAATCTAGAGGGTGTTATAATGAATCGTACTAAACTGGTACTGGGCGCGGTAATCCTGGGTTCCACTCTGCTGGCAGGCTGCTCTAGCAATGCTAAAATCGATCAACTGTCTTCTGACGTTCAGACTCTGAACGCTAAAGTTGACCAGCTGAGCAACGACGTGAACGCAATCCGTTCTGACGTTCAAGCAGCTAAAGACGACGCAGCACGTGCTAACCAGCGCCTGGACAACCAAGCTCACGCTTACAAAAAGTAAGTTAGCTTCGGTTAATGAAAACGGCGCACATTGTGCGCCGTTTTTTTTGTCTGTTTATCCCCCCGATGAATCCCCTCTTGCCACCAGGCAAAAAAAAGGGCTCAGCACGCTGAACCCCTCAGTAATACCCGTTATAAGCACATTTTAATTCACAGAGCTGATGGGTGCCCCTTTGAATAAGCCTTTATTCGCTTCCTGCGAGGCTACAGGCGTTAAACTCACCTCAGATGGGTTCTGACCAAGGTTAACCAGCACCGGCATGCCAGAGCGGCGTACAACCGCACTGTCGAACATGGCCTTATCGGTCTGTGCATCGCCAACAAACGCTTTTTCGGTTTTAGACAGTGCGATCGGCATGGTTTGCGGATCATCGCTTTCGACTCTCGACAGCGGCTGATGCACTTCAACATAGCGTTTACCGTCCGGCTCAACGGAAATTTTCACCGGATCATTGATCACCTGAACCCGCGTGCCACGCGGTACCATATTGAATAGCGCCTCGATATCGGTTGGCCGCAAGCGGATACAACCGGAACTGACGCGCATGCCGATACCAAAGTTGGCGTTGGTACCGTGGATCAAATACTCACCGTGCCCCATCGCTAAGCGCATGGCGAACAGTCCCATTGGGTTATCAGGACCGGCCGGAACCACGCCAGGCAACGTCACACCTTTTTCTTGATAGCGTTTACGAATATTAGCCGTCGGTGTCCAGGTCGGGTTCGGGATTTTTTGGCTGACAGACGTCACCTGCAGCGGCGTATGCATCCCCGTCTGACCGATACCGATAGGATAAACGATGACCTTGTTCTCGCCCTTCGGGTAGTAGTACAAACGCAGCTCAGCCAGGTTAACCACAATCCCCTCACGCTTGGTGTCTGGCAGCAGCATTTGGGTCGGGATAGTCAATACCGTGCCCGGCTTCGGCAGAAACGGGTCTGTACCGGGGTTGGCCTCCAACATACCCAGCAGACCAATCTTATAGTCGGCCGCAATGGCCTCCAGCGGACGCCCGTCGTTCGGCACGGTATAAGTGGTGTTTTCGCCAATCAGGCGGCTATCTGGCGGCGGCAGCGGGTATTCGCTCGCGCTGGCGGCTTGGGTGCCGGTCAGTACGGTGGCAAACAGCATGCCCATTAAACTCAACGCACGTTTCATTATCATCCCTATTATGCTTATTACGGTTCGGCAACAAGGCTATCTGGCGCCTGGCCGCGGGTAAATCAGACAAGACCTGATTAATACTAGCAATGCTGACGTCAAAGGCAATAAGTCCTCTAAAAATCAACATGTTATAACGTAATCGCTTTATGCATTTGTCAACAGAACGTCAATAGGTAAACTGCTGATATGTCACTAATTTGCGGGATGAATGGCGAGGTGGGCAGGTCTTTGTAAAGACTCACTGACACAAGAAAACATGCAACGTATCAATGAGTCTTAGCGCACATCAGAGCTTGGCAGCCTGAGCGCGGATTGCACGGATCATGGCTTCTAACCCTTGCGAACGTGAAGGTGTCAGGTGTTGGCTCAACGCTAACTCGGCAAAAAACGGACGAACATCCAATGCGATAATCTGCTCTGGGGTCATATGGTGATAAAGAATAAACACCACTGCCAGCAGTCCTTTTACAATCGCCGCATCGCTGTCACCATGAAACTCAACGTGCCCTTGCTCGTCAAGCCGCATCACAATCCACACCTGGCTCTGACAACCGGAAATCAGATTTCCCGCCTGACGCTCACTGTCGTCCAGTGCCGGTAGCTTAGCGCCCAGTTCGATGACATACAGATATTTATCTTCCCAGTTAAGGCAACGGGAAAAATTACGCACTAACTTATCTTTGTCCGGCAAGTTCGCCATGAGGATCCTTTCAATAATTTAGGGGCCGGCATGCCGACCCCATGTCTTATACAACAGACGTTCATTCACTCGGCGGCTATGCACGCCGATCGCCCCTATCCCAGCAGTTTGTGAATTCGCTGCAACCCGGCCACCAGCCGATCCACGTCGTCCCTCGTGTTGTAGACAGCCAATGAAGCGCGACACATACTCGGCACATTATAGAACGCCATCAGTGGCATCGCGCAATGGTGCCCGGTGCGAATAGCGATACCATACTTGTCCAGGAAGCTACCAACATCATAGGCATGGTGTTCACCCAGATTAAAGGCGATCACACCGGCGCGCTCTGCCGGGCCGTAGATTTTAAGGGTAGGCACCTGCTGCAGCGCTTCCAGTGCGTAATGCATTAATGATTGCTCATAATCACCAATCGCAGCCAGCCCCAGCGCATTCACGTAATCAATCGCCGCACCCAATCCCATGATGCCTGCGGTATTGGGTGAGCCCGCCTCAAAGCGCCACGGTGGCTCCGCATAGGTTGTGCCATGCGTCAGGCTGACCTGCTGAATCATCGAGCCGCCCCCTTCCCACGGCGGCATTTGCTGCAATAGTGACTGCTTGCCATAAAGAATGCCAATACCGGAAGGCCCATACAGCTTATGGCCGGAAAACACGTAGAAGTCACAGTCCAGCGCCTGTACGTCCACCTGCTGGTGCATCACGGCCTGTGCCCCGTCGATCAACACCTTAAGGCCTGCGGCCTTCGCCTGCGCCGTAATGTCGCGTACCGGGTTCACCGTCCCCAACACATTGGAAACCTGGGTCAGCGCCAGCAATTTGGTGCTGGCGTCGATAAGGCCAGGCAATTGTGCCAGATCCAAGGTGCCGTCTTGCTGTAACGGCCAAACACGCAGGTTCAGTGCTCGTTCCTTCGCCAGCATCTGCCAAGGCACGATATTGGCGTGGTGTTCCATCTCGGTGATGATAATGCTGTCACCGGGTTGCAGGAAATGACGGCCAAAGCTGTTAGCCACCAGGTTAATGCCCTCGGTGGTGCCTTTAACAAACACAATCTCTTCAACCGAAGCGGCATTAATAAACGCGGCTACTTTTTCACGCACCGCTTCCATGTCCTGCGTCGCTTCAGCACTCAGGGTGTGGATGCCTCGGTGAACGGCCGCATAGCCATGACGATAAAAATCCAACTCGCGATCGATCACCGCCTGCGGCTTTTGCGCGCTGGCAGCGCTGTCGAGGTAAGCCAGCGACTGACCATTGACGTCACGCGCCAACAGCGGGAATTCACTGCGTACCCGTTCAATCGGAAAACTCATGTGGCCTCCCCCGGCAGGCGCTGCGCAATGCGTGCCAGTACCGATTCTCGGATGAGATCGTTACCAATCCCCTCAGTCAGCTCAGCGGCAAAAGCAAAGATAATCATCTGCTGCGCCGCGTGCTTGTCAATGCCGCGCGATTGCAGATAAAACAGCTGCTCTTCATCGATACGACCAACGGTAGCGCCATGGCTGCACTTCACATCGTCGGCATAGATTTCCAATTGCGGTTTGGTATCCACTTCCGCCACCTTACCCAGCAACAGGTTATGGTTGGTCATCTGCCCATCGGTTTTAATCGCGTGTTTTGCCACTTTGATCATGCCGTTAAATACCGCTTTGGCGCGATCGCTGACCACCACTTTGTGCAATTGGCGGCTCTCGCAATAGCCTTTGTTATGCTCAAGGTAAGTACGGGTGTCACACACCTCTTTACCGACCGGCAATACCAGACTATTGATCACCAAATTAGAGCCTTCACCATTAAGCTGTGCGCTGGTGTTATGCCGTGTTAGCCCAGCCCCCAACAGGAAGCTGTCGCTCTTCACCCGTGCATCGCGGCCAATCACCAGATCGTTATGGGCGAAGTGGTAACTCGGCTGGCTCTCAAACGCCAACTTGCAATGGTTCAATTGGGCATTATCACCGATGTTAGCGGTGAGGCGCGCGCCAGTGAAATGCGCAGCCTGGTTCAGGCTAACGTAATGCTCTATCACCTCGGCCTGCGCATTACGCGCAATATCAAGGTGATGGCGGTGATGCACGGTATTCACCTCACCTTCAGCCCCGCGTCCGCTGCTGATATGCAGCAGATACAGCGGTCGCGCCGCGATTTTACCGGCGGCCACGCGAACAATGCTGGTTTCCTGCGCCAGGCTTTCCGTCAGATGCAGAAAGATCTCGGGCTGGATCGGTTCGGGTAACGCCTGTAACGTCCCGTAGGGTGCGATGTCGAACTGATAATCACCCAGGTCGCTGTCGCTCAACGCCGCACAAAAACGCCCGTCAACAAAGACCAGCCGATAAGCATCAATCGCCAGCGCCAACGCATCCAACTGCGCGGCAGTGACTGGCTCCACCAGTGGCTCAAGGAACTGCTGTTCAAGCAAACCTTCCAGCGGTGTGTATTTCCAGTTTTCATGCTTGCGCGTCGGCCACCCTAAGCGCAAAGCCTGTTGCCAGTGTGCCAATGCATGGGCAGAGTGCTCACCACCGCGTGCTTCAAACAGGCTATACAGTTGTTGCAGCGCGCGCGCGTTATTGTTCGTCGGTAAGCCAGCCATAGCCCTGCTCCTCCAACTGTTTCACCAGAGAGAAATCGCCGGACTTGACGATGCGCCCCTGAGAAAGAACATGGACGTAATCCGGCTTGATGTAGTCCAGGATACGTTGGTAGTGCGTAACGATAATGAACGAACGCTTACCATCACGCAGCGAGTTCACGCCGTTAGCGACAATCTTCAGCGCATCAATATCCAAACCGGAGTCGGTTTCGTCCAAAATACAGAGATCCGGCTCCAGCGCCGCCATCTGGAGGATGTCATTACGTTTTTTCTCACCGCCAGAGAAACCGACGTTGACCGAACGGGTCAGTAAGTCAGGAGGCATGTTCAACAATTCAATTTTTTCTTCAATAAAATCAGCGAAGTCGAAACGGTCGAGCGGTTCTTGCTGGCGGTATTTGCGTACGGCGTTAACCGAAGTTTGCAGGAAGAAATGGTTGCTGACGCCGGGGATCTCCACCGGATATTGGAAGGCCAGGAATACGCCCTCACCCGCACGATCTTCCGGGTCCAGCTCAAGCAAATCCTTACCTTTAAAGGTCACTTCACCTTCGGTGACTTCATATTCTTCGCGTCCCGCCAGCGTTGCCGAAAGCGTGCTCTTGCCTGAACCATTCGGCCCCATGATGGCATGCACTTCACCCGGTTTAATCTCCAGGTTCAATCCCTTAAGGATTTCGTTGCCTTCCGCGCTGACTTTTAAATTCTTGATACTTAACATGCAGTGTCCTTAGATCGCGCTGTCGCGCTGTAAATCCGGCGTTTAGCCCACGCTGTGTTCCAGGCTGATGGCCAATAACTTCTGCGCCTCGACGGCGAACTCCAGCGGTAGCTCAGAGAACACGTCCTTACAGAATCCGTTAACAATCATCGAAATGGCATTGTCTTCGCTAATGCCGCGCTGCAAACAATAGAACAGTTGGTCATCGCCAATTTTTGATGTCGTCGCTTCATGTTCCAACTGGGCACTGTTGTTACGCGCTTCAACGTACGGGAAGGTATGGGCACCGCTGTCCGGCCCAATCAACATCGAGTCGCATTGGGTAAAGTTACGCGCGTTTTCTGCCCCCGGCAGGATCTTCACCAGGCCACGGTAGGTATTCTCGCTGTGTCCGGCAGAGATACCTTTGGCGATGATGGTTGAACGGGTATTTTTGCCGATGTGGATCATCTTGGTGCCGGTGTCGGCCTGCTGATGGCCGCTGGTCAGGGCTACCGAGAAGAACTCACCGATAGAATTATCCCCCTGCAGGATCACGCTAGGGTATTTCCAGGTGATTGCCGAGCCGGTTTCCGACTGAGTCCATGACATTTTTGAACCTGCGCCTTCACACAATGCGCGCTTGGTCACAAAGTTCAGGATGCCTCCCTTGCTGTCACCGCCAGAGAACCAGTTCTGCACTGTCGAATATTTCACTTCGGCATCCTTGTGCAGGATCACTTCTACCACCGCGGCATGCAGTTGGTAACTGTCGCGTACCGGCGCCGAACAGCCTTCGATGTAGCTGACATAACTGCCCTCATCGGCGATCAGTATGGTGCGTTCGAACTGACCGGTTTTAGCGGCATTGATACGGAAATACGTCGACAGTTCCATTGGGCAACGTACGCCCTTCGGCACATAGACAAAGGTCCCGTCGGAAGCCACCGCTGCGTTCAGTGCGGCGAAGAAATTGTCGTTGGACGGTACGACGCGACCGAGGTATTTACGCACCAGATCCGGGTATTCGTGTATGGCCTCACCGAACGAGCAGAAAATGACCCCGCTTTCCGCCAACTTTTCGCGGTAGGTCGTCGAGACAGAGACAGAGTCAAAAATCGCATCGACCGCGACTTCACTGCCTTCGCGCACAGGGACGCCGAGTTGGTTAAACGCCAACTCAACCTCGTTGGTCAGGTAGTTGTTATCGGTCGGTGCGCCCGGTTGCTGTTCTGCGCCCGGCTGGGATCCACAGGCATCGTCACAACTGCCACAGGAGGGCGCGGAGTAATAGCTGTAGTCCTGGTAGTTCAGCCGATCGTAGTTCGCTTTCAGCCAGTGTGGCTCTTCCATTTGCAGCCAGGCACGGTAGGCTTCAAGGCGGAACTCCAGCATCCACTCAGGTTCATTACGCTTGGCCGAGATGGCGCGCACCACGTCTTCATTGATGCCCTTCGCTAACTCATCGGTGGCCAGTTGGGTAAAAAAACCTTCTTTGTAGCGACCTTCGCTGACCCAAGCCTGCACTTCATTAGGCATTTCTACATTGCTTCGTGTCATGTTGATTGCATCGCTCAAACGCCAAAACTCTCGCCGCACCCGCAGGCATGCTGAGCTTTAGGGTTATTAAATTTGAATATCTGATTCAGCCCTTCACGGACAAAATCTACCGTGGTGCCATCGATAAACGGCATGGCTTTCAACGGCACATACAGTTTGGCG
Organism: Serratia sp. CoH_122_TC_1; assembly: GCF_058191755.1. Lineage (NCBI taxonomy): Bacteria > Pseudomonadati > Pseudomonadota > Gammaproteobacteria > Enterobacterales > Yersiniaceae > Serratia > Serratia sp. CoH_122_TC_1. The sequence continues at coordinate 291,647 of NZ_JBXWLA010000003.1, forward strand.
CCATCACGCTCAAACAGCAGGTCGTCGTCAGCAGGAGCACGGGTGAGATCCAGCACATAGGCAAACCCGGCGCAGCCTGACTGCTTGACCCCGAGTTGCAGCCCCTTCACTTGTGGATCCTGCTGCATTAGTTTCGTTATTTGTTGTACGGCGTTGTCACTGAGCAAAATGCCTTGCCAGACATTTTCGTCCAGAGAAAAAGTGCCGACATTTTCCGTTTGCATATGGCCTACCTCACACTCGTGTTTTACCACAGCCAATCTGGGTTGCTACTATGTTAGTGATAACGATTATCACTTCAACCGTTTGTTTTGCGGGGTTATCCGCCAAAAGCCCGGATTTTTGCTTTGGCATGCGGCAACTGCCTGGGACAGTCAGCGCGTCTGGCGCTGCCGGTCGGAAATGGAATCATTTTATCCTTATGAATTTACTGTACATCCTGTCATACCATGCCCCTTACCCGCTGGCGCGAAGGCTTTACAGAACCGGGCTTTTTATGTCGATTTAAACATTCATAGAAAATACCTATTTCTGAATTTTGTCTGTCTTAAAAATGCGTTTATCGACAATTAACGGCTTTTCCCCCTCTTTTGCCTTTCCGTCCGTCCCAACAAAAGCGGCAATCCCTGATTAAAGTTTAGTCGCTACTGACTATGTTGGGATGCTGTCCCCCCAATGCATCCCCTGCTGGCGATAAAAATTTCAACAGAATGATTGATCACGAACGCACCAATAAATATGATAATGATTATCATTCAATTCTAATTGAGCACGGGCAAATGAATATCTCGATGAATGCGTGGCTGCTGGGCAAAATTGATGACTATAAATTCAGCGTGCGCGACGCTACGGTAGATTTCTACATGGCAGAGGCGTCGCTTAAACGGCCGGAGTGCAATATCAACCATCTGAAACGCTACAACAGTGTCAGCCTGAATATGGCCAATCTGTGTCTGGAAAACGGTGATGATGAAAGCTATCTGCACGCGTTGAGCAAACTGCATAACCGGCTGATCGTAGAGATCAACAACCCACAGCGTTGTCAGCTGTTCCGGGTTCAGAGCTATCATTTTGCCCGTCATACTCTGACCTTAATCTGTCAAAAATATGCAATGGAAGGCACTTGGGAGAAGGCCAATGCCTTCCAGAAAGACTTCGTTAAGCGGGTGCCCTTTCAGTTGTGAACTGACTGAATGGCAAAAATACCCGCAGGTAAGGCTACCTGCGGGGTAAACCTAGTCGATAACGGCCGTAGTCAGGCGTGAAGTGCAGCACAGGCGATCGCGTGAATCGAAGATTTCTATCTGCCACACCTGATGGCGACGCCCAACATGCAACGCCCGACACACGCCGCGCACCTGGCCTTCAAATACCGCGCGCAGATGGTTGGCGTTGATTTCCAACCCCACCACTTTCTGTTCCCCTTCGCTACACAGGTAACCGGCCATCGACCCCATCGATTCTGCCAGCACTACCGATGCACCACCGTGCAACAGGCCAAACGGCTGCCGGGTACGCTGATCAACCGGCATGGTCGCTTCGAGATAATCGTCCTCCAGTCGGGTAAATTGGATCCCCACATGACTGACCATACATCCGTCACCGGCCTGGTTTAGTTGCTCCAGCGTCGTCTCTCGTTTCCACAGTTTCACTCAATCATCTCCAGAAGTGCCTGTAATGGGTGTCGTACACCGTTACCCTCAATACGTTTGACCTGGCTGCGACAGGAATAGCCGGTCGCCAGACAACGTTGCCGCGGCAGACGTTGTAATGCCTGATGCCAGGATAGCTCATAAATCCCGAGCGAATTCTGCAGGTTCTTTACTTCATGCCCGTAAGTTCCCGCCATGCCGCAGCAACCGACGCTGACGTTTTCCAGCCTGGCCCCAAAGCGTGCAAAGATGGACGCCCAATGTTGGCCGCTGGCAGGCAAGGCCGTGGTTTCCGTACAGTGGCCGAACAAATACCAGGCTTCGCCCGTCGCAGGCTGCTCTGCACGTTCAGCCAAGCGCTGCTGCAACCACTCGTGCACCAGTTGTACCTGGAAATCCCCGCGGGCCTCACCGAGGATCTCGTTATATTCGTCGCGATAGCACAACACCAACGCCGGATCGACACCCACCAGCGGCATGCCAAGCTTTGCCACTCGGTTAAGAAAATCAGCTGTCTTGCGCGCGGTGCGGGCAAATCGTGTCAGAAAACCTTTGATATGTTGGGCTTTCCCGTTCGGTGAGAACGGCAACAGCACAGGACGGTAACCGAGCTTTTCCACCAGCCGTACAAAATCCGCCACCACTTTGGCGTCGTAATAGCTGGTAAAGGGATCCTGAACGATCAGGACATACTGTTCGCGCTTTTCTACGCTCAGCGCTTCAAGCTGCTCCAGCGTCATGGTCATGGCACCATGACCTGAAAGCTGCTGACGCAGCGTCGGGCTGGAAAGCATCGGCAAATCAACCATGCCAATCGTGTTACGGCTCAATTCACGAACCCAGGGCTGGCGGAAAAAGAAGTTGAACACTTTCGGCGCTTTCGCCATCAGCGGCGTGTAGCTCTCGACCCCTGCGACCATATAGTCGCGTGCCGGCCGCAAATAGCGCGTGTGGTATAGCTGCAGGAAGCGCGAACGGAAGCCCGGCACGTCAATTTTGATCGGGCACTGGGTAGAACAGGCTTTACAGGCCAGACAACCGGACATGGCCTCTTTCACTTCATGGGAGAAATCATATTCGCCTTTGCCGGCGTACCAACTGTTGCGCGTTTTCTCTATCAGAGCCCGGAAACTGAGACGTTGTTGTGGCAGCTGTTTCTCCAGCACCAGCGGATCGACGCCCTGCTCTGAAAGCAGACGTAACCATTCACGTACCAACGCCGCCCGACCTTTGGGTGAATGAATACGGCTACCGGTGATCTTCATCGACGGGCACATTGGGCTGCGTACATCAAAATTGAAGCACAAACCATTGCCGTTACATTCCATCGCGCCACGGAACGAGGTGCGTACCTCTACCGGAATACGGCGATCAAGCGTGCCACGCTTGGCGGCATCAACTTTCATCATCGGCGCATCGACACCTAATGGCGGGCATATTTTACCGGGGTTGAGACGGTTGTTCGGATCAAACGCGGCCTTAATACGCCGCAGTTCCAGGAACAGCTGATCACCGAAGAATTCAGGGCTGTATTCAGCGCGGAACCCTTTACCATGTTCCCCCCACAGCAACCCACCATATTTGGCCGTCAGCGCCACCACCTGGTCAGAAAGCTGTTTCATCAACACTTCCTGCTGTGGGTCACACATATCGAGTGCAGGGCGTACATGTAATACGCCAGCATCCACATGGCCAAACATGCCATAGCTCAGGTTATGGCTGTCCAACAACTGGCGGAACTCGACGATGTAATCGGCCAGATGCTGCGGCGGCACACAGGTGTCTTCGGCAAACGGAATAGGTTTAGCGCGCCCTTTGGCGTTGCCTAATAGCCCGACAGCCTTTTTACGCATGTTATAAATTCGTTCAATGCCGGCCAGATCCCCACAGATCTGATAGCCGATCACACCGCCCTGCTTTTCGGTGATCAATTCGTCCAGCCGCTGACAGAGATCCTCCATCTGCCGATCGATCAACACGTTGTCATCCCCGGCAAACTCGACGATGTTAAGACCAAGCATTTCTTTATCTGGCACGTTGGTGATTAATTCATTCACCGAATGCCAGACAATGTCTTCACGAGCCAGATTCAGGACCTTGGAATCGATGGTTTCAACCGACAGAGCCTTGGCATCCACCATGAACGGGGCATTGCGCAGTGCAGAATCAAACGAATCGTATTTGACATTCACCAAGCGGCGCACCTTCGGCAATGGCGTAATATCCAGCCGCGCTTCGGTAATAAACGCCAACGTCCCTTCAGCGCCCGTCAGAATACGTGTCAGATCGAAGGTTTGCATGTCATCGCTAAACACATACCGCAGATCGTACCCGGTCAGAAAGCGATTAAGTTTGGGGAATTTTTCCAGAATCAGTGTGCGCTGCTCACGACAGCTATTGAGCACGGTGTGGTAAATCCGGCCTTCAACCGTATCTTCGCGAGCAATCGTTTCCGCCAACGGCGTCGGCATAGCACGCGTGTCGATCATGTCCCCACCCAGCAGGACAGCTCGCAGGCCCAACACGTGATCGGATGTTTTACCGTACACCAGAGAGCCCTGACCGGAGGCGTCTGTGTTGATCATACCGCCCAGCGTGGCGCGGTTACTGGTAGAAAGCTCCGGCGAGAAGAAATAGCCGAACGGCCGCAAATACTGGTTAAGTTGGTCTTTAATGACCCCCGCTTCAACCTTGACCCAGCCTTGCTCAACGTTGATCTCAAGGATGCGGTTCATATGGCGCGACATATCCACCACAATACCGGTATTGAGCGACTGGCCGTTAGTGCCGGTGCCCCCGCCGCGCGGGCTAAAGACCAGCGTACTGAAACGCTCCTCTGCCGCCAGACGCGCAATCAACGCCACGTCTGCCGTTGAGCGAGGGAACACGACGGCATCGGGCAATAACTGATAGATACTGTTGTCGGTCGCCATCGTCAGTCGATCGGCGTAGCTGGTGGCGATATCGCCGTTGAATCCGTTTTGCTTTAACGCTTCCAAAAAGTCGAGCACCCGCTGAACGAGGCCGGGCGCTTGAGAAATCTGTGGGATCATTCGATTTTTGACCCTGTCTGTCTGTTTTATATGCGTTAATGAACGCTGAATCAGGCCTTTATTCAGACCCGCCCTATTTTTTATTAGAGATAAAAACTAACATACTCGTTTAGTGAAGGCATGCACATTATTGCAATTGTCCTGTCACAGAATGGCCCGCAACAAAAGGTGTGCCGCCCTGTAATTTTTGACCAATATGCACCATGATTAAACGGTCCCAAGGACTAAACCTACCAGGATGAGAACCCATTCATGACAATCCCGCAATCTCGATACGATTTGCCACGGATTATTTTTGGCGTGCTATTTATCGCCATTATGATCGTCGCTTGTTTTTGGGTCATTCAACCCTTCATTCTCGGCTTTGCCTGGGCGGGCATGGTGGTCATCGCCACTTGGCCATTGCTCATTAAGTTGCAAAAAGTACTTTGGGGCAGACGTTCACTGGCGGTCGTCGTGATGACGATACTGCTGATCCTGCTGTTCATACTGCCGATATCCCTGCTGATAAGCAGCGTAGTGGACAACAGTGCGCCCGTTGTTGCCTGGGCTAGCACGCCGGGAAAATTGCATATTCCCGATCTGGCCTGGCTACAATCAATCCCGATGATCGGCGATAAGATCTATACCAGTTACCACACGCTGGTGAGCGCGGGGGGGACGGCGCTGGTCGCGAAGGTCCAGCCTTACTTCGGCCAGACCGCAACCTGGTTTGTCGCGCAAGCGGCGCATATTGGCCGCCTCTTATTGCATTGCACCTTGATGCTGCTGTTTAGCGTCTTACTCTATGCGCGCGGTGAGCAAGTTGCTCTGGGTATCCGTCACTTTGCGACACGTCTCGGTGCTGCACGCGGCGACGCGGCGGTGGTATTGGCCGGGCAGGCAATCCGCGCAGTCGCGTTGGGCGTTGTAGTCACAGCGCTGGTGCAATCGGTCCTGGGCGGCATTGGCCTGGCAGTAACCGGCATTCCTGCCGCGACGCTGCTGACCGTGCTGATCTTCATCTGTTGCGTTGCACAGCTAGGGCCGCTACTGGTGCTGGTGCCGGCAATCATCTGGCTGTATTGGAGCGGGGACACAACCTGGGGCACCGTGCTATTGGTCTGGAGCTGTGTGGTGGCCACGCTGGATAACGTTCTGCGCCCTGTTCTGATCCGCATGGGTGCAGATTTACCGATGTTGCTGATCCTGTCCGGTGTTATTGGTGGCCTGCTCGCGTTCGGTATGATTGGCCTGTTTATCGGCCCGGTCGTACTGGCGGTATCCTATCGTTTACTCACTGCCTGGATGAGCGAAGCGCCAGAACCCACCGCCGATGTAAAAGAGGTCGCCAAAGATCTGGAGCAAATGTAACCCTCTTTAAACTCTGCCCGGGCTGCCGGGCAGAGATCTTTCCCCGCCCCTGCCTCTCACCTGGTTTTTTGGATTTCCCGGTCACGATAATAAAATCACCACCGTGACTTTCTTTCGAGCACGCATTGAACATACCGAATAAATACACCTTTTTATCAGCCCAATAATAATCACGCCTGGTAAAAATAAAGGGGGATAGGGATATTGATTAGGATGATTCTTAATGACTAATGGTGTTTAAATATCTAGTATTATTGCCATATATTGCTTCAAATACCTGATTTAAAGGAAGATTTCCAAACAATGTAATGCCATACATGTGAATTGCTGTGTGTAGTCTTTGCCCGTCTCCTATGATGGGCTTTTTTTTATTCTTTTTTTGGTCATTATTATTCCTGTGCCCCTTTTTATTTACATTCAGAAATAAAAAAAGCCGCAACAGGTCGCGGCTTTAGGGTGAGCAATTAATCAACGCCAGAGAATTACTTTCTCTTCGACAGATTAACCCAGGTTTGTACTACAGTGTCCGGGTTGAGTGACAGGCTATCAATACCCTGATCCATCAACCACTCGGCAAAGTCCTCGTGATCAGAAGGACCCTGGCCGCAGATACCGACATATTTACCCTGACGCTTAGCCGCCTGAATCGCCATCGACAGCAGAATCTTCACCGCTTCGTTACGCTCATCAAAGAGTTCAGACACCACACCCGAGTCGCGGTCCAGACCCAATGTTAACTGAGTCATGTCGTTAGAGCCGATGGAGAAGCCATCAAAGTGTTCCAGGAACTGATCCGCCAACAGCGCATTGGATGGGATCTCACACATCATGATCACTTTCAGGCCATTCTCACCGCGCTTCAGACCCTGACGCGCCAATTCGGCAACGACGGCTTCCGCTTGTGCTACGGTGCGGACAAACGGCACCATGACCTCAACGTTAGTCAGGCCCATTTCGTTGCGAACGCGTTTTACCGCATCACATTCCATCGCGAAGCAGTCGCGGAAGTTATCAGAGACATAACGACCTGCCCCACGGAAGCCCAGCATTGGGTTCTCTTCGTGCGGCTCATACTTCTCACCGCCAACCAGATTGGCGTATTCATTGGACTTAAAGTCAGAAAGACGCACAATCACACGCTTTGGCCAGAACGCAGCACCCAGCGTCGCGATCCCTTCCGTCAGACGGCCCACATAGAACTCGGCCGGGTGGTCGTAGCCCTGCATCAGCGCCTTGATTTCATTTTGCAATTCGGCGGTTTGTTGATCAAATTCCAACAAGGCCTTCGGATGCACACCAATCATGCGGTTGATAATAAATTCAAGGCGAGCCAGACCCACACCTTCATTCGGTAAACGCGCAAAGTCGAAAGCACGATCGGGGTTACCGACGTTCATCATGATTTTCAGCGGCAGTTTAGGCAATTCAGTCACTTCAGAACTCTGCACGCTAAAGTCGAGCATCTCACTGTAAACAAAGCCGGTATCACCTTCTGCGCAAGAAACCGTGACTTTCTGGCCTTCTTTCAACAGATCGGTCGCATTGCCGCAGCCCACCACGGCAGGAATACCCAGTTCGCGGGCGATGATGGCCGCGTGGCAGGTACGACCGCCCCGGTTGGTGACGATTGCTGCAGCCTTTTTCATGATCGGCTCCCAATCCGGGTCAGTCATGTCTGTCACCAGAACATCACCCGGCTCGATACGATCCATCTCGCTGATATTGTGGATGACCTTCACCGGGCCCGCGCCAATGCGGTGACCGATAGCACGCCCTTCCACCAGCACCGGGCTGGAACCATTAAGCTGGTAACGCTCCATGGTTTGCTCGTTTGAACGCACGGTTTCCGGACGCGCCTGCACGATCAGGAGCTTGCCGGTATGGCCATCTTTGGCCCACTCGATATCCATCGGGCGACCGTAGTGTTTTTCAATCAGCAGTGCCTGATGGGCCAAGCCTTGTACTTCTTCGTCAGTCAGAGAGAAACGATTGCGTTGCTGCTCTGGCACGTCTTCGATTTGTACCTGCTTGCCGTGATCCTGCGAAGGTGCATACACCATGCGGATTTTTTTCGAACCCAGGTTGCGGCGCACGATCGACGGTTTGCCTTTCAGCAATGTCGGTTTGTGCACATAGAATTCGTCAGGGTTTACCGCACCCTGCACCACCATTTCACCCAGGCCGAAGGCGGAGGTGATAAACACCACCTGATCAAAACCCGATTCGGTATCAATGGTGAACATGACGCCGGAAGACGCCAGGTCAGAACGCACCATGCGCTGCACGCCCGCTGACAGCGCCACACCGCGGTGGTCATAACCCTGATGCACACGGTAGGAGATGGCGCGGTCGTTAAACAGCGAGGCGAATACGTGTTTGATCGCCACCATGACGGCGTCGATTCCCTGCACGTTGAGGAAGGTTTCCTGCTGGCCGGCAAAAGAGGCATCCGGCATATCTTCCGCAGTCGCCGATGAACGTACTGCAAATGACGCCTGGGGTTCACCGTCGGCCAGCTGCTGGTAAGCCAGATTAATTTCACGCTCGAATTCTGCATGGAACGGCGTGTCGATAATCCATTGGCGTATTTGCGCGCCAGCCTTGGTCAGTTGAGCAATGTCGTCAACATCAGTTTGATCCAGTAGCTGATAGATGCGCTGGTTAACACCGCTTTGCTCGAGGAAATCGTTAAACGCCTGCGCGGTGGTGGCAAAACCGTTTGGCACGGCCACGCCCAAATCGGAAAGATTGGTGATCATTTCACCGAGGGAGGCATTTTTGCCGCCGACACGGTCAACGTCGTGCATGCCGAGCTGGTTGTACCAAAGCACATTACGCAAGTCTGGGCCATTGTTGGACATCGAGACAATCCTTATTGCTATCAGTAGGGTATAGACGGATTTAATTCGCTTGCTTTCTCAGCACCGCCAAAACGGCGCCGAATCAGACTAGCACAATGATCCATAGGAAATGGAAAGGTGAATCGATCAACCCGGCGAAGAAAGTGGATTTTAGGAAAACTTCCTGACAGGGAAAATGGCGATGGAATCGTTCCCTGCCGCACTAATAGCTTAAAACTCAACAAATTAAGTATTTTTTAAACTTCAGTTTTAAAAACCATACTCAAATTCATGTTTTAGACCAAAATAACACCACAATGCGGAATAATAACGCAGGATAAATAACCTTAAACTCTTCATTAAAATTGAAATAGTGTTTCACTGAAGTTTTTACCCGACATCCCCCCCTCTTTTTGCCCGATTAATGACCGACTCTGACCGCGTTATCACAATTTTTCTGCCCGCCTCTTTACCGCTGGATTACCTGGAGCCCATGATAAGAACAAGCAGACGTGAAAATTACGTCACTGTTCCAGGTAAGGAGTCTAGGGTGGAAAGAAGCGTTTTTTATATTTCGGACGGCACGGCGATCACTGCCGAGGTTTTGGGTCATGCCGTGTTGTCGCAATTTCCAGTGACGGCCACGACATTTACGCTGCCCTTTGTGGAAACTGAAGCGCGCGCCCGCGGTGTTTGTCAGCAGATTAATGAGATTTATCGTGAAACCGGCGTGCGCCCGCTGGTGTTTTACTCGATCATATCGCCGGAAGTGCGCAATGTTATTACTCAGAGCGAAGGCTTTTGTCAGGATATCGTACAAGCGTTGGTTGGTCCGTTACAGGGTGAGCTGGGTGTGGAACCGACGCCGGTACCGAATCGCACCCACGGACTGACGGCCAGCAACCTTGGGAAATATGACGCACGTATTGCCGCCATTGACTACACATTGGCACACGATGACGGAATCTCGTTACGCAACCTCGATCAGGCTCAGGTGATTTTGCTTGGCGTGTCCCGCTGCGGAAAGACCCCCACCAGCCTGTACCTGGCGATGCAGTTCGGGATTCGCGCTGCCAACTACCCGTTTACCGCTGACGATATGGACAATTTGCATCTGCCTGCCGCGCTGAAACCGTTTCAGCACAAGCTTTTCGGTCTGACGATTGACCCAGAACGTTTAGCCGCGATCCGTGAAGAGCGGCGCGAAAACAGCCGTTATGCCTCAATACGCCAGTGCCGTATGGAGCTTGCAGAAGTCGAAGCTTTATTCCGCAAGAATCAGATCCGATATCTGAATACCACCAACTATTCGGTAGAAGAAATCTCAACCAAAATTCTGGATATTCTGGGTATGAGCCGCCGTATGTTCTGATCTGTACCCTCTACAATACGGACAGGCACCTGACATGATTGAAGGGGCGCGGCATGCTGCGCCCGCGTTAATCGCGGCAAACGTATTCGCCCCCCAAATCACTGGAAGGACAATTCTACCGGCAGCGGATTTGAATGCTAATCGCAGAGGCTCTCCCCTGCCATCTGTTGATTATTCCTCCATAGCCCATCATTTTTGCGCTTTTTTTCGCGGCTTTGATCAACAGAACACAGTTTCTACGGTTGAATTCATCGGTTTTTACGTTATTGTGATCGCCATCACTTCCCGGCACTCCGGCCGCAGCGAAGAAAAATCTTTAGAGAAAATCATGCACAAAACAGATGAACTGCGGACCGCGCGCATCGACAGCCTCGTGACGCCGCAAGCGTTGGCAGAGACGTTGCCGATCTCGGCGGAAATCGCTGATAACGTGACGGCGTCACGTAAGCGAATTGAAAAAATCCTGACCGGTGAGGATCGCCGTCTATTGGTGGTTATCGGGCCTTGTTCTATCCACGATCTTGACGCCGCCATTGATTATGCCGGCCGGCTGAATGCCCTGCGCATCCGTTATCAGGATCGCCTCGAAATCGTGATGCGTACCTATTTTGAAAAGCCGCGCACCGTGGTGGGTTGGAAAGGCTTAATCTCCGATCCTGCACTGGATGGAACTTTCCAGGTGAATCGTGGCATTGAAATGGCCCGTAGACTGTTGCAGGAAGTGAACCAACTCGGCCTGCCTACCGCCACCGAATTCCTCGACATGGTTGTCGGCCAATACATTGCCGACCTGATCAGTTGGGGTGCCATTGGCGCACGCACTACCGAAAGCCAGATCCACCGCGAGATGGCTTCGGCGCTTTCTTGCCCGGTAGGCTTTAAGAATGGGACAGACGGCAACACCCGTATTGCCATAGATGCCATCCGTGCCGCACGCGCCGGGCATATGTTCCTGTCCCCGGACAAACACGGGCAAATGACGATCTATCAGACCAGTGGTAATCCGTATGGCCATATCATCATGCGCGGGGGCAAAACGCCGAACTATCACGCAACCGACATCGTTGCCGCCTGCGATAGCCTGCGTGAATTCGACCTGCCGGAACACCTGGTGATCGACTTCAGCCACGGTAACTGTCAGAAATTGCATCGTCGCCAGCTGGAAGTGGCGGAAAACGTCTGCCAGCAAATCCGTGCAGGTTCTGTCGCTGTCACTGGCGTAATGGCAGAAAGCTTCCTCGTAGAAGGCACACAGAAAATCGTTGCCGGACAACCGCTGACCTACGGCCAGTCGATCACCGATCCTTGCCTGAGCTGGTCCGACAGCGAACAGTTGCTGGCTATGCTCGCGGATGCGGTAGATACCCGCTTCTGAGCCACTCACCGGGGCGCCCGCCCCGGCTTTTCTACCCGCCAGCGACTCATCTATAATTATGCCCAGTCTGCAGCGCGAAAGCGCTTTCGTCACAGGATATGGAGTTCCCTGCATGAGCAATTCATTGTTATCCATCCCCTGCGTTACATTGCAAGGGGAACACAAAACCCTGGGTGATTTCCCTGCCCGGGCCTATTTGGTGGTGAATACCGCCAGCAAATGCGGGTTTACGCCGCAGTACCGTGGGTTGGAAAACCTTTGGCAATACTACCGCGAGCGCGGCCTGATGGTACTGGGCTTTCCCTGTAATCAATTCGGAGCACAAGAACCCGGTGATCCGCTGGAAATCGCCAACTTCTGCACGTTGAACTACGGTGTCAGCTTCCCGCTGTTCAGCAAAATTGAAGTTAACGGTCCGGGTGCACACCCGCTGTTTAACGAATTAAAGCGACTGGCACCGGGTGTATTCGGTAGCCAACGCATCAAATGGAACTTCACCAAGTTCTTGCTGACGGCAGACGGCCAACGAGTGAAACGCTTCGCGCCGATCACCAAACCCGAACGCTTATTTGACCGTATCGAAACCCTGCTGAAATAACCGCAATTTTCACGGGCTGAGTCGCTCAGCCCGTACCACATCACTTTCCTGCAAAAAGGTTCCATTGGTAAGAAAATTTTCCTTGATGTAACCTTTCGTTCACATGATAATGATTCTCACTTTGATATTAATTACTATTTAATGGTCTGTTTTATAAACACATGACGATGGATAATCACAATCATAATCTACCCGCCAAAGCCGCTAGCCCCGCGGCGACCGGCCTGACCTCGCCTCCTTGCTACGACAGCACTCAGCTGCTTGATGCCGATGGCGTGGCGATCATCATCCATCAGGGCCAGCGCTATCAGCTGCGGCAGACCAAAGCCGGGAAATTGATCCTGACCAAATAACACCTATCCCTTAACGCCAGCCACCCCGATCGATGTTGATCCAGGCAGCCAGCAAATCTATTGATATGTTAAAAACATACGGAGAGTTGCGACATGCCTCTGACCCCTTCCACCCGGCTGCGTTTATCCGCATTGAGTCTGGCGATTGCCTGTGCTCTGCCGGCGGTGACTTTTGCACAAACCAACAGCACGACCTCTTCCCGTTCTACGACGGCGGCTTCACCAGCGAAAAAAGACAAAGCCAGCGACGAAACAATGACCGTGGCCGCCACCGGCAACGCGCGCAGCAGCTTCGAAGCACCAATGATGGTCACGGTGATCGAGGGCGATACGCCTGAAAGCCAGACCGCCACCAGCGCCGCCGATATGCTACGCCGCGTGCCGGGTATTACCGTCAATGGCACCGGTCGCAGCAACGGTCAGGACGTTTTTATGCGCGGCTATGGTAAAAATGGCGTACTAACGCTGGTAGACGGTATTCGTCAGGGCACTGACACCGGGCACCTTGGTGCGACATTCCTCGACCCTGCTCTGGTAAAGCGTATTGAAGTGGTGCGCGGCCCTTCTGCCCTGTTGTATGGCAGCGGTGCGTTGGGCGGCGTAATTGCCTATGAAACGGTGGATGCCGCCGATCTATTAATGCCGGGTCACAATAGCGGCTACCGGGTCTATGGCACCGCGGGTAGCGGCGATCACAGCCTGGGTATGGGTGCCAGCACCTACGGCAGGACCGACAGCCTCGACGGCCTGCTGTCATTCGGCACCCGTGATGTCGGTAATCTGCGCCAGGGTAACGGCTTCGATGCACCGAATGATGAAACCATCAGCAATGTGTTAGCCAAAGGGACATGGATGCTCGATGAGAACCAATCGTTAAGCGGGAATTTACGCTACTACAATAACCGGGCGCAGGAGCCAAAGAACCCGCAAGAGTCCGCCAGCAGCAGCGGTAACCTGATGACCGACCGTTCTACCATCCAGCGTGACGGTCAACTTAGCTACAAATTGAAACCTGTAGGCCAAGACTGGCTCGACGCAGAAGCGAAAATCTATTACTCCGAAGTAGAGATTAACGCACACACCAACGGCAGTGAAGATGAGGCCCGCAAGCAAACCACGCGGGGTGCTAAGTTGGAAAACCGCACGCGGCTGTTTGCGGATACCTTCGCTTCCCACTTGTTTACCTACGGCAGTGAAGCTTACAAGCAGGAACAAACGCCAGGTGGCGCCACGGAAAGCTTCCCACAGGCAAAAATCAATTTTGCTTCCGGCTGGTTACAAGACGAAATCACCCTGCGTGATTTGCCTATCACCCTGCTTGCCGGGACGCGCTACGACAATTACAAAGGCTCTAGCGACGGATATGCGGACGTGGATGCCGACAAGTGGTCCTCGCGCGGTGCAGTCAGCATCACGCCAACCGATTGGTTGATGCTGTTCGGCTCCTACTCGCAGGCATTCCGTGCCCCAACGATGGGCGAGATGTACAACGATTCCAAACACTTCTCGATCCCTATGGGGCCTACCACCATTACCAACAACTGGGTGCCCAACCCAAATCTGAAGCCTGAAACCAATGCGACCCAAGAATACGGTTTTGGATTACGCTTTGACGATCTGTTGTTGGCTGATGACAGCCTGCAATTTAAAGCCAGCTACTTCGACACCAAGGCGCGGGACTACATCACCACGAACGTCACCATGGAGCTGGGGCGCGGCCCACGTGGCCCTTATTGCATCAGCTGTACCACGTTCTCGACCAACATCGACCGGGCAAAAATCTGGGGTTGGGACGCCATGCTGAGCTATAAAACCTCGATTTTTGGCTGGGACTTGGCATACAACCGTACCCGCGGCAAGAACGAAACCAGCGGCGAATGGCTAAACAGCATCAATCCAGACACCGTCACGAGCACATTGGATATTCCACTCGGCGAAACAGGCCTGTCAACCGGTTGGGTCGCCACCTTAGCCCAACGGGCTAGCCGCGTAGAAACCGGCACGCCAGAACAAGGCGGCTACGGCGTCAACGATTTCTACCTGAGCTATAAAGGTCGCGATCGTCTGCAAGGCGTCACCACCACCGTGGTGCTGGGGAACGCCTTCGACAAAGAATATTACTCGCCGCAGGGCATTCCGCAGGATGGCCGTAATGCCAAACTGTTGGTCAGCTACCAGTGGTAACGTTTTAAGTCCGGCGGGCAACCCGAATGCCCGCCGATTGCACCTTACACAGGAGAACTATTTATGAGCAATACCCTCTACGCACGCTACCAGCAGGCCAAGATTGATAACCCAGGCAAATATGCACGTGATTTGGCCGAACTGCTTGGCGTTAGCGAAGCGGAACTGACCCATGCTCGCGTTGGTCAGGATACCCGCCGCCTTCAGACTGATGCCCGTACCCTGCTGACCGAATTGGAGCAGGTTGGCGTCACCAAATCCATCACCCGTAACAGCTACGCGGTGCACGAGCAGATGGGGCGCTACCTCAACCAACACCTGAACGGACACGCGGGGCTGATCCTCAACCCGCGCGAGTTGGATTTGCGGCTGTTCCTCAACCAGTGGGCCAGCGCCTTCGCCATGAGCGAAACCAACAAGCGCGGCGTGCGTCACAGCATTCAGTTCTTCGATCATCAGGGTGACGCGTTGCATAAGGTGTACACCACCGACGAGACCGACCTGTCCGCCTGGATGGCGTTGGTGGAGCGCCATCTGAGTGCAGAAAATCCGGCGTTGGAACTGAAAGCCCCGGACGCTACGGTCAGTAACGCCGCACCGGACAACGAAAAGATCGACCGCGAATGGCGTGAAATGACCGACGTTCACCAGTTCTTCCAGTTGTTAAGCCGCAATAAGCTGACGCGTCAGCAGGCCTTCAAGGCCGTCGGCAACGATTTGGCCTACCGGGTGGATAACAGCGCCCTGTCCCAGTTGCTCAACGCAGCGCTCGGCCTGCAAAACGAAATCATGATTTTTGTCGGCAACCGTGGCTGTGTGCAGATCTTTACCGGTCAGATCGAGCGTCTGATGCCACAGGAAGGCTGGATTAACGTGTTTAACCGTCGCTTCACCCTGCACCTGATCGAAGATGCCATCGCCGAAAGTTGGATCACCCGCAAACCAACCAAAGACGGCTTTGTCACCAGTCTGGAATTGTTCGCTGCTGATGGGACACAAATCGCCCAGCTTTACGGTCAACGTACTGAAGGTCAACCTGAACAAACCCAGTGGCGCGAGCAGGTTGCGGCACTTGAACCTAAGGACATTGCTGCATGACATCCTCATTGACCCGTCGCCTGGCGTTGTGCATTGCGCTGGCGTTACCCTTCACCGCTACGGCGGCAGAACGTATTGTCTCGATAGGCGGTGACGTCACCGAAATTGCCTTCGCACTGGGCGCGGGCGATGAGGTGATAGCGCGAGACAGTACCAGTCTGCAACCGGAAGCCGTCAAAAAACTGCCGGATGTCGGCTACATGCGCCAGCTTAATGCCGAAGGCATTCTGGCGTTAAAACCCACGATGGTATTGACCACTGAGTTGGCCGAGCCGGCCTTGGTACTGAAACAACTGGAAGAAAGCGGCGTTAACGTGGTGCGCATTCCAGGCGATACCACGTTGCAGAGCGTGCCGGAAAAAATCACCGTCATTGCCAATGCACTGCAACGAACCGCCCAAGGCAAGGCGTTAAACACGCGCTACCAGCAACAGTTGGCGGCGGTAAAAACAGATGCCTTGCCGGTCAGGGTCTTGTTCGTCATGAGCCATGGCGGCATTACCCCCATGGCTGCCGGGCAGCACACCGCGGCTGATGCGGTCATCACCGCAGCCGGTCTGAAGAACGCCATGCAAGGATTTAGCCGCTACCGCCCGCTGTCGCAGGAAGGCGTGATCGCCAGTGCACCCGATCTGTTGTTGGTCACCACTGACGGCATTAAAACCCTCGGTGGGCAGGAACAACTTTGGAAATTGCCCGGCATTGCACTCACGCCTGCCGGTAAACAACATCGTGTGCTGGTCGTTGACGATATGGCGCTGCTCGGTTTTGGGTTAGAAACGCCTGCCGCGCTGGCTAAATTGCGTAATGCGGCGGAGCAAAAGTAATGCGCAGTCGCACTTCCCCACGCCTGGCGATTGCCAGCCTGCTGGTGTTACTGACGCTGCTGGCGCTGGGTGCCGCCAATATGGGTGCACTGACCTTGTCATTCCGTACCTTGTGGCAGCAACCGTTCAGCGACACCACCTGGCATATCTGGTTAAACATCCGTCTGCCGCGCGTGCTGTTAGCGGTGGTGATTGGCTGCGCGTTAGCCGTGTCCGGTGCCGTAATGCAGGGGCTGTTCCGCAACCCGTTGGCTGACCCCAGCTTGCTGGGTATCAGCAGTGGCGGTGCGCTGTTTGTCGCACTGATTATCGTGATGCCACTGGCGTTACCACCGGTAGTTGCCCTCTATGGCCACATGCTGGCGGCGTTTCTCGGCAGCATGCTGGTGTCTATCCTGATCTACGGCATCAGCCGCAGCGGGCACGGGAGCCTGTCGCGTCTGTTACTGGCGGGCATTGCCATCAATGCGCTGTGCATGGCGGCAATTGGCGTACTGTCTTACCTGAGTAACGATCAGCAATTGCGCCAGTTTTCATTGTGGATGATGGGCAGCTTGAGCCAGTCGCAGTGGCCTACGCTGGCGGTTTCCGCCACCCTGATTTTACCAGCGACCCTACTCACGCTGTTGCAAGCGCGTAGACTGAACCTGCTCCAACTGGGTGATGAAGAGGCACATTATCTTGGCGTGAACGTCCAGCGTGCCAAACTGCAGCTGTTGTTATTAAGCGCATTATTGATTGGCGCGGCAGTGGCAATGAGCGGCGTGATTGGCTTTATCGGGCTGGTGGTACCGCATCTGGTTCGTATGCGCCTTGGCGGTGACCATCGCTGGCTGTTGCCTTGTTCTGCACTGGGGGGAGCTTGCCTGCTTTTAGTCAGCGATACGTTTGCACGCACGCTGGTTGCACCGGCGGAAATGCCCGTCGGCTTGATGACCAGCCTGATTGGCGGGCCTTACTTCTTATGGCTGGTCATGCGCCAGCGGGAGCGTGTGGGTGGATAACACATCAAGTCTGACAGCGCAGCAATTACGCTACAGCCTGGGTTCACGCAGGTTAATCAACGACGTGTCACTCAGCATCAACAGCGGTGAAATGGTGGCGATTATCGGGCCGAATGGTGCGGGTAAGTCGACGTTGCTACGTGTGTTAACCGGGTATCTGGCTCCAGGTTGTGGCGAATGCCAGTTGCTCGGACGCCCGTTAGAACAGTGGCATCCCCAGCAATTGGCGAAGGTGCGCGCGGTAATGCGCCAGCATAGTGATTTGGCCTTTCCCTTTACGGTAGAAGAAGTGGTCAGCATGGGGCGTGCGCCACATGGCAAGCGGGATGCGCAGCAAGCAATACAACAGGTGATGACGCAAACCGGCTGCCTTGAATTGGCACAACGAGATTATCGCCAACTTTCCGGCGGTGAACAGCAACGGGTGCAGCTTGCCCGCGTATTGGCGCAACTCTGGCAGCCACAGCCCTCTCCGGCCTGGCTGTTTCTTGACGAACCGACGTCAGCATTGGATCTCTACCACCAGCAGCATACGCTGAGGCTACTGCGGACGCTGACACGCCAGCAGCCCATTGCCGTGTGCTGCGTACTGCACGACCTCAACCTGGCCGCGCTGTATGCCGACCGCATTTTGTTGCTGCATCAGGGGCAACTGGTCGCTTCGGGGACGCCGCAAGAGGTCTTGCAGGCGGAGATTCTCACCCGTTGGTATCAGGCGGACTTGGGAGTGGTGCACCACCCGGAAGTGGCGTTGCCGCAGGTGTATTTGCGCCAATGAGTTGACTGCCATGCCTATACCCGATGAATGTTAAGTTGCAGCCAGGCGCCCAGCTGATGTGAACGCGGCTCGCAACAAGGGGTGTGGCCCATGGACGGGCCACCTCACTGAGTGCAGGTAACCACCCTGCCACTTGAAAGACGACGGGTATTTCAGCTCGAGCAGGAAATCTCCAGGTGTTTGCCCCAATCTGGCGGCAACGCCGCGAGATCGTCATATTCCGCTGTGTCAGCAAAAGGGGTCAGTAAGGCCTGATGCAAACGTGCCAGTTTGCTGACATCGTTCTGTTCAGCACTCTCTATCGCCTGCTGTGCCAGATAGTTGCGCAGAATTAACTTAGGGTTCACGGCATTCATTGCCCGCTGACGCTCGGCATCACTCACCTGTTCTTGCTGCAAACGCTGACGATATTGCTGATACCAACTGTCGAATGCGGCGCGATCAATAAACTCATCCCGTAATGGCGACTGCGCTTGTTGCTGTTCCGTTTGGCCCAACAAACGGAAGGTACGGCTATAATCCCGCCCTTCTTGTGCCATCATGCTCAACAACCCGGTAAGCAGATCGTTATCCTGCTGCGACTGGGTGAAGAAACCGAGCTTGGCCCGCATTTGTTCCCCGTAGGCACGCATCAATGCCGGTTCATAGGCTGCCAGTGCCTGCTGCAACTGTTCGGTGCTCATCAATCCGGACAGCGTCTGCGCCAGCCGGTGGAGGTTCCACAATGCGACTGCCGGTTGATTATCAAATGCATAACGGCCCTGATGGTCAGAATGGTTGCAGATATAGTCGGGCTGGTAATCATCCAGGAAGCCATAGGGGCCGTAATCAATGGTCATACCCAGAATCGACATATTATCGGTATTCATCACGCCATGTGCGAAGCCAACGGTCTGCCAATGGGCGATAAGCCGTGCGGTACGTTCGACGACATCGGTAAACCACTGCAAATAGCCATCGCTTTGATCTTGAAACTGCGGCCAGTGGCGGGCAATGACAAAATCAGCTAACTGTTGTACCTGCTCTGGCTGTTTGCGGTAGTAGAAATGTTCAAAATGGCCGAAGCGGACATGGCTTTCTGCTATGCGCAATAGCATCGCTCCGTGTTCCGGCTGTTCACGGTAAACGGGATGCTCACTGGTCACAATGGTCAGTGCTCGCGTTGTTGGAATACCCAGATGATGCATTGCCTCGGAGGCCAGGAACTCGCGGATCGCCGAACGTAGCACCGCACGGCCATCCCCCATACGCGAGTATGGCGTCATTCCGGCCCCTTTCAGATGCCAGTCCATACTGCGGCCATCGGCCAGTCGCTGTTCGCCCAGCAGAATGCCACGGCCATCACCCAACTGCCCAGCCCAAACCCCGAACTGGTGCCCACTGTATACCTGTGCCAACGGTTTCATCCCTGGCAGCAGTGTTTCACCCGCCCAAATCGGGGTTTTATCTTGGGTAAACCAACTTTCGTCCAGCCCCAACTCACGCGCGAGTGGCTCACTGTGATACAGCAGGCGAGCGCCTTTCAGCGGCGTAGGGTTCAATTCGGTATAAAAACCGGCTAGCTGGTCATGGTAAGCATTTTCAAACTGCGGCATAGGCCCTCCGTTACAGCTAGTGTAGAGCCAGGACGGAACGATTAACACAGAGGAAATGTAGGGAGAACGCATCTGCCTGAAACGCGGGCAGATGCGGGAGATCAGCGTTTATGCCGATACGACTTAAATGTCTTTTTACGCTGGTAGATAAAATACTTAATCAGCGAGAAAATGATAATGAATAACAGCGCCGGAATCACAGAAAAAATCATCCAGTCCACTATTGGCTCCGTTGTGTGTGCGGTCTCAATTATTGTTATTAAACTCATCGGGTGTTACCCGTAACGCTGCCAGATTATCCACACCGACGCTAGGCCATAAAAAACCTTGCAGCCCAAAAACGCCAGCATGTCTGAGCTTATTAAAGTATTCCTTTTTCTCTATTCCTCCGACGATCACCCCCTTACACAGCAGATTGATATTCTTTAATAGCGAGTCAATGACCACGTCATATCCCTGATGGGTAAACAACTGCCAGTAAAAACGCTTGTCAATTTTCACATAGTCGAACAAACCATCATACAATGCCGTCAACGTTGCCTGACCAGAACCAAAATCATCCAACCATAGCGAAAACCTCTCGCTAAGCCGGTAGATTTTTTCATTGTTTTTACCTGCCGAAAGATTCGGAAAACCTTCACTGATTTCAAAGGCAATAAAAGGCCACTTTCTGATGCGTTCACACAGTTGATCATCAGTGAGTATCAAATCGACAAGAGTTTCTTCGATATTCAGCGTCAACAACACGTTGTTTTCGGCAAACCAGGGTGCATTCTGTTCTGCCAATTTCAATTGCTCATTAAATAACTCAATCCTTTGCTCAGCGGTCAATAAATTAATCCCAATGTCAGCCGGCATAGCCAAATCACCGTCCAGACTATTAAAACGGTTCAAGATTTCTACCGCTAACAGCCTGCCCTCCATTGAGTAAACAGGTTGAAAAACATAGCTACTAATAAAGTCAGCTTCGAATTGGATTTTCATTTCAATGCCACAGGCTGAATGGCGAGCACCTCATCGTATATCAATATATTTTATCGATCAATCCCTCTGAGATTAATCGGAAATATCAATGCAGCCTCCCATAACTTATCATTTAATTGATAGATTAAAGCTATATCCACGACACATCAGACGGAAACAGAAACAATTTGGCTTAAGGGTAAAAACACGCGCCACACCCTAAACAAAGCGATATTTAACTTAAGTGATATCGTCACGCTAAAAATTTGACTTATTATCATTGTTTTCATTAAAGAAAATCCTAACAACGTAAATCTATTAACAAGGTATACGACAAACATAAGCACAAGAGACACATAAACTGATTAAATTTAATTACGCATCAATTTCACTCGTTATTCCTTGCATTGAAACGGTAAAAAAATGCCACCTTGCTTTTTGAGAAAAATCTACTACATCGATGTTTTGGCTGCATTTTTTGTCGAAGGGAGGATACCGGCCGTCAGTAAGCCCCTCTTTCTGGCATAAAAAAGGGATGAGTTGCCTCATCCCAGAACATTCAGAATCTGAATATTATTTAATCGTCTCAACCAGCCATTGCCGCAGCTCGGCCAATTCAGCCCCCTGTTCTGGAAACTGGGCAATCAGACTGTCACAGCACGCTGCCAGTGCATCAGTACGGTAGGCACAGCCAATCAGCATGTCGGCCAAATGTTGTAACGGTGCCGGGCTAAGGCTGTCGGTAAAGATTTGCGCCCGGCAGATGAGGCCCTTCTCTACGTCAAAGAAGATATCTACCCCGCCCCAGACAAAACGTTCATTTAGCAAATGACTAAACGCTGGCGCCTTGCCAAAGTTCCATTCCCAACTGCTTTGTTTGGCGAACTGTGCGGCAAAATCCGGCAGGTCAGGATAGACATCAGGCGAGATGATCTCCGCCGTGGCGGTCTCTCCATAGTGATTAAAGAACGCCTGGATCACCGCGTTGCATACGTGTTCATGGCTAATGTCGGGTAGAAATTCTGACAGATTGGCAACGCGAGAGCGTACGGACGTGATGCCTTTAGCCTGCAATTTCTTGGGGTCAGGATTAAGGTAGTCCGCCAAGCGGTTAAGATCGGCATTGAGCAATAACGTACCGTGGTGGAACCCGCGATCCTGCGTTTCTCGGTAGGCCGACCCGGAGATTTTGCGTACGCCGTCTGCGGTATCGATCACGAGATCATTACGCCCGGACGCGGTGGCGGCAATACCCAGCTGTGCCAACGCCTGCAGAATAATCCCGGTTGAGACTGTCTTATCGTAATCGGGCTTGCCCGCCATAAAAGTAAAACAGGTATTCCCCAGATCGTGAAATACCGCGCCACCGCCACTGCTACGACGTGCCAGGCGAATGCCGTCTTGTTCCATCCTGCGGGTATTGCACTCTTTCCAGGGGTTTTGTGACTGGCCAATGACCACGGTTTCGGCGTTGCGCCATAAGAACAGAATTTTCTGCGTAGTCATTTCGCGGAAGATGCATTCTTCCACAGCCAGATTGAACCAAGGATCGTAAGAGTCGGAAATCAATAAGCGTAAACGTGTCATGGCGGTCACCGTTAAATATGTGATACCGCCATGATACACCAAATCAAAGAGTTAAGACTAAATGCGGCGAGCCTGCCAGTAGGCCTTTTTCCAATATACGTTGTCCAGAGACGAACGCATCACGCCTCGACTGGTGGACGCGTGAATGAATTGATCGTTGGTATCATAAATGCCGACGTGCAAACCGTTCTCGCCAGCACCGGTTTTGAAAAAGACTAAATCGCCCGGCATCAGTTCATCACGAGACACTTTGGTGCCCAGAGACGTTTGCTCTGCTGTGGAGCGAGGTAATTGCATATCGAAACGGTCGCGGAAGGTGCGATAGACGAACCCGGAGCAATCAACGCCGCCCCGATCCACGCCACCGTAACGATAAGGTGCGCCGTACCATTGACGCAGCTGCTCATTTAACTGAGCCACCACCACAATGGAATCCGCCAACCGGCCGCTTGGAGGCGGTGCATGGCTGCTGCAACCAGCAAGTATTAAACTGGCGAGTAAAAACCAAATACGCATCCGCATAATATCCCTTCATTGAACACGCTGCCGCATCATGCCGTCCGGTAAAGCCTACCGCCTGCGAGGCAAAGCTGGCACCACGTAAGGAGATCGCTATTTTGGGCTAATTTATCCCCCACCGGGGGAAAAAGGCAAGCGCTGTGAAGGAGATAATCGTATTAGCGCCAGTTTTTGTGCTATTGGGGCGTTTTTACCGTGGCTTGGCTGTTAATCAACCACACGCCAAACAGGATAAACAGCGTACCCAATGTTTTCAGTAAGGTAGCCGATTCGTTAAACCATGGCAAAATCACCGCCGCCAGATAGACCAACGCATAACTGACACTCAGCAAGGGATAAGCACGGTTAAGAGGCAAATGGTGGAGCGCGAAGAACCAGCATAACATTGACAATGCATAGCCGAAAATACCGCCACTGACCGCCAGAAGTGGTAACCAGTATTGGCTAAACAGGCTGAGAGTGACGTCAGCAAATGACATCAGTGGGATCTGTGACATTCCCCACTTCATCAACAGCTGTGCCAGCGTAACCAGCAGGACGCTGGCAGCGCCCCAGGCATAGCCCCTCATGGATTTATACTCATCAGCAGGATCCCCAGCATAATCGAACCTACCCCCCACCAATGCCGTACGGTAGTCGGTTCTTTAAACAACCAACGGGCGGCAAGCGTCACCAACACAAAGTTCAGACTGAGTGTCGGATAGGCCAAACTGAGCGGCAAACGTTGTAATACGTTAAGCCACACGGCCATACCTAACCCTAACAACAACACCGCCAGTGCCAACCAACGCAGCGTTGGCCCCCGCCTGACGGCGGGAGCCAACTGCCAGCACTGGGCGGCCTGTTTCTGGCACAGCTGCCCACCACAGGTGAGCAAGCTGACCACAATGACCAACAGATAGCCGATGATCATGGCTGCTGCTGATACCAGAACAATGCCAGACGGTTCATTACCTGCACCTTATCCGCCGGCGGCAGATTTTGCTGTTCAATGCTTTCGCCACGGGACAACTGCAAGACCAGTGAAACATCGCCCTGCTTACGTGCCTGTTCCAACCACTGTGGGAAGTCCGCATCGCTGATGAAATGGCTACGCGCATCTGCGTAATCCAAGCCATAGGAAACTTCTCCCTTCTGGTTAAACATCAGTACATCGCTGCGCTTCAATTCCCAGGCCAAACCCGCAGCCACGCCAACGCTATCAGTCAGTACATAACGGCTGTGGCTTAACTCAGCCATATTGGTCTGCGCGAAGTTTTGCGGCAATTTGGAGTCAGTGACCTGTTGTGGAATAGCATAACCAATCAGCAGGCACAGCAGCAACGGGCAAGCCGCCGCCCAGCTCCAGCGTTTTGCATTATTGCGCACCGATACGACAGCAAACAGCAACCAACCGGCAAAGGCGATAATGCCGATGACGATCTTCGGCCACTCTTGTGCGGTAAACAAATGCACTTTCGGCAGTAACCCGGAGCCCAGGAGCAGCAGCGCCACGATGCCGATTAAGCCAAACAATCCGTTTAATACGGCGTTAACCTTGAAGACCTTATTGCGCAGTGCCGCCACGCAATCTTCAGCATACGCCGCCATTAACAACGCCATCGGTGCCATGCATGGCAGAATATAGGTTGGCAACTTGCCCTTGGCGATGCTGAAGAAGATCAGCGGCATCATCACCCAACTGAGCAGGAAGAACAGCTCAGGCCGTTGGACGCGTTCACGCCAGCCTTTGAGCAGCGCCCCCGGCAAAAGTGCCAGCCATGGCAATACAGCAGCCATCAGAATCGGGAGGTAATACCAGAATGGCGCTTTATGTTGGGCATTGTCTTCGGCGAATCGCTGAATATGCTCAACCCAGAAGAAGTAATTCCAGAAGTCCGGTTCACGTTGTGCAATCGCCAACGCCCAAGGCAAGCTCAGCAACACGGCAACCACGATCGCCACAGGGCCATAAATCAACAGATCTTTAATCCGCCGCTGTTGTATAACGATCGGGATCACCGCAATCACCGGTACCGCCAGTGCCAGGAACCCCTTGGTCATAAAGCCCATTCCACAGGCCAAGCCCAGCAGCACGTAGCCGCCCAGTTTGCCTTTAACCGTGGTGGCTTTCAGCGTCAGATAATAGCTGACCATGGCTGCGGCCAGCCACAACGAGATCATCGGATCCAATACGCTGTAGGTACCGATGCTGAAAACCAGCACCATAGACAGGAAAATCAGTACCGCCAGGCAAGCGCGGTGGGCATTGCGCCACATCAGCATTGCCAGTACAAATACCAGCAACGCCGTCATGCCGGTGCTAAATACCGAACCAAAGCGCACCGCAAAGTTAGTATCACCAAACAACCATTGGCTGATGTTGTTGAACCAATAGCCAGCAACCGGTTTTTCAAAATAGCGCAGACCGAGCAAATGCGGCACGACCCAGTCGCCACGTTGCAGCATCTCTCGGCTAATTTCAGCATAGCGAGTTTCATCTGGTTGCCATAACAGGCGACCGTTGAGAGGAATCAGGTAAACCAAAGCAAAAAAAATGGCCAATAAAATGGCCCATGATCCTTTTAGCGCCTTCATGAATCGTCCTTCACATCGGTTTGACAGCCCAGCCAACCTTCGCGGCCAGGGAAAGGAGCACGCTCGACGCGGCCCAATGGCAATGACGCCAAATCTTGGGGCAACAGTGCGCTTAACGGACAGAATTCTATGCCCTGCCGTTGCGCCCGCTGCAGTAACTGCTCAAACATGGCTGCCTGTGACATACCTTCAACTTCAGTGTGAATGGTATATACCGGCACACCCGGATCGCTTTCAATGGCCCGCAGAATGTAATCGTTAAAGTCAGCCATACTCACTTCGCTACCAATCACCTCATCAAAGGTCGGTAGCGTGACTGGAATCTGTACGGTTCCCAGGCGGCCATCGCTTAACACAGGTCGGAAGGGATGCGTACCACGACAATCGCTGTTGTAATGAAAACCAAAACGCTGCTTCACTTCCAACACCCGCGTATCTGCACGCCAACCGGCAACCGCTGAACATTTAACCGGCTGACCGGTACTGGCAGCCAGTGCGTCCACACCAAGTTGAACCTGCTGCGTCAGCTCAGCCTCAGACCAGCGCGCGACTTTGGCTTGCCAACCCTGATGATCCCAGGCATGTAACCCCACCTCATGCCCGGCCTCTGCGGTAAGTTTCATCAACGGCCCCAGCCGACGGGAGATATTGCGTCCCGGCCAGGCTGTGCCAGCCAGCAAAATGTCCAAGCCATACAGTGATGCTGCGTTAGAACGCAGCATTTTCCACAGGAATTTCGGACGCAAAAGGCGCCAAAGATGGCGCCCCATATTGTCCGGTCCTACGCTGAAAAAGAAACTGGCCTGAATATTGTACTTGTCAAACAACTCCAGCAACTGCGGCACCCCTTCCCGGGTGCCGCTGAAGGTATCTACATCAACTCGCAGACCGACTTTCTTCATGCACCGTCACCTTCCTGAACGGTTGTGCGCAAGAAGTAATCCAGCGTATCAGCAACGGTTTGCTGCATCGCGATAGTCGGCTGCCAATCCAGCAGGCGACGCGCATTCTTGATGCTTGGCGTACGGTGCTCAACGTCCTGATAGCCTTTACCGTAGTAGCTGCTGCTTTCCACATCTTTGAAGCCGGCAAACGGCGGGAAGCGATCGCGCAGCGGGTGGTTGTTGAAGCTTTCAAGCAGCATTTCTGCTAATTCGCGGATGCTGGCTTCGTTGGTCGGGTTACCAATGTTGACGATCTGGCCGTCACACAGGCCATCACGGTTTTCGATAATGCGGAACAGCGCCTCGATACCGTCGTTGATGTCAGTGAAGCAACGTTTCTGCGCCCCGCCGTCCATCAATTTGATTGGAGAACCTTCAACCAGATTAAGAATCAACTGGGTAATAGCACGGGAAGAACCAATACGCGCAGCATCCAGGTTATCCAGACGTGGCCCCATCCAGTTAAATGGACGGAACAGCGTGAACTTCAGGCCTTCTTTGGCACCGTATGCCCAGATAACCCGATCCAGCAACTGTTTGGACACGGAATAAATCCAGCGCTGTTTGTTGATTGGCCCAACAATCAGACGTGAGTGGTCTTCGTCAAATTCCTTATCGTCACACATGCCATACACTTCAGAGGTGGACGGGAAGATAATGCGCTTATTGTATTTCACGCAGTCGCGGACGATTTTCAAGTTTTCTTCAAAATCCAGCTCGAACACGCGCAGTGGGTTGCGGGTATATTCGATTGGCGTCGCAATAGCCACCAGCGGCAGAACAACGTCACATTTTTTAATGTGATACTCGATCCACTCGGAGTGAATGCTGATGTCACCTTCCACAAAGTGGAAGCGCGGGTTATCAAGGAAACGGCTGATAGCATCAGAGCCAATATCCAAGCCGTAGATATCGTAACGGTCATCACGCAGCAGGCGTTCGGTCAGGTGGTTACCGATGAAGCCGTTAACCCCGAGAATCAGCACACGCGTTCTGCGCTTCATCACTGCGTTTGGCTTGGCAGCCAGGCGCACATCGGTGACGATACCCATTTCCTGTGCCAGACGGCTGCCCTGTACGTACAGACCCGCATCGTTTTGACCGGCAACGATTTCCAGTGCGCCTTCACCGCAGGCAATAACCAGCGGAGAAGTGCTGAGCACAGTACCCGGTTGTTTGTCGTGCTGTGTATCCAGCACGCGAGCGCGCCAAACGATCAATTTACGCTGGCCAAGGTAGCTGAAAGCCCCTGGGTAAGGTTCGGTAACAGCACGCACCAGGTTGTTGATTTCCTGCGCGGATTTATGCCAAAGAATTTCACCGTCTGCCGCAGTGCGACGGCCAAAATAGCTGGCTTCGGCTTCGTTTTGCGCGGTGAACGTGGCGGTACCGTTTTTCAGTTTTGGCAGCTCGTCTTTCAGCAGTACCTGCGCGGCTTCCAACACTTTTTTGTGCAGCGTCAGAGCAGTGTCTTCAGCGGCAATGGTCACTTTACGTTGACCAACGATGTCACCCGCATCTGGACGCTTGACCATTTTATGCAGCGTCGCACCGGTTTCGGTTTCGCCATTCACCAACACCCAGTTCACTGGTGCGCGGCCGCGGTAGTGTGGCAGCAATGAACCGTGCAGGTTGAAACCGCCTTTCGGGGCCAGTGACAGAAGTTCGTCGCTCAGCAGATTGCGATAATAGAATGAGAAAATAACGTCCGGCTGCATCTGACGGATACGCTCGATCCACAGCGGGTGGTTAACGTCATCCGGCGCATAAACCGGCAACTCCAATTCTGCACCCAAGCGGGCAACGGAGGAGAAAAAGTTGTTCTCACCAGGATCGTCGGTATGCGTGAATACCGCTTGAACATCATAGCCTGCGTCAGTTAGCGCTTTCAGGCCTGCGCAGCCAATATCATGGTAAGCAAATACAATAGCTTTCATTATTCTTCTTCCTGAGTATTGTGAGTCGGCTGTTCACCGACCACTTTCTGAACAAAATAACGGGGACGAGCACGCACGTCGGTATAGATACGACCGATGTACTCGCCCAGCAGGCCCATGCCGACAAATTGGGCGCCGATAAAGGTAAACAATACGGCAAACAGGGTGAACACCCCGCCGCCTGACCATTCAGGTCCCATAATCAAACGCAGAGCGATCAACAGCACTGCCAGTATGAAACCTGAGAGAGCTATCACGCTGCCGACAACGCTGAGCAAACGCAGCGGTGTTGTCGTCAAGCAGGTGATCAGGTCATACATCAGGTTAATCAGCTTCATCAGGCTGTATTTAGAATCGCCAAACTCACGCTCAGCATGCAGCACTTCAATTTCTGTGGTGCGGCGGGCGAAGGTATTCGCCAGGATAGGGATGAAGGTGCTGCGCTCGTGGCAGTTAAGCATCGCCTCGATAATATGGCGACGGTAAGCACGTAGCATGCAACCGTAATCCCCCATCGATTTGCCAGTGGCGCGTTGGATCATCATATTGATGATGCGCGAGGCACTTTTTCGGAACCAGGAATCCTGACGATTAGCACGCACGGTGCCCACAACGTCGTAGCCTTCTTCCGCCACGCGCACTAAACGCGGGATCTCTTCTGGTGGGTTTTGCAAATCGGCATCCAGTGTAATCACCAGATCGCCACTCACCTGGTTGAAACCGGCCATGATCGCCGAATGCTGACCGTAGTTACGGTTAAGCAATACCGCAATAACACAGCTGCCTGGCTGTTCAGCCGCGGCGGTCAACATGTCAGCAGAGTTGTCGCTGCTTCCGTCATCGACCAGGATAATTTCATAAGGTTGGGTCAATTGTTTACAGGCAGCACTGGTACGCTCAAGCAAAGCAGGTAAGCTTTCCTGCTCGTTGTATACCGGGATCACCACCGAAACTTTTTTTATCGGTTCAACGCGAGACACGTAACGACTCCACAACAGAAGACAAGGCTTTGACCACGCGATCAACATCGTCGTCGGTCATATCAGGGAATAGCGGTAAGGTACACAGGCGCGCCGAGTTCCATTCAGTATTCGGCAATGACAGCTGCGGATAACGTTCACGATAAAACTTTTGAGTATGGGCCGCGCGGAAATGCAGACCGGTGCCAATACCGACTTCTTTCAAGCATTCCATCAGTTGATCGCGGTCGATCCCACAGCGCTCGGCATCAACGCGTACCATAAACAGATGCCATGCGTGGTCATGCGGGTAATCCGGCAAACCCAGCGGCAGGAAAGGCGAGCCTTCCAACGCGGTGAGATAACGCTGCGCCAGCGCGTTACGGCGAGCATTAAGCTGCGGCAAGCGTGCCAGTTGCACCACGGCGATGGCCGCATGGATATCAGAAAGATTGTATTTGTAGCCAGGCTCGACCACTTCAGCCTGAGGTTTGCGCCCCAGTTGCTGGCGGTCAAACGCATCAACGGCCAAACCGTGGAATTTCAAACAACGCAGGCGATCCGCCAATTCGTCGTCGTCGGTGGCAATCAGGCCGCCTTCGGCGCAGGTCAGATTCTTAATCGCGTGGAATGAGAAGATGGCCGTGCCACGAGCACCGACCCACTCACCGTTGTAACGGGAACCGACGGCGTGGGCCGCGTCTTCAATCAGAGGAATGTTGTGGCGTTGAGCCACATCGCGCAACGCGTCCATTTGCAGTGGTGCGCCAGCGTAATGTACCGGAACAATAGCTTTGGTTTTTGCCGTAATCGCTGCTTCAACATCGCTGGCGCTGACCATCAGCGTATCGCGGTCAACGTCAATCATTACCGGCGTCGCGCCGAGCAATTCAATCATGTTGAGGGTGGAAACCCAGGTCTGTGAGGGAGTGATAACTTCGTCGCCTGGGCCAATACCCAGAGCCATCAGGGTGATGTGCATACCGGCGGTGGCGGAACAAACAGCAATGGCATGTTTACAGCCGAAGGTGGCGCAAAACTCACTTTCCAACTGCTGATTTTGCGGCCCGGTAGTGATCCAACCTGAGCGCAATACCCTTTCTACCGCCGCGATTTCTTCATCGCCAATCGCTGGGCGTGAGAAAGGTAAAAATTGATCCATAGTTAACCCCAAACGTATCAAACTTCTTTTAATGACACTGTAGATCTCTTTTATTTAACGGATATTAAACGCCAGAGAGAATCGTTCCTGGTTGATTAACTGCCAATGTACGGCCGCAAGCTTAACTAAACCTTAAGATGCGATTTATTATCAGTTAACTATCTGATCTGCGAGGGCCATCATCATAAAATTAAATTGATTTAATAATCAATTAGTTATAGTGATTTATAATTATTTACTTATTATTTTTGAACTTAATCATCGTAGCACGTCAGCGACGGTTTTCAAGATTGGACAGACAATTTTAAGCAAAAAGGGAAATAACGCCGACCGTTATCTCGCTATTTATATCGGGTCCGTTTAATTTTCGTTTAGGGTGAATTTTAACCGTGCTAACGGACTATGCAGTTTTGGTCATAATCCAGCGTTGATCGCCAACCGCCTGCAAGTGAAAATCCACGTCATAAATTGTTGAAAGCAATAACGGCTCCATCACTTCCTGCGTGGCTCCCTGGGCAACCAAACGGCCTGCATGCAATAACCAAACTCGGTCGGCCTGCTGCAAGGTATGGTTGAGGTCATGCGCGCAAACTAATGCACTGCGCCCACTTTGGCAAAACTCCCGCAGCAACCTATCCAGGGCAACCTTCTGCGCCACGTCCAGACTGTTCGTCGGTTCGTCCAGCAACAACAGTTGGCTCCGCGGATTGACCGTCGGCCAGGCTTGCAGCAATACCGCCGCCAGCCGCACCCGTTGCCACTCCCCGCCGGATAGTTGTGTCAACATGCGGGACAATTTATCCATCAGTTTCAGACGCTGACAGAGATAAAGAAGGGTACTTTCCAGAGCCTCTTCCGCGGCCCCCGCCGGGCGGTGCAGTTCCAGATATTGGAATACGGGCATCAGCGCGACTGGCGGCTGTTGCTGGCTCAAATAGGCACGGCGCAACGCCAACTCATGGCCCTGATAGTCTTCCAATGGTTTCCCGGCGAGCAAGACATCACCTGTACCCGGCAATATACCCGCCAGTCGCGCCAGCAGCGTGCTTTTACCGGCGCCATTCGGACCAATAAGGTGAAACTGCAACCCAGCATCGACCTGTGCTGAAAACGGCGTAAAACGCCCTTCTACCCCAACCTGACTGAGTTGCAGCATGCTTAATTACCACTCCCTCTTTATTTTTCGGCCAACGCCTGTTTAACCGCAGCAACCAAGATCGGATCTTCCGGCGTTGTGTCCGGGGAGAAACGCTGGATCACAGTGCCATCGCGCCCGATCAGGAATTTCTCAAAGTTCCACAAAATATCGCCGGTTTGCTTCGGTGCCCGGCCCTTGCTGCTCATGCGTGCCAGGAACTCACGGCCCTGTGGTGCAACGGCTTGAGGCTCTGCAGAGATCAGCGCCTGATACAATGGATGCCGGTTTTCACTGTTGACTTCGAGTTTGGCAAACATCGGGAACTGGACGCCAAAGGTGCCACGGCAAAAAGCCAGGATCTCTTCGTTGCTTCCTGGTTCCTGCCCCAGAAACTCATTAGACGGAAAGCCCAGGACTTCAAAACCTTGCTCCCGGTGGGTTTCATATAAGGCTTCCAGTCCTTCGTACTGTTTCGTCAAGCCGCACTCTGATGCCACATTCACCACCAGTAACACGCGGCCTTTATAAGTACCCAGCGTGGTGGGCTGGTTTTGGATGGTATTCAGTGGAATGTCATAAATCGGTTGAGCCATGGATTTTATCCTCTTGTTTTGCTTGCAGATGAACAGAGAAACTACCTTACGCTTTTTACCCGGATCAGTAACCAGATAAATAGAGGTGCACCCAACGTAGCGGTCACCACACCAATGGGTAATTCAGCCGACAGCAAAGTAATACGAGCCATGACATCGGCCGCAAGCAACACGCCGGCGCCCGCCAACGCGCAGCCGGGCAATAAATAACGTTGGTTGGTCAGGCCACTCAGACGCAGTATATGCGGTATCACTAACCCGACGAAACCGATCACCCCCGCCAAGGCGACGCTAACCCCCACCAGCCAGCCGATCGCTAAAACCAGCAGGTTGCGCCAGAGGTGCAAAGAAAGGCCAAGCTGGCGAGCTTGCACTTCCCCCAGCGCCATAAAGTTCAGCGCTTTGCCCTGAACGCACAACCACAACAACACGGGCAACAGCGCCAATACCAGCCACTTCTGTCGCCAGTCAACGCCGCCAAACCCTCCCATCATCCAATACATAAGTTGGCGCAAATCCAGACTGGAACTGAAATACACCGCCCAGGTCATCACGGCACTGCACAGAATGCCCAGGGCAACGCCGACCAGCAGTAAACGCGCATTGGTCAAGCGCTTGCGCCGCGCAAAACTGAGCAACAGGAAAGTCATTATCAATGCACCGGCAATAGCGCTCAGGCTCATCATCGCCACCGGCAGCAGGCCGTTGCCCAACAGCACCGTTAGCACCAACGCCACACCCGCGCCATTTGCCACCCCCAGCAAACCCGGTTCGGCCAACGGATTCTCAAAGAGTGCCTGCATTACCGCACCCGCAACCGCCAGGCTCGCCCCGACCAACATCACCGCCAGCGCACGGGGCAAGCGTAATTGCCAGACAAACAGCTGCGCCGTTTCACTCGACCACTGCGTGGGCCAAAGCCATACATCACCGGCACTGAGGCTGAAAACAAAAGCAACGGCAACGCCCAACGCCAACACCATGAGATGCCGTTTATCGCGATGACGCTGTTTGTGCAGCAATAAGGTAAAAGTCTGGCGGGTTGACATAAGTGTGGCGGTTCCCTGCTGGCCGTGATCAGCGGCCGAATAATTGACGTCTGGGTCAAATATTAGGGGGTTAGCCTCAGAAGGGAAAGCATTGCATAAGGATTACGGCAGGAAAACAGCGGCTAATCCTGCCCACCACGCGCAGGTGATGGCAAGATTAGCCGCCGTTAAATCAATTAGCGGCGAGGGTCGTTATTGTTTTGCGGATAGGGTTTGCCGTGACCATTGTCACGATCGCGGCCATTATCGCGGTCGCCATTGTCATGATGATTGCCGTTATCACGATGATCACGCTCACCGTGGAATGGGTTACCCCCTCGCTCAGGGCCACGGTGATCATTTCCGCGCGGCGGCGAGGGTTGCCAACGCCCACCATCCCAATACATACCGCGGTTGTTTCGTTCGCCAATACCGCGTCCCTGGTGTTCATGCCACCACTGTGGTGGACGCCAGTCGTATCCATCCCAATAGTAGCCGCGACGATCCTGATCCCCCAAATGCACCGCAACACCCGGTACATTGATATCGATAGAGACATCCGCCTTTGCAACCAGCGGCAGCAGCAGCGGTAAACACACCAGCAACAGGATCTTTTTCATTTTACGCTCCTACTTTATTTTCTCGCTGTGGTGTTTATATCAGTGCGTTTATTTTGCGCCTATCTCACCAAAGCCTATTTTCAGATCGTTTTCATCTCCTTTACACAATCCATACAGTCAACTTTTCGTTATTTAAATAATTATAGCTGCTAACAACGCTTAACGAATAACTGACGTACTGCGTACCCTACCGACATTTATAATTCAACCAACACCCACCAGAGAGATATTATTATGATTAAGCGTATTGTACTGCTGCTGACCGTTGCCGTGCTGGCCACGGCGCTTAGCGCCTGTTGCTACGGGCCTTACGGTGGTGGACACCGAGGCGGTGGTGGCCCTGGCCACTACTACAACCATTATTAATTATTAGGGGCTTCGGCCTCTTTTATTTATGGTAATGCGAAGTTAAAAATAACCATAAGAATAATCCGCAAACGATATATTATTTTGGATTTAAAAAAACCAATGAAACTTAATTTTTTAATTCGTTTTTCCGCCTTAATTTAAGAATAAACCGAATTTAATACACAAAAAGAAAAAGGCCGCAAAAGCGGCCTTTTTTGGTTTCACGTAACTTACTCTTTCGGGCTTGCGTTCTCTACCCGACTTTTCAGCTTTTGTCCCGGACGGAAAGTGACCACGCGGCGCGCCGTAATCGGAATATCCTCGCCGGTCTTCGGGTTACGCCCCGGACGTTGGTTTTTGTCACGCAAATCAAAATTGCCAAAACCTGACAGTTTTACCTGCTCACCGTTCTCAAGAGCACGACGTACCTCTTCGAAAAACAGTTCTACCAGGTCTTTGGCATCCCGTTTGCTAAGCCCAAGCTTTTCAAACAGGTGTTCTGACATTTCAGCTTTAGTAAGCGCCATAGGTTCAATCCCTCAAGGATGCTTGGAATCGCTGTTTTAGAGCCTCTACACATTTTGCAACGGTAACGGCTATCTCCTCTTCTTCCAGTGTACGAGCGGTATCCTGCAATACCAGACTGATAGCCAGGCTCTTATAACCCTCTGCCACGCCCTTGCCACGGTACACATCAAACAAGTTTACGCCAACTACCTGATTTGCGCCAACTTTCTTACACTCTGCCAAAATATCTTCTGCGGGGACGTTTTCAGCCACCACAACAGCGATATCACGGCGGTTTGCCGGGAAGCGAGAAACCTCTCGCGCCTGAGGCACGGCGCGGCTTGCGACCTTGTTCCACTCCAGTTCGAACACCACTGTTCGGCCGTTAAGATCCAGTTTACGTTCAAGTTCCGGATGAACTACACCGATGAAACCTACAGGTTCACCTTGGAAATAAATGCCCGCACTCTGCCCCGGGTGCAATGCTGGATGAGTCTCTGCCTTGAACTGAATTTCAGATAATTTACCGGTCAGCTCCAGAACAGACTCCAGATCCCCTTTTAAATCATAGAAGTCGACAGGCTTACGCGCCAGATCCCAATGTTCTTCATGCGTATGGCCCGCAATCACCCCAGCTAGCATGACGTCCTGACGGATACCCAGATTTGCCGCAGTATCAGGCACAAAGCGCAGGCCGCTTTCAAACAGGCGCAGGCGAGTTTGCTGACGATTCTGGTTATAGACAACCGCAGACAGCAAACCGGTCCACAGAGACAGACGCATCGCAGACATTTCGACCGAAATCGGGCTTGGCAGAATCAAGACGTCTTCGCCAGGGTGCAGTAAGGCCTGAACTTTAGGATCAACAAAGCTATAGGTGATGGCTTCCTGATAACCGTGATCGACCAACATGGTCTTCACACGCTTCAACGTCAGATCCGCTTCACGATGCTTGGTCATGATCAGGTCAGCGCGTACCGGGACGTCAGGAATATTGTTGTAGCCGTAAACACGGGCCACTTCTTCCACCAGGTCTTCTTCGATTTCCATATCAAAACGCCAGCTAGGCGCAACCGCCAGCCAGTTATCGCCCTGCTCGGTCACCTGGCAACCCAAACGACGCAGAATGTCGCTTACCTGCTCACTTGGCACAACGTGACCAATCAGGCGATCCAGTTTTTCACGACGCAACGTAATGGTGGCGCGTTTTGGCAGCTCGCTTTCAGCGGTTACATCAATCACAGGGCCAGCCTGACCGCCGCAAATATCAATCAACAGACGAGTCGCTCGCTCCATTGCTTTATACTGCAACGCAGGATCAACGCCACGCTCGTAACGGTGTGATGCGTCAGTGTGTAAGCCATGACGGCGTGCGCGTCCGGTAATGGACAATGGGCTAAAGAAAGCGCACTCCAGCAGCACATCCTGGGTAGATTCGTTCACACCGGAATGTTCACCACCGAAGATGCCCCCCATCGCCAGGGCTTTCTGGTGATCGGCAATCACTAAAGTATCGGCGTTCAGCTTCGCTTCGTTACCGTCCAACAGCGTCAGGGTTTCGCCTTCGCTTGCCATACGCACCACGATACCGCCTTCAATGCGGCTCAGGTCGAAGGCATGCATGGGTTGCCCCAGTTCCAACAGTACATAGTTGGTCACATCAACCACGGCATCAATGGAGCGGATACCGCAACGACGCAGTTTTTCACGCATCCACAGTGGGCTGGCAGCCTTAACGTCGATGCCTTTTACTACGCGGCCAAGATAACGCGGGCACGCCTGAGGCGCATCAACACGGATTGGCAATGTATCATTGATAGTTGCGGCTACCGGGCTCATATCCGGTTCGGTCAACGCAACCTGATTCAAAACGCCAACATCGCGTGCAACGCCAATAATACCCAGGCAGTCGGCACGGTTCGGCGTGACGCTGATTTCGATCGCGTTGTCGTTCAGCTGCAGATATTCGCGAATATCTGTCCCGATTGGCGCGTCTTCCGGTAGCTCAATGATACCGTCGTGATCGTCGGTAATCCCCAGTTCGGAGAACGAGCAGAGCATACCCTCAGAAGGTTCGCCACGCAGTTTCGCAGCTTTGATTTTGAAGTCGCCTGGCAGCACTGCGCCCACGGTAGCAACAGCCACTTTCAAGCCAGTGCGGCAGTTTGGTGCGCCACAGACGATGTCCAGCAGACGGTCACCGCCCACATTAATCTTGGTTACGCGCAGTTTGTCCGCATTCGGATGCTGACCGCACTCAACAACATGGCCCACGACCACGCCGTTAAAGGCACCCGCGACAGGCTCCACGCCGTCCACTTCCAGGCCGGCCATGGTAATTTGATCGGATAATGCTTCGCTGCTGATGGCCGGGTTTACCCACTCGCGCAACCAGAGTTCACTGAATTTCATGTGATATTCCCGCCTTACTTAAACTGTTTGAGGAAACGCAGATCGTTTTCGAAGAATGCACGCAGATCGGTAACGCCGTAACGCAGCATCGTCAGACGCTCCATACCCATACCGAAAGCGAAACCGGAATAAATCTCCGGATCGATGCCCACATTGCGCAGCACGTTCGGGTGAACCATGCCGCAGCCCAGCACTTCCAGCCACTTGCCATTTTTACCCATCACATCCACTTCAGCGGAAGGCTCGGTAAACGGGAAGTAAGACGGACGGAAACGAACCTGCAAGTCTTCTTCAAAGAAGTTATTCAGGAAATCATGCAATGTCCCCTTCAGGTTGGTGAAGCTGATGTCTTTATCAACAATCAGGCCTTCCATCTGATGGAACATCGGGGTATGTGTCTGGTCGTAATCGTTACGGTACACACGGCCCGGTGCAATAATGCGGATTGGCGGCTGCTGGTTCTTCATGGTGCGGATCTGCACGCCGGATGTCTGTGTGCGCAGTAAGCGTGTGGCGTCGAACCAGAAGGTATCGTGATCGGCGCGCGCCGGGTGATGACCCGGAATATTCAACGCGTCGAAGTTGTGATAGTCATCTTCAATTTCCGGCCCGGTCTCCACGGAGAAACCTAACTCACCGAAGAAGGCTTCGATACGGTCGATGGTGCGCGTCACCGGATGCAATCCACCGTTTTCCATACGGCGGCCCGGCAAAGAGACGTCGATGGTTTCTGCGGCCAGACGTTCGTTCAATGCGGCAGATTCCAGCGTGTTTTTACGCGCGTTCAGCGCTTCCTGCACCGCTTGTTTTGCCTGGTTGATCACCGCACCGGCAGCCGGGCGATCTTCCGCCGGCACGTCACGCAGCGACTGCATCTGCAAGGTGAAATGACCTTTTTTGCCTAAATATTCGACGCGTACCAAATCTAACGCGGCAACATCCTGGGCATCTTCTACGGCTGCCTTGGCATTGGCAACCAGCTCTGCGAGATGTGGCGTTGCTTTCCTCTTCCTCTGGCCGATATGGCTCTAAGTAATTGTTATCTATTATTCGAACACGCCTTTAGCACATCTT
>NZ_JBXWLA010000003.1:330196-354710 GCF_058191755.1 Serratia sp. CoH_122_TC_1
TTGCTTTCCTCTTCCTCTGGCCGATATGGCTCTAAGTAATTGTTATCTATTATTCGAACACGCCTTTAGCACATCTTCAAAGCATTTAACGCTTTAACCCGGCTTGGAAGACGGCCAAAAACAAAAAAGCCTCCACAAGGGAGGCTTAGGCGCTACTTTTCGTTTCTTTTCTTACGCGCAAAGCCTCCTGAGTTCAGGCGCTAAAGTAAAAAAAGAAACGAAAAATAGCAGCTTTCATGATTGTATTACCTGGTCAATGATTGTCCACCAGTGATATAGCGGCGGTCAATAAAAGTCAATGTGTGTCGCTGAAAACAAAGATTAAAGAGGGAGCAAGCTCCCTCTTTAATAACTGACTTACGCCAGTGCTGCTTTCGCTTTCTCAACCAGTGCAGAGAATGCCACTTTGTCGAAGACTGCGATGTCAGCCAAGATCTTACGGTCAATTTCAATAGAAGCTTTTTTCAAGCCGTTAATGAATTTGCTGTAAGACATGTCGTTCTGACGAGCAGCAGCGTTAATACGTGCAATCCACAGCTGACGGAACTGACGCTTACGTTGACGACGGTCACGGTAAGCGTACTGACCTGCTTTGATTACTGCCTGGAAGGCAACACGATAAACGCGCGAACGGGCACCGTAGTAACCTTTCGCTTGTTTTAAAATTTTCTTGTGACGTGCGCGTGCAATTACACCACGTTTTACGCGAGCCATATGCTCTCTCCTAAAGTCTTATTCTAGATTCAAAAAAAATGGCTTAAGCGTACGGCAGGCACGCGACAACCAGGACCATATCGTTTTTAGACACCATGCCTTTCGGACGCAGGTGACGTTTACGCTTGGTTGCTTTTTTGGTCAGAATATGACGCAGGTTAGCATGTTTACGCTTAAAACCACCGCTGCCGGTTTTTTTGAAGCGTTTGGCTGCACCACGTACAGTTTTAATCTTTGGCATTTTAATTAAATCCACTTCGCATTGTTAAACAACAAGTCAGTGAGGCGAATAAAACCCACACAACGCATGCGCTGCGTGGGTTCGATTACTTGGAAGCCTTACTGTCTCTTCTTAGGTGCGAGCACCATGATCATCTGACGACCTTCGATCCTTGTAGGGAAGGATTCGACAATGGCCAAATCAGAGTCTTCACACAGATCTTTACGGACGCGGTTAAGCACTTCCATACCGATCTGTTGGTGCGCCATCTCACGCCCACGGAAACGCAGGGTGATTTTGGCTTTATCGCCATCTTCCAGAAAGCGAATCAGGTTGCGTAGTTTGACCTGATAGTCGCCATCATCGGTACCAGGACGGAATTTGATTTCCTTGACCTGAATAACTTTTTGCTTCTTCTTCTGTTCTTTTGTCGACTTGCTCTTCTCGTAGAGGAATTTGCCGTAATCCATGATTCGACAAACTGGCGGTTCGGCATTTGGGCTGATTTCTACTAAATCAACACCCGCTTCCTCAGCTTTTTCAAGAGCTTCATTCAGACTGACAATACCAATCTGCTCGCCATCGACGCCGGTTAGGCGAACTTCTTGCGCGCGAATTTCTCTGTTAATGCGATTAGGACGCGCCGGTTGAACTCGTTTTCCGCCTTTAATACTTTATTCCTCCAGTTGATGAAGACTACGGCTGCGAATCTCTTTCAGCAGCTTGTCTACGACTTCATTTACGTCCAGGCTTCCCAGGTCTTTGCCACGGCGGGTACGAACGGCAACTTTGCCTGATTCGACCTCTTTATCACCGCACACCAACATGTAAGGAACCCGTCGTAAAGTATGTTCGCGAATTTTAAAGCCAATCTTCTCATTTCTCAAGTCCGCTTTCACGCGAATACCTGCGTCCTGCAGTTTTTTGGTCAATTGCTGGACATAATCAGACTGACTGTCGGTGATATTCATCACCACCACCTGCACCGGAGCAATCCAGGTCGGGTAGAACCCTGCGTATTCTTCGGTAAGGATACCGATGAAACGTTCCATGGAGCCCAAAATAGCGCGGTGAATCATTACCGGGACCACGCGATCGTTGTTTTCGCCAACATACGACGCGCCTAAACGACCCGGCAAGAAGAAATCGAGCTGCACGGTACCACATTGCCATGCACGATCCAAACAATCATGCAGAGTAAATTCAATTTTTGGTCCGTAGAAGGCACCCTCACCCGGCTGATATTCAAACGGAATCCCGTTTTCAGTCAGTGCTGCAGCCAAATCGTCTTCTGCACGCGTCCACATATCGTCAGTACCGATACGCTTCTCTGGGCGGGTTGAAAGCTTCACAGCAATCTTGTCGAAGCCAAAAGTGCCGTACACATCATAGACCATTCTGATGCATTCGTTTACTTCCGCACGCACCTGCTCTTCAGTACAGAAGATATGGGCGTCATCCTGAGTAAAACCGCGTACACGCATCAGGCCATGCAGTGAACCTGACGGCTCATTGCGGTGGCAGCTGCCGAACTCGCCCATACGCAGTGGCAAATCACGGTAAGACTTCAAGCCCTGGTTGAAGATCTGCACGTGTCCCGGGCAGTTCATTGGCTTGATGCAATACTCGCGGTTTTCCGACGAGGTAGTGAACATGGCGTCTTTATAGTTTTCCCAGTGCCCGGTTTTTTCCCACAGCACACGGTCCATCATAAATGGCCCTTTCACTTCCTGATACTGATACTCTTTGAGCTTCATACGCACAAAGGCTTCCAACTCACGGAAAATGGTCCAACCGTCGTTGTGCCAGAACACCATACCCGGTGCTTCTTCCTGCATATGGTACAGATCGAGCTGCTTGCCGATCTTGCGGTGGTCACGCTTAGCCGCTTCTTCCAGACGCTGCAAATAGGCATTCAGCTGTTTCTTGTCTGCCCAAGCAGTACCATAGATACGCTGCAGCATTTTATTTTTGCTGTCGCCACGCCAGTAAGCGCCCGACGTTTTCTGCAGTTTGAAATGATGGCAGAAACGCATGTTCGGCACGTGCGGACCGCGGCACATGTCGACGTATTCTTCGTGGTGATACAGGCCAGGACGGTCGTCATGGCTGATATTCTCATCCAGGATCGCCACTTTGTAGCTTTCGCCACGTGCAGCAAAGGTGTCGCGGGCTTCTTGCCAGCTAACCTTTTTCTTGATGACGTCATAATCTTTGTCAGCCAACTCATGCATCCGCTTTTCAAGCAGATCCAGGTCTTCCTGCGTCAGGGTACGGTCAATATCAACGTCATAGTAGAAACCGTTGTCAATCACTGGACCGATAGCCATTTTGGTGTCTGGCCACAGTTGTTTGATCGCATGGCCTAACAGGTGCGCACAAGAGTGGCGCATGATTTCCAGACCTTCGGCGTCCTTGATGGTGATGATCGCCAGTTGCGCATCTGATTCGATCAGATCGCCGGCATCAACCAGTTCACCGTTTACACGGCCGGCAATACAGGCCTTCGCCAAGCCAGGGCCGATATCAAGGGCAACATCCAGGGGGGAAACGGCACGATCAAAATGACGCTGACTTCCGTCAGGAAGAGTAATAACAGGCATTAATAATTCCTTATCTACAGTGGTGACCCACACGACAGATCACATGAAGAAATACAAAATCGTTTAAATACATTATGTTATGAACGCTATTCAACTTTACCCTGCCGAATATATGCCCTCATGAACACATAATGTCTATGTGACATGGTGCGACGCCATAACGGAACGAACAGTGTAACACTATGATTAGCGCGCCATCTACCCGGAGTTTCTGGGCAGGCTTTGAATAAGCGATGAATTAGGTTCTCTACACCAGAAAGCCTCTCCTGCACGCAAGACCCTAGGCGTCATGACACTAAAATAAGCCGGTTCAGGCAGAGACATCTGTTCACCGATAATTTTTTGTGTCCAACCCCAAACGGGTCCTGAGCAGACAGACAATAATATTGCGTCAATCAGCTATGGCGAACATGCTCCGCTCCCGCTATCCTGATGCCATTAACGGCAGAGTTGAGACAGCATCCCGCATCATGAACCGGTTATTGAAGTTACTCGTTGGTGCCTGCATCGTGTTGGTGGCTATTTTTGCGCTGTTGCATTTGGGGGCAGACCGCCACCCAAGAGCCATTGCGGTTAACGAACCGCCAATGGAGTGTGAAGATACACAAGAGATAACCAGCGATTGTGTGAATGACGATGATACCAACACTGACGCTGTTCCTGAGCTGACCCCTTCCAGCACTCAAGGATAATGAGCTGCAAATACCATTCCTCTATATTACAGGTCTATTCCCCTGCGCTGCCCCTCAACAGGTGGCAAACCAGGGGATGACTCTATGCCGCGTCACAACATTCACTGAAAACAGGAAGTTTGAACCATGACGAGTATTCTGCAGTTATTCCAGGCCATTGGGCTGGGTTTGGTGCTACTGCTGCCGTTGGCCAACCCACTCACTACGGTCGCGCTGTTACTCGGTCTTTCGGGTAACATGACGCGTGAAGAACGCAATCAACAATCACTGATGGCGTCGGTCTATGTGTTCTTCATCATGACGGTGGCGTTCTATGCCGGTCAGTTAGTCATGA
This sequence comes from Serratia sp. CoH_122_TC_1, assembly GCF_058191755.1. Taxonomy (NCBI): domain Bacteria; kingdom Pseudomonadati; phylum Pseudomonadota; class Gammaproteobacteria; order Enterobacterales; family Yersiniaceae; genus Serratia; species Serratia sp. CoH_122_TC_1. The sequence continues at coordinate 334,760 of NZ_JBXWLA010000003.1, forward strand.
ACACTTTCGGGATTTCTATTCCCGGCTTGCGTATTGCCGGTGGGCTGATCGTGGCATTCATTGGCTTTCGTATGTTGTTCCCGCAACAGCGCGCGGAAGAGGCACCCGAGGTTGAAACCAAGAACAACGAATTGCGTAAGAAAACCTCCGTCAATATCGCTTTTGTCCCACTAGCCATGCCCAGCACCGCAGGCCCTGGGACCATTGCCATGATCATCAGTTCGGCCTCAAGCGTTAAAGAAAACACCCTGGGATTTGCGCATTGGGTACTGCTGGTAGCACCTGTAGCCATCTTCCTGACGGTCGCCGTTATCCTGTGGGCCTGCTTGCGCAGCTCCGGCGCTATCATGCGTCTCGTGGGTCAAAGCGGCATTGAGGCAATATCACGCCTGATGGGGTTCCTGCTGGTGTGTATGGGTGTGCAATTTATTATCAACGGCATATTGGAGATCATCTCCACTTACACCCCTGCCGTCGCCTGACCGGTTAAACGGGCGCGATTGCCGCGCCCGCTTCACTTATTTACCTGCCGGCGCCTGCGCGCCTAGAATCCCCTTGCCTTCCGGCACTTCGGTAAATCGACTGAGGATCTCGCTGTAGGTTTTCGCCGGGTCCAAATCCTTGAACTGAGTCGGATAGATAAACTTCGCCAGATACTCGAGTCCAACGATATTGTAAGGATGATTGTAGAAGTTGTGGTAGATGCCATAGAAGCGCCCCTCTTTCACCGCGGAAAGCTGGGCAAAGCCTGGGCGTTGCTTCATTTTGTTGAACGCATCATCAACCTGCTGTTGCGTCACACCATAGCCAAAAGGCACTGCGGCGTTGGTTTTGCTGGCCCACTGGGAGCCGGATACAATATAGGCATCCGGTTTCATGCTGATCACTTTTTCAAGGGATACATCACCCGTCGCGCCCGGTAACAGTGCCGACCCCACGTTGCGTGCACCTACCGCCTCAATCATCCCACCCCAACCAACATGCGCGTGCGTGAAACAGCAAGACTCCAGCCCATTCAGGCCGGCTTTCGCCTCAATAAACACCAGCGGCTTTGGTTCTACCGTTTTGGTTTTATCGAGGATGTGCTGATAGTGCTGCTGATAAAAGTCGGTGTACTGCTTCGCCTCACTTTCACGGTTTAGCGTTTCCCCCAATAACGTGATGCTCTTCGGGGTATTCTCCACTGGCTTTAGCATGGTATCGATAAACAACACCGGGATATTCAGTGCTTGCAGCTTGTCCAACACGCCAGTCTGGCTCAGCGACGGTTTAGAACGCAGCTGCGCTACCATCAGGTCAGGGTGCTTGGCGATGACGCTTTCCAGGTTAACCTCGCCCTTGTCGCTAAACCCCATATCAATAATGTTGTTTGCTCCGGGCCACTTACTCTGCAGGATTTTCCAGGTCTCACCATCACTTTTCTTCAGCAGGTTGTTCCATGCCACCACGCGGGTAAAGGGATCGGCGCGGTCAAGCAAGGCCAGCGCCAAAATATCGCGACCGTCCTGCACCACAATGCGTTTCGGCTCTTGCTTAATGGTCAGGGTTTGACCGGCGGCATCAGTCAGGGTGAGTGGATAAGTGGTCGCCATTGCCTGAGCAGACAAACCACAGGCGCAGGCTAAAGCCAGCAGGGTCATTCGACGGTGCACGTAACACTCCTTAGCGTAGGAAATTAATCCAGAAATAATAATGAGAATTGCTCCCATTATCAAAGAGAACGCCAGACGAGTTTTCGGTTAATTGAAAAGAGATGTGAACAAGAACAAGCTGGTGCGCCGGAGCCGGCGCACCATTGAGATTAAATCAGGCCGTATATCAACGCCGACAACGCAATCAGCCCCATCACCAGTACGAAGACATTACTTAACGCGCGATAGCGGCGCATTGCAGGTACCGCTCGCACTGCATACATCGGCAGAATAAACAGGATCGCCGCGATGAGCGGGCCGCTGATGGTTTCGATAATATGCAACGCACTCGGATTCCAGACCGTCGCCGCCCACGTCAGCAGGAACAGTAACACCGCGGAAATTCGGTGCGTAATACGCGAACTTAAGGGTTTACCTACCGCACGCGTCAGGCCGTCAATCAGGCTGGTCGCCCCTTCTGTCACCCCCAGAGAGGTCCCCAGATAAGACTTGGCCATCGCGAGCATCGCCATCATCGGGCCAAGATAGGCAATCAGTGGATTAGAGAATTTATTCGCCAGCGTAGTCAACACGGTGATGTTTTGCTCTTTAGCCTGTTGCATATCTTCATGAGACAGGCTTAACACGCAGCTGAAGACAAAGAACAATACCGTGACGCAGATCAGGACATAGCTATAGCGCATGATACGTGCGCAGCGGCGTTCAGCCAGATCGCCATACAGACTCTTTTGGGTCGAAGCAAACGACGAAATTATCGGCGCATGGCTAAAAGAAAAGACCATTACCGGCACAGCCAGCCACAATGAATGCCAGAGATCAGGGCTGTTGAATTGCGTATTGGCCAGTCCGTTGACAAAGTTGGCCGTTTGCCAGGTGGGCATCAGGTACAACGAAATCCCCATCAAAAACACCAGCAGCGGGAACACCAACATCCCCATCGCCGAAACAATGGCGTCTTTGCCGCGCAACAGAACCAGGTTCAACACAACCACGACTGCCAGGCTCAACCAGATACGTGGCAATGGCGTGATATGAAACTGATGAATCAGGAAGCTGTCGAGCGCGTTGGTAATCGAAATGCTGTACACCAGCACAATCGGAAAGAACGCCATCAGGTACAGCACCATGATGATTTTACCGGCCAGCACGCCGAAGTGCTCAACCACCACATCATGAATATTGCCGTCGCGGCTGGAGCCGGAGAGCACAAAGCGGCTTAGTGCGCGATGCGGTAAATACGTCAACGGGAAGGCAAACAACGCCATCAGCACCAACACTAACGGACCATTTAAACCAGCGTTGATGGGCAGGAATAGCGTACCTGCACCCACCGCCGTAGCGTAGAGACCAAACATCCAGAGGGTGTCGGTTTTATTCCATTTGGCCGGCTGGGCGGAAGCCAGCGTACCTGAATCGGGAGAAATCGTACTCATAGGAAAGCTTACCTTAATCTGCGGCGACAACGATTGCGCCTAACGGGATATCCTTCTCCGCGAATTTTTAATAATAATCAGTGGATTAACTCAGAATTTCATTCACATACCTGATAAAAGGACGGCAAAGGATAATTAAAAATGCTGTCCGGGTCCATCTCTCGCTTGCTGAGTGTCTACTTAGCGAACAATTATCGCGGTAAAAACCGCCGCGGGGAGCACAAAAAGCTGGGGCCTCTTACGAGGCCCCAGTCGGCGTTACTTGTTAGCGTCCGGGTGTTCCGGTACCGCTGCGCTGCCCAGCTCCTTCTCATCGCGGATCATCGAGCGGTCTTTACGCACGCTGGCCACGTCAGAAGCGCTGATAGGCTTGGCGCTGTTACCCCAGCTTGAGCGAATGAAGTTAACCACATCCGCCACCTGCTGGTCATTCAGACGCCAACCGAACGGTGGCATGGTGATGTTGGATACAGCCCCTTTCACCGCTGGCGTTGTGTTGCCGGTCAACACAATGTGAATCAGCGACGTCGCGTCTTCAGTTTGCACGACCGGGTTACCTTTAAGCGCCGGGAAGGCGCGCTTGTAGCCTACGCCATCAGTACGGTGGCAGGCTGCACAGTTATCGACGTACAGCGCCGCCCCCGGTTTGCTGTCGTTACCACGCCACAGATCCTTGGCGACACTGTCTTCGACAGGCACTGCCTGCTGCTTGCCATCTTTCGGTGGCAGCGTTTTCAGGTAACGCGAGATCGCCGTCAGGTCTTCATCGCTCAGGTACTGCAAGCTGTGCTCAACCACGTCGCTCATACCGCCGAAGACGATCGACTTGTCATTACGACCGGTTTTCAGGAATTCGGTCAACTCGGCTTCACTCCAGGTCCCCAACCCGTCCTTATTGTCACCGCGCAGGCTTGATGCAACCCAGCCATCAATCGGTGCATTACTGCCGGACAGATAGTTATCACCGTCGTTATTGCTCAGTGCCTTTTCCTGCATGGTGATGCTACGCGGCGTATGACAAGCACCGCAGTGACCCAAACCTTCCACCAGATAACGACCACGTTCAATGACGGGATCGGCCTTGGCGTTAGCCACAAAGTCCGCAGGCGCCGGCGCAAACATGCCACGCCAGATGCTCAACGGCCAACGCATCGACAGCGGCCAAGGGATGTCTGAATCCTTATTGGCCTGCTCCACCGGCTCCACACCGTGCATGAAATAGGCGTACATGGCGCGCATGTCGTCCTCTTTCACCAGCGCGAATGACGGGTACGGCATTGCCGGGTATAGCGTGCTGCCATTTTTGGCGACACCCTTACGCACCGCATTGTCGAACTCTTCGAAGCTGTAATCACCGATACCGGTTTTCTTGTCCGGCGAGATATTGGTGGAGTAAATGGTACCGATCGGCGTTTCCATTGCCAGGCCACCGGCAAAGGCTTTACCGCTTTTACCATTGGTGTGGCAGGCCACGCAGTCACCGGCGCGCGCCAGATACTCGCCGCGCTTGATCAGCTCACTGCTGACCGTGGTGTCCTGCGCCCAGACGGAGAAACTCAGTGCACTGAGAACCAGTGCGGGAACAAATGCTTTCATCAGTCGCCGTCCTTATGCCTGCACCAAAGGGCCTGGGTTTTTCAGATACTGCTCGCGGATGGCGCGTGCAGACCAGTAAGCCAACGCGGCTACGGTGCCGGTCGGGTTGTAACCCAGCCCCTGCGGGAACGCCGACGCGCCGATCGAGAACACGTTATGCACGTCCCAGCTTTGCAAATAGCGATTTACCGCGCTGGTTTTCGGATCTTCACCCATTACCGCGCCGCCATTCATATGGGTGGTTTGGTAGCTGGTCGTATCAAAATGGCTGTTGGCGTTTTTCGGACTGCCAGAGATCAGTTTCGGGTTCATGGCCTTGGCGATCGGTGCCATTTTGTCGAACATGAACTGCGCCATCTTGATGTCGTTTTCCTGCCAGTCGAACGTCATACGCAGCAGCGGTTGGCCGAACACGTTCTTGTAGTTAGGATCGAGATCCAAATAGTTGCTGCGATACGACTGGTGCGCGCCGTGGGCATCCATCGAGACATGATGGGTATAGGCATCCGCCACCGCCGCTTTCCATTTGCTGCCCCACGCCGGAGTGCCTGAAGGGGTTGGCAATCCAGAGATGGGTTTAGTGCCCGCCTGGTTGACCCAGAACGGCGAGCCGCCGACGAAGCCTTCTTTAGCATGGTCAAAGTTGTCGGCGTTGAAGTCGTCCACACCTACACCATTACCGCCGGCACCAATGAACGGGTTGGTAAACACGTCCTTGTCAAAGAACGCCTTGATGGTGGTCAGATTCTGGTAAGCGAAGTTACGCCCTACCACACCTTCACCGGTCACCGGATCGTAAGGCTTGCCGATGCCAGACAGCAGCATCAGGTGAACGTTGTGGAACTGGAACGCACCCAGGATCACCAACTCGGCTGGCTGTTCGATTTCACGGCCCTGCGCGTCGATATAATTCACGCCGGTTGCACGAGATTTATCGTCGGTCAGGTTCACCTTCAACACGTTGGCGTTGGTGCGTAGCTCGAAACGCTTCTCCATCCGCAACGCCGGCAAGATATTGACGTTCGGCGATGCTTTGGAATACATGTAACAGGCATAGCCGCTGCAGAAACCGCAGAAGTTACATGGCCCCATCTGCGCACCGTAGGGGTTGGTGTAGGAATCTGAGGTATTGGCTGACGGCAGATTGTAAGGGTGATAACCCACGTCCCGCGCCGCTTTCTCAAACAGCTGTGCAGAAAACGTATTCTTCTGCGCCGGCAGCGGGAAGTTGTCTGAACGGTCCGCCGCAAAAGGGTTTCCGCCTTTCGTCGCCATCTTCTGGCCTTTGACTGTCCAGGCCGTGCCGGACGTGCCGAACACTTTCTCCGCCTTGTCGAAGAAGGGTTCCAGCTCGTCATAGGTTACGCCGAAGTCTTGAATGGTCATGTCCTTCGGAATAAAGCTTTTGCCATAACGTTCTTCGTAGTGGCTACGCATGCGCAGCTCGATAGGATCGATGCGGAAATGCACCCCAGACCAGTGCAGACCTGCACCACCCACGCCGGTACCCGGCAAGAACGCCGCCAACTGGCGATAAGGTACCGCCGTCTGGCTGGTATTGTGACGAATCGTCACGGTGCTTTTAGACAGGTCCTGGAACAGTTTGCGGCGAATATTATAGGTCAGTTCGTCAATCACCTGCGGGTAGGAACCGTCCGGGTAGGTATCGCGCATCGGGCCGCGCTCCAGCGCAACCACGTTGAGGCCAGCCTCGGTCAGTTCTTTGGCCATAATGGCGCCAACCCAGCCGAAGCCGACGATCACCGCGTCTACTTTTTTCATTACCGTTGCCATTGTTAACCCCTCTCCCCACGAATTGATACCGGGGGTAAGGGATAACGCTCTCCTCGCTCGACCCAGTCCATAAAATCGGCGCGCGCGCCCGGAAAATTAATGAGCTTCCAACCGACCATGTCTTTATTGCCACCATGGATCGGATCGCTGAAGAAACCTTCGCGGGTGTTTTGCAACAGGTAGGAGAAAAACAACTTGGCAGGTAACTGCTGGAATTCCGCATCACCAGACTCAAACTTTTGCAGCATGGCGTCCTGCTGCGCAGCGTCTAATTCGGCAAAAACTTTACCGGCGGTTTTCTTGCTGTAAGCGTCGGCATCGGCAATACCGAGGTTGTAGATTTGCTTCGGCACCAACGGCAGCTGGTAACCCATTTCCTTCGGCACATCCGGGTTAAACGGTCCCTGCATGTACCAAATAGAACCGGTAGCGTAAGGGGTATTCATCTGACGATCGATAAATTCCGGTACGCCGGCTTCCAATGCGCCAGGACCGCGATCGTCAGCAGGGATCAACCGTGCCGTCGCCGCCTTGACGAACGCCCACTCTTCCGGGGTGAAGAACGTGGGCTGGTAGTCATTTTGTTTAGGGGTATCTGTCGCCGCAACCGCCGGCATGGTGGCTGTCAGCGCGCTAACGCCACTGCCGCCAATCACCGCTGCGGGGATTAAAGTCATCGATTTCAACAGGAAATCGCGCCGTGAATTGTTAGTTTTATCGTCCGACATATCACATTCCATCCAAAGATAATCACAACTATTTAACCTCAACCTTGCGGTCGATGCGGGTTTTAAACATAAATTGTTACCTATTTGTCTATTTATTGAAGGCCACAAAGTGAGCAAACGCAAAAATGTTACCGGTAACTTATTGAATGAACGTAAAGATTTAGTTGGTAATGTAAATTTAACTATTTGTGCGGTTTTTTAGGTAACAGGATGGGAAATAACGAAAAATGAGAGTTGTATCGCGATTTTACTGCGCGCCGATAAAAAAACGGCCCCATTAAGGGGCCGTTTAATCAACGAAATCTGAACTAGGGTGACATTGCCTGGTAGGCCGTCGTCACTTTCCATAAATAGCGCGGCGCCTGCGGGGCTGGGTGCTTTTTCTGGATGTGTTGATAAAACTCATCCGGGCTCATTTGATTGATGCGGTTTACCGCCACGCGCTTATCTGATGAGAAGGTGCGTAACATGGCACCGGCCCCATTCACATAAGAAACAATGGTGGCATAACGCAATGTTTGTGGATCATTTATCCCGGCTAGCTGCTGGCTTTGAAGAATATTGATATAGGCTGTTCCCAGATCAATATTGACCGCCGGATCCTTCAACTCACGCGAGCTTGGCTGCCCGCTTCTTCCTTTAAGACGATAGGCATCACGCCCGGCGGTTGAAGGTTTCAGCTGCATTAACCCCACTGCGTTCGAGGTGCTGACTGCGTTCGGGTTAAACCCGGACTCCACCTGAATAATCGCTTTAATCAGCGTTTCGTCAACGCCATAACTGTTGGCGGCCTGACGAATATAATCGTTATAGGCTATCGGTGTCCCTGTGCGGTTAACCGGAGCTTGCGGGGGGGTCTTTAACCAACCACCGCGCGATGTGCCACTGCTTAAATTATTGTTTGCGTTTTGCGGGTCTTTGGCGCACCCCGACAAAAGCAAAATTGCCGTCAGGCAACCTATTTTTGTTTTCACAGAATCCTTCACCCCTTTCAATGAGTTGCGTAGCATATACAACTTGTAAGGACGCCTGTACGCTTTTTTTGGTCTACTCTCAAGCTACTCGTATACCAAGAGGTGATTTATGAGTCAATCTGCAACGACGTGTTTTGTGGTGACTTTTCGCTACCAGGAAGAAGGATTAGCTGATTTAGCCAAGCTAACAGGACAATTAACCCTTCAGGGATTTGTCACGTCAGTGACTGACGAACAAGGCGTTCCACATGAGCTGGGCAGCAACAGTTTTGCGTTAATAACCCCGCTGGATCAAAAGGATGTAATGTTGTTGGCACAGAAGCTGGGTGAGGTCGCACTGAGGAAAACCCCGGAGGTCGATATTGTCACCTATGACGACTACGTTAAGCGGTTACATACTGATACATAAAATGCTATAACTTACGGGGCGGTATTATTTTTTCGTGTTGAGGAAATAACCGGCAGTCAACCTGCAGGTGACGCTTGACTTTGCTCTAATTGATATTGATAATCATTTTCATTTGAGCCAGGAGATGTCACCATGCTTTTGAAACAATACATTTTTCCACGCCTTTCTATTGTTCGGGCGTGGACATGTTGTCGCCCTTTCGTACTGATGTGCCTATTAGTGAGCGCCAGTCTGACTAGCCATGCTGCCTTGGCGGAAAAAAAATTGCGCGTGGTGACCACCTTCACCATCATCCAAGACATCGCTCAAAACGTGGCCGGTGACGCTGCCGTGGTAGAGTCAATTACCAAACCGGGCGCCGAGATCCACGATTACCAACCGACGCCACGCGATATCGTCAAAGCGCAACATGCAGATCTTATTCTATGGAACGGCATGAATCTGGAGCGCTGGTTCCAACGTTTCTTCGAGAACATTAAACAGGTGCCCGCGGCGGTAGTGACTGAAGGCATCACCCCACTCCCGATCCGTGAAGGCCCCTATAACGGCAACCCGAACCCGCATGCCTGGATGTCCGCCACTAACGCGCTGGTGTATATCGAGAATATTCGCAAAGCATTGGTGCAATACGATCCTGCCAATGCGGAAACCTATAACCGCAATGCCAAAGCCTATGCGGCCAAAATTGCCGCGTTGGACGCCCCATTGCGCGAACGCCTGGCGCGCATTCCTGAAGCCCAGCGCTGGCTGGTAACCAGTGAGGGTGCCTTTAGCTATCTGGCGAAAGACTATCAGTTAAAAGAAGTCTACCTGTGGCCCATCAATGCTGATGAGCAAGGCTCACCGCAACAGGTTCGCCGAGTGATCGACGCCGTTCGCGCTCATCATATTCCTGTGGTATTCAGCGAAAGCACCATTTCTGACAAGCCGGCCAAACAGGTGGCGAAAGAAACCGGGGCAAAATATGGCGGCGTGCTGTACGTCGATTCGCTATCCACTCAGGGCGGCCCGGTCCCTACCTATATCGACCTGCTCAATGTTACCGTACAAACCATTGCCAAAGGATTTGATCAATGACCACCGAGGTTTTTGTCCGCCCAGAGTTAAGCGTGGACGACGTTACCGTGACCTACAACAACGGACATACCGCTATCCACAACGCCAGCTTCAGCTTGAGTGGCGGTGCAATCTGCGCGCTGGTGGGCGTTAACGGCAGTGGCAAATCGACACTATTCAAAAGCATCATGGGGCTGGTGCGCCCCACCACGGGGCGCGTTCAGCTAAACGAACAACCAGTCGCGCAAGCACTGAAGAAAAACGTTATCGCCTACGTCCCGCAAACCGAAGACGTCGACTGGAATTTCCCTGTGTTAGTGGAAGACGTGGTGATGATGGGCCGCTATGGCAAAATGAACTTTCTGCGTATCCCATCCAAAGAAGACCGCTTACGGGTCGATAAAGCATTGGAGCGCGTTGGCCTCAGCGAGCTGCGTACCCGCCAGATTGGTGAACTGTCTGGCGGGCAGAAAAAACGTGTCTTTTTGGCACGCGCTTTGGCCCAGCAAGGTACGGTGCTGCTGTTGGACGAACCCTTTACCGGCGTCGACGTCAAAACAGAAAACGCCATTATCGACCTGCTGCGTGCGCTGCGCGATGAGGGGCACCTGATTCTGGTCTCTACCCATAACCTGGGCAGCGTGCCGGAATTTTGCGATCGGGTCATCCTGATTAACCGCACCGTGCTGGCCGCCGGTCCGACAGAAACCACCTTTACCCAGAGCAATCTGGAGCAGGCATTCGGCGGCGTACTGCGCCATATCAACCTCTCAGGCCCGGATCTGCACGACGATAATGACTCGCGTACCGTAACGGTCTTGACCGACGATGAGCGTCCAGCGGTGTTCTATGGGCATACCAAGAGCGATCCCCCGGCACAGAGCCAGCCAAAGGAGAAACAACCCTGATGCTGGAACTCCTGTTACAACCCTTCAGCTACAACTATATGGTCAAGGCCATTTGGGTTAGCGCTATCGTCGGAGCCGCCTGTGCGTTCCTTTCGGCCTACCTGATGTTGAAAGGCTGGTCGCTGATGGGCGATGCGCTATCGCACTCCGTCGTGCCCGGCGTCGCAGGTGCCTATGCGCTTGGGCTGCCTTACGCTGCCGGGGCCTTCTTCACCGGTATGCTGGCTGCATTGGCCATGACGCTAGTGCGTCACATCACTCGCCTGCGCGAAGACGCCATTATCGGCTTTATCTTTTCCACTTTCTTTGCCGTAGGCCTGCTGATCGTTTCGCTCAACCCAACGTCGGTTAACGTGCAATCCATTATCTTCGGCAATATTCTTGGCATTGCTGACGAGGATGTCTTGCAGGTCGAAATTATCATCGGCGTTTCACTGCTGATTCTCTGTCTGGTCTGGAAAGACTTGCTGGCGGTGTTCTTTGACGAAAACCACGCGGTGTCTATCGGCCTGTCACCGCTGCGCTTGAAGATCCTGTTCTTCACGCTCCTTAGCGCCTGCACCGTCGCCGCCTTGCAAACCGTTGGCGCCATTTTGGTGATTGCCATGGTGATCACACCGGGTGCTACCGCTTATTTGCTGACGGACCGCTTCAGCCGACTGGTGATCATTGCCATCATTATCGGTGCGCTAACCAGTGGCCTTGGTGCATACCTGAGCTTCTTCCTTGACGGCGCAACCGGTGGCGTGATCGTCACCTTGCAAACGCTGGTGTTCCTGGTTGCATTTTTCTTCGCGCCCAAACATGGCCTGCTGGCGTCCAAGCGGCGTGTGGCGCATGAACAGACCGGAGGCCACTGATGGAAACCCTGTATCAATTGCTCAGCGAACCTTTCGCCTACCCGTTTATGCAACGAGCGATCTTGGCCGCCATAGTTACCGGTGTCGTCTGCGCCGTTTTGTCTTGCTATCTGGTGCTCAAAGGCTGGTCCCTGATGGGTGACGCCATCTCACATGCGGTACTTCCAGGCATTGTGGTGGCATTCGTACTGGGCATTCCCGTGGTTATTGGCGCATTTTTTTCCGGCATTTTCTGCGCAGTGGCTACCGGCTACCTGAAAGAGAACAGCCGGGTGAAAGAAGACACGGTGATGGGTATTGTCTTCTCCGGCATGTTCGCCTTCGGGCTGGTTTTGTTTTCACGCATCGACACCGATCAACACCTGAGCCATATCCTGTTCGGCAACATGCTGGGCATTACCAATGCAGAGCTGAAACAAACCCTGCTGATGGCGGGTATCACCCTGGTTGTGGTGCTGCTAAAACGCAAAGATCTGATGCTCTACTGTTTCGATCCTAACCATGCCCGCGTTATTGGCCTGCCGGTAAAGCTACTGCATTACGGGCTACTCTGTCTGCTGGCATTGACCATTGTCGCTTCGTTGCAGGCGGTGGGGGTTATTTTGGTGATTGCGATGCTGATTGCGCCGGGCATTATTGCCTTTATGCTGTGCCGCAGTTTCGATCGTATGTTGATCGTCGCTACGGTCGTGTCAGTCTTCTCCTGCGTGCTAGGCACCTTGATCAGCTTCCACATTGATGGCGCCACGGGGCCCTGCATTGTGATCGTTCAGGCCATTCTGTTCGTTTTCGCCCTGCTCTACAGCAAATTCAAACCGTTACAACGTCACGAAGAGAGCTTACTCACCGATAAACGCTAAAATGGATGGCGGTGCACCATTGCGCCGCCACTTCGTATTAGTGTTGCTGGTAGATATCCGGTCGAACGATATGCCAGACAAAATCCTCACGATTAACCGCTTCGTAACCCACTTTTTGGTACAACCAAGGGGCAGTGCCAGTCACCAACATAATCCGTCGCAACCGTTGCAGCACAGGGTGTTCCAACGTGCAATCCATCAGCCAACGCGCTAACCCCTGCCCCTGATAATCCGGGGAGACAAAGACATCACACAGATAACCGAAAGTGGCGTAATCCGTCACCAGACGAGCAAAACCAATTTGTTGCTGCTGATAGTACAAACCGAAACACAGGCTGTTGTCGATTGACAGTTGCACCGTCTGCAGCGAGATACCGGTCGCCCACGTTGAAGTGGTCAAAAAAGCATGCGTAAAGACAATATTTAAATCACTTTTATCACTGGTGATCAGGTATTCACCGCGTTGCCATTGCTGATTTTGCTCCATTTCCTCTCATCTCATTGATAATGAAGGCCATTAAAGGTTTCTACTGTCGCGACATGTGCAATCAGCCTACTAAACATTACCCCCATACCACCAAGTTGCAACATGCACAGTGCTTAAATTAATCAATAGCGTATATACTTTGAGCAAACGCGGGTGGCGAGAAAATCGCCGATTGTTGGTGCCAGCTGTGCGCCAGGTCGTGTTTTCACAAGGCTAAAGACGCTAGCAAGGCACCATCCGATTCTCTATTTCAGCCTCAGAACAATGGAGTTGGCCATACAAGAAAGTACCGCCGTCGATTTCTTATAAACTTCACGTTTCTCTGTCACATCTCGATCAAATCTCCAGTTCATTACATAAACAACAGGCGCATTAGGATATTGGCCGATAAAATCTCGATATAACTTTATTTGTGAGAATAGTTTCTCATCGTTCATACCTAATGATGCCGTTGAGGGCGGGACCAATACCCACTTTGGGCTTTCTTTATTAGATTGAGGTGCGACACGATTATATGTTTCCCACATATCAGATAGCGACCAATCATAGTTATCAACACCCACCCAATCAGGTGAACTTTTGTCTGCAAGCGGACAGGCTGACGCTGGTGCTCCATTCTGTATTTCATTGAGATATGCTGGAACTTGTGAGTGACGATATGAAAGTATCGTATAAATAGGTATCGAAAGCCCATGGTTTTTCATGGCCTGCCTTACTGTGCAAACATAGCTGGAATATTGGTATGCATCATAGATTTTGTTTGTCTGTAATGCAGGTACATCAAAAGGTTCATCAATGAAATAAATAGCCGAGGGCTTATTTTTGGCAGTACTGATATCCTGAATTATTTTCCAGATATTTTTCCATGAACCAGCAGCCTGACACTCACTGTTAGAGGCTGCCCCAGGGCAGATATCCACAAATGGTGAACCAGCCGTTACACCTGAACCAGCTTGAATGTTAAGCGCACACATTCCATTCGCGCAAATTGGCAAGTTTAAGTTTTTAATTGAATGAACAACATTAAGGTTTGTTGCACTATACCCTGCTCCATAGATCGAATTAAACGCGTCAGTAGCACTAAAAGATGGATTACTAACATCATAAAAATCCAACCAATCATAACCATAATATTTAACATTATCATTTGCTGACGCAGACCATGATAAAAAAACCATCAACCAAATCAGATAAACACGTTTGAATTTCATACTTTCTCCTTAGAAAACAATAACAGCATCTAAATATCGCTCTATGATGATATTACTTTACGAACATAAAAAAATGCCATCTATGTTGTGCCATTGATAACCAATCACGTATAGGTGTAGCAATACTTAATGACTCGGAATTAACAAATCACCTTAATTAAAAGTGAAAAGCCACATGGCGTTATAGAAGTCGTGGAATAGGAGCGAGCATTAAAGAGATAACGCATTGTTTAAATGCGATCGTTTGACTCATTGCTCAGGATATCTTCCAGCAACATAAATGCGTATCTCGCATTTATGTTGCTGGTGATCAAACAGTTACCGCGTTGCCATTGCTGATTTTGCTCCATTTCCTCTCATCTCATTGATAATGAAGGCCATTAAAGGTTTCTGCTGTCGCGACATGTGCAATAAACCTACTAAACATTACCCCCATGCCACCAAGTTGCAACATGCACAGTGCTTAAATTAATCAATAGCGTATATACTTTGAGCAAACGCGAGTGGCGAGAAAATCGCCGATTGTTGGTGCCAGCTGTGCGCCAGGTCGTGTTTTCACAAGGCTAAAGACGCTAACCTAATGAATTCGCAGGCAGCACAGAGGGGGTGTACCATGTGGCAAGCCGTTAGTCGTCTGTTAAGTGAACATCTTGGCAGCGCAGAAATCCGCGAAAGAATCGAACTGTCCGGGGGCGATATTCACCCTGCATGGCGCGTGAGTTACGGTGACAAGCAGGTGTTTGTCAAATGCGACGCTCGGGAACTGCTCCCCATCTTTACGGCTGAAGCCGATCAATTGGCGTTACTGGCACGCAGTAAAACCGTGCGGGTCCCCGAGGTGTACGGCGTTGGCAGCGATCGCGACTACAGTTTCCTCCTGCTGGAATACCACCCCCTGAAACCCCTTGACGCCCACGGCGCTTATTGTCTCGGCCAACAGCTGGCGTATCTGCATAAATGGAGTGAACAGCCGCAGTTTGGCCTCGACTTCGATAACGATCTGTCCACCACGCCACAGCCCAACGCCTGGCAGCGTCGCTGGTCAGAGTTTTTTGCCGAGCAACGCATCGGCTGGCAGTTACAAATGGCCGCGGAAAAAGGCATGACCTTTGGGGATATTGATGAAATTGTCGACATCGTCTATCTGCGTCTCCAACACCATCAGCCGCAACCTTCTCTGCTGCATGGCGATCTGTGGCCAGCCAACTGCGCCATGACCGCTGAGGGCCCACTGCTGTTTGATCCGGCCTGTTATTGGGGAGACAGAGAATGCGATTTAGCGATGCTGCCGTTATATCCGGAATTGCCACCGCAGATTTATGACGGTTACCAGAGCGTATGGCCTTTAGAGAGTGGTTTTATCGAACGTCAGCCGCTGTATCAGCTGTATTATCTGCTTAACCGTAGCAACCTGTTTGGTGGGCAACACCTCGTCAAGGCTCAGCGTGCTGTGGACGCATTGTTACATCCTGAACAACAGTAAAATCAAGGCGCTGAACGCAGCGCCTTGCCTTTATCTGACATCAAGCCGCGCCAGCCAACTGGCCAAGCAACTTGATCACAAACCAGGCGATCACGGCAATCACTACCGGCAAAATGTACAGCGGGAAGTATTGCAGCAAGATGGTGTGATGCGGCAGCGTAATTCGTTCTTCCAACTGCGCACGCGTATGACCTTCACTCCCCTTGGCCTGCTCAAGGATCATTTGATCCTCCAACCCTTCGCGAATAAATTTCACCTGACGTGACATGCGCGCGCCCGAAGCCTGGAGTGCCAGCCCGACAAAAATCAGAATATAAATGATGATGAACATCAGATTAGCACCGCTAAACAGGCTTTTTTCTACATCCGGCACCGGCGAGTTATACCAAAAGATATTCAGAAACGACGTATTGAAGCGCACCATATCTACCATTACGTGAACGAAATCCAGCATCACCGCATTAATGCCTGCCGTCTTTTCACTGTGCTGATACACAAACATCAACATAGAGATCAGCGTCGACAGCAATGCAGGGATGAAAACCACCCAACCAAGAATACGTTTTATAATGGCAATCCGCCCAGCCTGTTGATACGTCATGTGTTCCCCTTGTAAGTGACGTAATCGTAATTGCTTAAGTCTACCTGTAGTTACTGAAGCTCGCCCATCGTTTTCTTCAGCGTTACTGTGCTACAAGCGTAGCCGGGATCATCCAAAGTCGACAGATCAATAGCGACCGCTCGTTACCATTAATCGTTATATAGTTAAATAAGTTCGTCTCGACAGGAGTCTGCATGATTCGACTGATAATCTTATTGCTGGGTGCGAAGGCATTGCACAGCCAGCGACGTTTGCTGATGTTGTTTGGCTGGGTATGGGTAGCCATCGGTGCACTTATGCTGTTCGACGTTTTGCAGGACGGCCGCTCCGTTCTGGCATTGGATGCGCTGGCCGTGCTGTTGGCGCTCGAGGGGCTGGTGGCCATTTCAGCCGCGCTGGTGATTGGCTCCTCCGCGAGCCGCCCGGTATTGTTAAAGGGGCTCGGCTTTTTGTTTTTGGCCTTCTTGGTGCTCGACGTACCCGCCGACGATAACATTGTCGCCACGCTAGTATTCGGTAGCGCGTTATTGCTCGACGGCGCAGTTCGCATCGCCTCATCTACGGTGATCCAACACAGCAGTTGGAAACTGGTTGCACTGGCAGGCAGCGGCGAAATTCTGCTTTCGTTGATGATCTTTGTCGGCTGGCCGGTGCCGCACCGAATGACGGTGCCTTTTTGCCTCGGCGTGATGATTCTGCTTTCCGGTTGGGCGCTGTTGCGCATTGCTCGGCAGTTAGGGAGCTTTGCGTTGAATCAGAACCTAACGCCGGAGCCCCCCACGTTAACGGGGACAGATGAAATTGCCTTGCTCACCCTGTATATCTGGACACCGATGGGTTCAGCAAAAGATGCCCGACGACGTTACATCGTTGATCGTTACATCGCAGCCGTCGACGGCAACGGGAATATCTCCACGGGCCACGCAGCCTTGGCGCTGGCACCGGACGTGTATATCAGCCACTACCCGCTTAACGATATCAGCCAGTCCACACAGGATTTTCGCCAGTTGCTGCATTCCGGTGAGAAAAACAACGTCGACGGCCGATTTCTGCCGGGTTTGCAGCAGGAAGTGGCAGCCTGGTGTCCACCGGACAAGAAAATTCAGTTCCATCGTTTTAATCCCACCGCACTACGCGCTTTTTGGCAGCGCTACCATCAAGACGCCACCTACAATCTGACCCGTCGTAACTGTTCCACCACGGTCATTTTGGCGCTCGACAGCGCACTGGAAGGCGTACTGGGTGATAAACATCTGTGGCGTCGCTTCCTGTTGCTGATACTCGATCCTAACCTGTGGATGTTGGCGGTGCTGCGCAGCCGTGGCGAAAGCATGACCTGGACACCGGGATTGGTGCTGGATTATGCGCGGATGCTGCAGCAGGTTACCGAACGTCAACACCAGCGCTGGTGGCTAAAACTGCAGGATATGTGGCGTATTCTGCGGTATGGCAAGGCTCGGCCGCGCAGGCAAAAGTTTTAGTCTCCCCGCCGGTAATGGTAAAGTGTTGGCCACATTCACCGGCGCCGGCAGGAGTTAACCGCTAATGGCCTATTCGCAACGTATTGAAACCGCTATTTTTGATATGGACGGTTTATTGATCGATTCAGAACCGCTGTGGCTCCAGGCAGAGCTGGATATTTTTGGCGCACTGGGGTTGGATTTGTCTGACCGTCACAAGTTGCCAGATACCCTGGGCCTGCGCATCGATCTGGTGGTGAAAATGTGGTACCAGGCCATGCCGTGGCAAGGTGTTTCACAGGAAGAGGTTTCCGGCCGCATTATCGAGCGCGCTATCGAGCTGGTCCGCGAGAAACGCCCTCTGCTGCCAGGTGTACAACAAGCGCTGGAGCTGTGTCGCAGTCTGGATCTGAATATCGGCCTGGCTTCCGCTTCGCCACTGCATATGCAGCAGCAGGTGCTGAAGATGTTTGATCTCGACGGCTACTTTGACCAACTGGTCTCCGCCGAATATCTGCCTTATAGCAAACCGCATCCGGAAGTGTACCTGATCGCCGCCGAACGCCTCGGCAGCGATCCGCTGCACTGCATTACTCTGGAGGACTCCTTCAACGGCATGATCGCCACCAAAGCGGCGAGAATGCGTTCAATCGTGATCCCTGCGCACGAATACCGGCACGATACACGCTGGGCATTAGCGGATCATAAACTCGATAGCCTCGAACAGTTGACACCCAACCACCTGACCTGATCTGCATGGCATCGGTTTAATCTTAATCCGATGCCATGATGTCTATCTTCCCCCCTAACCCGCAAGCCAATGTCTAAAACCCGCTCTCCGTCATAAAATAAATAAAACGTTATTTCATTTTTATTGAGTTACCGTGCCACCCTCCTTATGCTGGAGCAACAAGAAAGCACCGGGCGGTTGGCGCAGGTTGTCACTGCCACGCAGCCGAACGCTGGCGTCCGGCGCTTTCTCCCTCGCCAACCGCCATAATGTCGCAAAAGTGCACAACGATTGGCCATTTAAGTAACAAGCCGTTGTAAACCCGAGAAAAATAAACAATTGGTTACAGGGTAACTGCTTCCACTACTGGGAATTTTCCCATATACTGGATAAATTAACAGTTTATCAGCCGGAACAGCAGTATGACCGCGGAAGGGCATCTTATTTTCTCTGTCGCTTGCGCGATTTTCGCCAAGAAGGCCGAGGTGACACCATCGCTTGCTACCGGCGACTGGTGGCATATCATCCCTGCCGCGCTGCTGACGTCGTTACTCCCCGATATCGATCACCCCAAATCAGTGCTGGGTCAGCGCCTGCGTTGGATTGCCATTCCAATTTCACGCGCATTTGGCCACCGTGGCTTTACCCACAGCTTACTGGCAATCGCTGGCGGTATGGCGTTGTTCCAGCTCGATGTACCGCGTAGCTGGCCCATCCCTGCCGACGTCCTGCACGCCATGATTATTGGTTACTTCAGTCACCTGCTGGCGGATATGCTTACCCCTGCCGGAGTCCCCTTACTTTGGCCCTGCCGTTGGCGTTTTCGCTTGCCACTGCTTAATTCTCAAAAAGGCAATCAACTTGAGCGCGCCCTGTGTCTGTGCCTGGTGGCTTTCGCCATCTATTGGCAAGGCGGGTGCACCATCCCAGTGCAGTCATATTTTGAGCAGATAAAAAATATCAGACTGTGATCACATAAAAGTGCCCACTTAGCACCCATAAAGCACATTAATTAAACAAATTAGCACATGGAGTTATATCAAATTCCATTTGGATATAAGTGAGCCACCACGCAAACTGTTACGATATTTAGTATTGCTACGCCATGGTGCATAGCCATTTTTATATAAGAAAAATATTGGAGACATTGGGGATGAACCTTCCGCTCGTTATTAACGTGGTGATTTTTGTCGCCCTCCTTTTGCTGTTGGCGCAAACCCGCCACAAGCAATGGAGCCTGGCGAAAAAAGTCCTGATCGGCCTGGTCGTGGGCGTGGTGTTCGGTCTGGCACTGCAACTGGTCTACGGCTCGGACAACCCGGTACTGAAAGAATCCATCAGCTGGTTCAACATTGTCGGCAACGGCTATGTGCAACTGCTGCAAATGATTGTGATGCCGCTGGTATTCGCCTCTATTTTGAGCGCGGTTGCCAAGCTGCATAACGCCTCTTCCCTGGGGAAAATCAGCGTCCTGACTATCGGTACCCTGTTGTTCACCACGCTGATTTCAGCGCTGGTGGGCGTGCTGGTGACCAACCTGTTCGGCCTGACTGCTGAAGGCCTGGTGCAAGGGGCGCAAGAAAGCGCGCGTCTGTCAGCGATCCAAAGCAACTACGTGGGCAAACTGGCCGGCCTGACCGTACCGCAGATGGTGTTGTCCTTTATTCCTAAAAACCCGTTTGCCGACCTGACCGGTGCCAGCCCAACGT
>NZ_JBXWLA010000004.1:0-315902 GCF_058191755.1 Serratia sp. CoH_122_TC_1
GGAATTGGTAGACGCGCTAGCTTCAGGTGTTAGTGTTCTTACGGACGTGAGGGTTCAAGTCCCTCTCTTCGCACCAATCGATAACTCTCTCCGGTAACATCCCCAAAGAAGCATTCCATTGAAACGATAAAGAACACGCGAAAGCGTGGTTTTGCGTTTTCAGCCCAGGTTGAAGTTCAGACCGATAGCCGCCAATCCCCCCGCTAACGCCATGCAAGACGGCAGCAGCAAGTAGTGACGCCAGCGGCTGTTAAACAGCATCACCAATGTGGCCAGCATCGCGATCACAATGAGCGTACGCAGTTGCATCATATCCAGGTTGATCAATGCCAGTAACGGCATTAAAGCGCATGGCAACAAAACGCCCCAGGCGCTGGCCAAACGGTTGCCCAGGCACCAGCTGACGCCCCACAATCCGCATGCGGTAATCATGGCTGCAATCATGATAACCCTACCCTTTAAGTGATAATGATAACCAATATCATATACCACTTTTTTTCACTGCGCATCATTTTCACCCCGTCGACCAAACACGGATGACATAACGGTGGAAAAATGATAGTTTGCCATAAGAAAATTCTTAGTCTTATTCGCATGTTAATAATCACAATCAAAAATCATACAATGCGAATGCTTAATTCATACCGAAAGAATTTTTCGCCACCTTCATTTTTCGACAGATCGATATTGTAAAGAGTGAACTCCGTATGAACGCGCGTTCTTATCAGGAACTGCTAAATAGCAAGCACCGCTTATCATTATTTTTATTTTTGTTGATGAACGTCGCGTCTTCCCTATTTACATTATTGGTTCCGTTTAATAACAAGCCCGCTTTTACCCTGCCTTTATTAGGGATACCGCTATTTTGTATGGCAGCACTGTTATTCACCTTGCAGTCTCCGCGGTTATACGTAAAAAAATTGAATCTATTTTCCTTTGTTATTGGTTTGCTGTGGGCGGCACATATTTACCTTAAAAGTCAGTACTGTGCGCCGAACAATCAAAGTTTTCTATTAATTAGTCTGTTCAGTATGTTTTTTATAAGTGCTATTGCCCTAACGGATAACTTTATCGCTTTCTGCCTGCATGCCGTGCCTTCCGCATTGGTCATTCTATTACTGGATGGGATGCACAATACCGTACGGATCGTATTCACCACGGTATTGCCGATTATCGCTTTCTCTATCCACCACTTGATGCTCAAACGCAGTGAGATCTTTACGCAAACGCTGGTGGCTAATCTGTATAACGAACGGGACAGGTTCAGCAATTTAAGCATGATCGATCCGCTAACCGGGCTTTATAACCGCCGTGGCCTGGAAAATAAAATCAATATGCTGAGTGCCTCGCCATCGGGTTGCCATTTCGTTGTGTTACTCGATATCGACCACTTTAAGGCTTATAACGATAATTATGGTCACACCATGGGTGACCAGGCGTTGGTGCAGGTGGCGATCACCATCCGTGATTCGGTCCGTTCGCGCGATATTGTGGTGCGCTATGGTGGGGAAGAGTTTCTGGTGCTGTTGACCAACGTGAGCGAGGAATACGCCACCCTGTTGGCCGAAAGAGTACGGCAGCGGGTGCAGGAATTAAAAATCCCACACCGCTTCAACCAGTTGGAAAGCACGACCGTAACGCTCAGCGCCGGGATATCCGCATTGGATAAACTTGACGTGTCTGCAGCGATCCGGGCCGCCGACGCCGCACTGTATCAGGCGAAAAACAATGGTCGTAACAATATTCAAGTGGCGCCAAACGTGCAGCCCGCCGCTGTCTGAGCCGGCGGGCCTGGTGCTTAGCGGCGGCGCTGCTGCAAACCGTAAGCAAACACCACGCCGAAGCACAGCAACGGCAGCACATAGGACAGCGCAGTACTGTACTTGTCCGCCAACGCCCCCATAAAGTAAGGCATGATGGCGCCCCCAACGATCGCCATGATCATAAAGGAACTGGCACGCTTGGTGTGTTTACCCATGTTTTTCACGCCCAGGGCAAAAATGGTTGGGAACATAATCGACATGAAGAAGAACACGGCGATCAACGCCACCACCGAAACCCCATCCATGCTGAGCATCACCACGCCACACAACACCATGTTAATCAGCGAGTAAAACATCAACAACGTGGCCGCTTTGACTCTGCCCATCAGCCAGGTACTGAAAAAACGTCCCACCATAAAGCAAATCATGGCGATAGAAAGCAAGTAGGATGCGCTTTGGTTGGAAACGTCGCGCCAGTGCTCAGTGGCATAGTTAATAAAGAACGCACCGACGCCGACCTGTGCCGCCACATAGAAGAACTGGGTAATCACCCCCCCGACAAAGTGCTTGTGTTGCCACAAGCCTTGAGCGATTTGACCGTGCTCAGGCTGTTCTTCTTCACGAATATCCGGCAGCCGTGTACGACTGAACAAAAAGGCAATCAGCAGCACCAACACGGCAATTGCCACGTAGGTCATCTTCACTGCCCCCTGGTCACCGCTACTTGCGCCCTGAGTGGCAGAGAAAAACAGCGTGCCGCCGATCATCGGACCGATAAACTGCCCCAGACCGTTAAACGACTGGGAAAGATTCAGCCGCCGTTCAGCGCCCTGCGCATCCCCCAGCACCGTTGCATACGGGTTAGCGGCCGTTTCCAAACAGCCCAACCCACAGGCAATAACAAACAGCGCGAACAGGAACATGGCGAAGCTGTTGGCAGACGCCGCCGGCACAAACAGCAATGCCCCCAGCGCATACAAACACAGCCCAATCAGGATTCCGGCCTTGTAACCTTTTTTATCCATAAAATAGCCGGCAGGCAGCGCCACCAGGAAATAGGCGCCGAAATACGCGGCCTGCAATAATCCCGATTGCGCCTTGGTAACGTGCAACGTTTCTTGAAAATGTTTATTCAATACGTCCAACAGGCCATACGACAGCCCCCACATGAAAAACAGGCTGGTGACCAAGATAAACGCCCAACGCAGATTGGCAGTCGCCCTGGCGCCCGCCTGAGGTGGGGCCACAGTTTTTTCAGCAAGCATTGATATATCCTCGGTAGGGTAGGTTATTGTTGTTGCAAAGAGAATATCCGCTCCATCACCACCCATTTATCGCCCTGCGGCGTCCAGGGGGTGGCGACCTGGTAGTGCCACATCAGGGCTTCCCAGCGCTGCACGTGGGGATTGCTCAGGCTGGCGGCATCAAACCGCGCAGCATCGAACTCGGGACTGACGTCAACGATCATGAACAGCCGGGTACCCAGCCGATAAATCTCCATATCAAGGATGCCGTGCTCACGCAGATGAGCGGCGATTTCTGGCCAGATCTGCCGGTG
Organism: Serratia sp. CoH_122_TC_1; assembly: GCF_058191755.1. Lineage (NCBI taxonomy): Bacteria > Pseudomonadati > Pseudomonadota > Gammaproteobacteria > Enterobacterales > Yersiniaceae > Serratia > Serratia sp. CoH_122_TC_1. The sequence goes on from NZ_JBXWLA010000004.1 coordinate 3,322, forward strand.
ATGGCTCAGGTATTCCTCGATCAGCGCCGGTGAGTCGACCAGGTCTAACGCCTGACAAAAGCGCTGCCCCGCTGCGCTGTTCATGTGATTGCCCGATCAAGATGCAGGTAACCGCCGTCCACCGACAGCCATTGCCCGGTGGTGTGCGACGACCGCGAAGAGATCAAGAACACCACGGTATTGGCAATTTCCTGTGGCGTGGTCATCCGCTGTTCTAAAGGAATACGCGCAGTAATTTTCTCACGCTGCTGTTCCGGCTCCGCGAAGGTGTTAATCCAGCGCTCATACTGCGGCGTGATCACTTCTGCCGGTACCACCGCATTCACCCGTACGCCCTCATGCCGCAGCGACACCGCCCACTCACGCGTCAACGCCAGCACGGCGCCTTTGGCAGCGGTATAGCCGCTGGTGCCGCCCTGCCCACTGAGCGCGGTCTTGGACGCGATGTTGACGATGGCCCCCTTGCTCTTTTGCAAGGCTTGCTGGCACAGGTGCGCCATCAAGTAGTAATGAATCAGGTTTTTCTCCAGCGAGCCGACAAAGGCTTCACGTCCGGCGTCCAATCCCACCCCGTCGTTAACACCCGCGTTATTCACCACCGCATCGATACGACCAAAGGTTTCCTGCGTTTGTGCCACAGCCCGCCGACAGGCTTGTTCTTCACACAAATCGGTGATGATCACGGTGCTCTGTGGCTGCAAGCTGCGCAGCGTTGCCAGAAACTCCCCCTCCGGCATGGCGTTAGTGACAATCACCGGGATCGCCCCTTCTTCCGCCAACAATTGAGAGATGGCTGCGCCGATGCCAGAACCGCCACCGGTAACAATCACCACCTTATCTTTCAGATACAGATCCATAACCAGACTCCGTTAACCCATAAATTCGGCAGGCGGTGCCGCCCCAAATTTCCGCCTGCTGCGAAGGACTCAGCGTGGCGATCGCCTGCTCATTCAGTTGATAAACCTGGCTGTATTCACCCGCCAACAGGCACACCGGCCAGTCGGATCCGAACATCAGCCGCTGTGGCCCGAATGCCTCCAGCGCCGCCTCAAAAAACGGGAGCAGCTGCGACGCCTGCCACTGCCCGCCGGGTGCTTCCGTGATCAGCCCGGACAGCTTGCAAACCACGTGCCCCAACGCCGCCAGGGGTTTGATTTGCTGCGCCCAGTGTTTAACCCCCTGCGCAATATCCGGCTTGCCGAGATGATCCAGCACCAGCCAGTAATCGTCGTGCTCCGCGGCAAACTGCGCTGCCGCGGCCAAATGCCGGTGGGTGACCAAAATGTCGTAGGTATAACCCTGCCGCTGCAACGCCTGCATGCCACGCCGCACTTCCGGTCGTGCCAACCACACGTCCGGCGCAGGTTCGTCCTGCACTTGATGACGAAAACCCCGCAGTAAAGGTTGTTGGCGCAGTACGTCGAGCCGCTGCGCCAACTGCGGTGCGGTCATGTCCAGCCAACCCACCACGCCACATACGCCACGGCTCTGCTGTGCCTGCGTCAATAGCGTCTGGGTTTCCTGCTCGCAGTGACGAGCCTGTACCACCAGCGCACCGTCAAAACCGTGGTGTTTCAGCAAGGGCTCAAGCTCTGCAGGGCCAAAATCTTGCCGTAACACCGCCATCTGTTCGCTGATCCACGGATAGCGTTGCGGATGGTAATGCCAGTAATGTTGGTGGGCGTCGATGCGTAGCATGGGCTGTTTCCCGTTCAACCGCGGAACCGGTACTGTTCAAGCGACGATGCATGCATTTCGATCGAATAACCGGGATTGAGTGGTGGCATGTATGCTGCCCCCTTGATGTCACAGGGGTGGACAAAATGTTCATGCAGATGATCGACGTATTCAATTACCCGGCCGTCGTGGGTACCGGCAATGCACAGATAGTCAATCATCGATAGATGCTGGACGTATTCGCACAACCCGACGCCGCCCGCATGCGGACATACCGGCAGGTTGTACTTGGCGGCCATCAACATCACTGCCAGGACTTCGTTAACGCCACCAAGGCGACAAGCGTCGATCTGCACCACGTCAATCGCCTCACGCATGATGAACTGTTTGAATAGGATGCGGTTTTGGCACATCTCGCCGGTGGCAACCTTCACCGGGTAAACGCCTTCGCGGATGCGGCGATGCCCTTCCACGTCGTCCGGACTGGTCGGTTCTTCGATAAACCATGGTTTGGCGAAGGCCAGATGCTTTACCCAGGGAATAGCGTCGTTAACTTCCCACACCTGATTCGCGTCAATCATCAATTGACGATCGGGGCCGATGACCTCGCGCGCGATGCGCACCCGACGGATATCGTCTTCCAGATCGCGCCCCACCTTCAGTTTCAGGTAGGAGAAGCCCGCGTCGACCGCTTCCTGACACAACCGACGCAGTTTGTCGTCCGGGTAACCCAGCCAGCCGGCAGACGTGGTGTAACAGGGGTAACCCTCCTGCAGTAGGCGCTCCAGGCGCTGCGCTTTGCCTTCGGCCCGCTGCTTGAGCAAGCTGAGCGCTTCCTGCGGCGTAATGCAGTCGGTGATGTAACGAAAATCGATGCAGCGCACCAGTTCCTCGGGTGTCATCTCTGCCACCAGTCGCCACACTGGCTTGCCTTCTGCTTTGGCCCACAGATCCCATACCGCGTTGATCACCGCTCCGGTCGCCAGGTGAATCGCCCCCTTGTCCGGCCCAATCCAACGCAGCTGGCTGTCGCCGGTGAAGCGCCGCCAGAAGGCCCCCATGTCGGCAGTGATCTCCTCAAGCCGGACGCCGACGATCTGGTGCTCCAATGCGCGGATCGCGGCACAGCAAATCTCGTTGCCGCGACCAATGGTAAAGGTCAATCCGTGGCCGTTAAGATCGGCGCGATCGGTTTCCAGAATCACATACGCAGCGGAGTAGTCCGGATCCGGGTTCATCGCGTCGGAACCGTCCAGCGCCAGCGAGGTCGGGAAACGAATATCTTCAACCCGCAGTGCGGTAATCGTCGTCATGGCAATGCTCCTCATCAGGCTTGTACGGTTGTTTGACGCTGTTCACCCAATCCTTCAATGCCCAGGCGCATGGTCTGCCCGGCGTTCAGGTAGATGGGCTGCGGCTTTTGTCCCATGCCGACGCCTGGCGGCGTACCGGTAGAGATCACATCGCCCGGCTGCAGACTCATAAAACGGCTCAGATAGCTGATGATGTGCGGAATGCGGAAAATCATGGTGCTGGTGTTACCGTCCTGATAGCGTTTGCCATCGACTTCCAGCCACAGATTCAGGCTGTGGGGATCGGCAATTTCGTCGGCCGTCACCAGCCAGGGGCCTGTGGGGCCAAAAGTGTCGCACCCTTTCCCCTTGTCCCAGGTACCGCCGCGTTCAATCTGGAATTCACGCTCAGAAACGTCGTTAATCACACAGTAACCAGCAACGTGGCGCATCGCGTCCTGCTCGCTGATATAGCGTCCGCCCTGGCCGATAATCACGCCCAGTTCCACTTCCCAGTCGGTCTTTAGCGAGTCGCGCGGGATTTGCACTTCATCGTTCGGCCCGACCACCGCGCTGGTCCATTTGTTGAACACCACGGGTTCAGACGGGATCGCCGCGCCGGTCTCCGCGGCGTGGTCGGCGTAGTTAAGGCCGATGCAGATAAACTTGCCGATGCTGCCGACGCAGGGGCCAAGCCGCGGCTGACCTTCGACTCGTGGCAATTGGTTGATGTCCAGCGTGCGCAGCTTGTCGAGCGCGGCTGGCAGCAACGCCTCACCGCTCAGGTCGGCAATATGCTGCGAAAGGTCGCGGATCTGTCCGTCTGCATCCAATATCCCTGGGCGTTCCTGCCCCGGTGCGCCATAGCGTAAAAGTTTCATTCAATCCTCTCCAAGAAAGTGAAGGTCTGGGTCAACGGGCGTTGTGAACGTACACGGCCTAGATGAGGAGTCCGAGTACTGCCCAAGCGTGAAATGACAGGCGCAACGGCCCGATCGCCCATTCCTCAGTTGCTCCAGCCACCGTCAATAATCTGCACCGTACCTGTGGTGTAGGAACTGGCGTCAGAAGCCAGATACAGCGCCAGCTGGGCTATCTCGCCCGTGGTGCCGATGCGGCCAATCGGTTGGCGGGCAACAAATGCCTGATACACCTCTTCTTCGCTGCGCCCCTGCTCGCGTGCCTGCTCGGCAATTCGTTGACGCAACGACGGCGACTCTACCGTTCCGGGGCAAATGGCATTGCAACGAATACCCTGCGTGACGTAATCCGCCGCGACGGAGCGCGTCAGGCCGATCACGGCGGCTTTGGTCGCGCTGTAGGCAAAGCGGTTCGGCACCCCTTTCACACTGGAGGCAACTGAAGACATGTTGATAATCGAGCCGTTTTTGCGCGCCAACATGCCGGGCAAAAAGGCGCGGATCATGCGGAACATCGCCGTCACATTAAGATCGACGGCGAATGCCCACTGTTCTTCACTGCATTCCAGGATCGAACCGCTGTGCACCACGCCCGCACAGTTGAATAACACGTCGATCGGCCCGAGCGTTTCTGCCGCTGCGGCGATCGCCGCCGGATCGGTCACGTTCAGGGTCATCGGCTGAATGCCGGGCAATCCCTGTAGTTGCTCGGTGTTGATATCGGTGGCAATGACATCAGCGCCTGCCTCGGCAAAAAGCCTGGCGGTGCTCAAGCCAATGCCCTGGCCAGCTGCGGTAATCAGCACGCGTTTTCCGGTTAAATTCATTTTCGCTCCCTTGGCTTAAAGGTCTAATGGTCAGGCCACTAAGGGCGATTAAAGGTCAGGCCTTTAACATGACAAAAGACGCTGTTCGCGTTATGGTTTGGTGATAATGTTATAAGACTCGTTTAAAACAGCATTTTGATTAACCAACTTTTTACACTTGATTAACCATTACTCAAGCAGCTTGACTAATAATTGTGCGCTGAATCACTTTTACCCGAACAGCCTAAGGTAATATATGCCGATCACAAGACTGGAAAACCCAAGGATTTACAGGCAGATAGCCGACCAATTGAAACGGCTTATCGATAATAATGAATTTCCTCCCGGCAGCCGCCTGCCCTCCGAACGGGATCTGGCCCAGCAATTACAGGTCAGCCGTGCTTCCGTCCGTGAGGCGCTGATTGCGCTGGAAGTGATTGGGCTGGTGGATGTCAAAGTCGGCAACGGGGTGATTGTCCGGGCCCAAACGCCGGTGATGGCGTCGCAAGAACCGGTCATGGCGCAAGCCGGGCGCGATCAGTGGGCGGAAATCGATGATGAGTTGAATATCGAGCTGGATTTTAACGCCGAGCTGCCGCCATTCTCCCTGTTGCAAACCCGCCTGTTGATCGAGCCAGAAACCGCCGCGTTGGCGGCACGCCATGCCACCGATCAAGAACTGGCGGGCATCCGCGAGGCCTACGAGCAAAACTGCCGCGACAACCGCGCGGGATCGGCCACCCACCCCGGCGATCGGCTATTTCATATTCGAATCGCCCAGGCCAGCGGTAACCCGGCTTATGCCTTTATCATCGGCCATCTGCTCGGCCACCGTTACGGAAGCATGTTCCGCGTGCTGCAACGCCACTACACGCCTGACGATATGCCACACCGTTCCGAGCAAGAACACCGGGAGATTCTGGCGGCGATTGAAGCCCGTGACGTACGCGGAGCGCGCAAGGCAATGAAAGCCCATCTGGATGAAGTCATCGCCATTTTCACCCGCGCGCAGTAGGCCCATCAGGCGTCATCGGGGCGGTGATAAATTATTTATCAAACCGCTCTTTTTTCCACATGCAGCCAAGGCCGAGGCACATTACACTGACAGCAGACAAGACCGGGCTATGCCACGGTTTGGGCCTTTCTCTGCTGCCTTTTTAAATGGATAACGACCGTTGAAGAACTCTTTCTCCACTTCATTGCTGGCGCTGTGCCTGTGTGCCGCGCCGCTGGCTGCGCAGGCCGCCGCCCCGCAACTGGCTTCGCAAATCGTCGACCAGTATGCCGAACATATTTTCTACAACAGCGGTGCCACCGGTATGGCGCTGGTGGTGATCGACGGGAACCAGGTGGTTAACCGCAGCTTTGGTGACACCAAACCCGGGAATAACCTGCGCCCACGGCCGGACTCACTGATCCGCATCGCCTCGATCACCAAGCTGATGACCAGTGAAGTCATGGTCAAGATGGCGGCAGAAGGCCGGGTTAAGCTCAATGATCCCTTGCGTAAATATGCCCCGCAGGGCGCTTACGTACCGGCGTATAACTCGCGCCAACCTATCACGCTGCTGAACCTGGCAACCCACACCAGCGCACTGCCGCGCGAACAGCCGGGCAAGAAGCCGCCAAAAACGCCCGTCTTTACCTGGCCGACCAAAGCGCAACGCTGGCAATGGCTGGAGCATGCCAACGTCACCGTACCACCCGGCGTACGTGCGTCTTATTCCAACCTGGCGTATGACCTGCTGGCCGATGCACTGTCACGGGCAGCGGGCAAACCCTACAGCGCGCTGTTGAAGGAAAAAATCACCGCGCCGCTCGGCATGGTAGACACCACCCTCACCCCAAGTGCCGAACAGTGTTCACGCCTGATGGTGGCCTCGGCCGGGCCGAGCGCCTGCCGCGACACGACGGCGGCAGGCGGCAGCGGTGGTGTTTACTCTACCCCACGCGACATGCAGCGCTGGATGCAACAATTCCTTACCTCTAACGTCTCAGGCTCACGCAAATCGACCGCCGCCAGCGAGCAAACCATGTACTTCCAGCGTAACGATCTGGTCTCGCTGAAAGGGATGGACGTACCGGGCGAAGCCAGCGCACTGGGTCTGGGTTGGGTGTATATGGCACCGAACGGTGAGCTGCCGGGGATTATTCAGAAAACGGGCGGTGGCGGCGGCTTTATTACCTATATGGCAATGATTCCGCAGAAAAATGTCGGCGTATTTGTGGTGGTCACTCGCTCAGAACTGAGCAAATTCACCAACATGAGCGATCCGGTTAACCGGCTGGTGGGCGAGTTAGCCGCCAATAAAAGCTAAGTTTAAGGGGGCAGCTTGCCGCTGCCCCCCTTAATCTCAGGCTAAACTCATCTCGTGCATGACCGGATGGAAGTTACGCTTGAAGTAGATCAAACCGTTCCCTGCCGCACTTACCACGATCTGGCGGATCTGCACCAGATACACCTGATGGGTGCCAATACTCTGGATCTGCTCGATCTCGCCTTCCAGACTCGCCAACGTCTTACGCAACACCGGTTGGCCCAACGCACCATTTTGCCACGCATCCAGGCGGAAGCGCTCCTCCATGCTCACCTCCGTCATACCAGCAAAGTGGCGCGCCATCAGCTCTTGTTCGTGGTTCAATACGTTGACGCACAGCCGCTGATTCGCCTGGAAAACCGGGTTCATCGCACTATTGCGGTTGATACACACCAGCAGCGTCGGCGGTGTATCCGTCACCGAGCATACCGCAGTGGCGGTGATACCACAGCGCCCTGCCGGGCCATCGGTCGTCACGATATTTACCGCCGCTGACAGGCTGGCCATCGCGTCGCGAAACAGCAGACGGTGTTCATTTTCCTGAGACATACAAACCTCCTACCGGATCACTTAAGCAGTTTATCCAGTTGATTAATATCATCATTGTTATGCAGATGCGGTACTTTCCAGCCGTGCTGGTCGTAGTCGGACAGGCATTTGTCGACCATTTCCATCATCTTGCCCATGGTGCCGGATCCTTGCGCATGGCGCAGACATTGCAGGCGGATCTCATCTTGGCTGCCGGCATAGTTAATCTCATACAACTCGTGACGACCGCCGAATTCACTGCCGATCGCATCCCACATCAACTTGAGGATCTTGATACGTTCAACATGATCCATGCCGTCAGATCCACGCACATAGCGCGACAGATACTTGTCGATCTCTGGGTTGTTCATGTCACGGACACTCGACGGCAGGTAGATCAAACCGCTGGTAACGTTCTTTTCGATGATGTTCTTCACCTTGGCATAGGCCATCGGCGCCATCACGCGATAGGTCTGAATCGCGGCGGAATCTGGCAAATAAGCGCCGTTTTCCCACTTGGTGGCTTCAGCGCACATGGCATCGCTCAACGACCAGAACAGATTACGCCAGGCAACCACTTCGCCGAGATCGGCCTGCACGCCGCGGAACTCAAGCACCCCGGTACAAGACAGGCTTTTTTGCAGCAGTGCGGTAATGAAGTCCATCTTCACCGCCAAGCGTACGCACGCCTGTAACGGGAATAGCCGGGCAAAACCACCTTCGGTACTCCAACGGCGGCAACGATCGAAATCACGGTAGATCAGGACGTTTTCCCACGGGATCAACACATGATCCATAATCAGGATCGCATCGTTCTCATCAAAACGGCTCGATAGCGGGTAATCAAACGGCGATCCCGTGGCACCTGCGACCAATTCATAAGAAGCACGAGAGATCAGCTTCACCCCTTCAGCGTCCATCGGTGCGACAAACATCAGTGCGAAGTCCGGGTTATCGCCCATCACCTGCGCGGAGCCAAAGCCGATAAAGTTGTAGTGCGTCAACGCCGAGTTGGTCGCCACCACTTTGGCACCGCTGACAATGATGCCGGCGTCCGTCTCTTTCTCCACCTTAATGAACACGTCTTTCACTTCGTTGACCGGCTTGTGACGATCAATAGGCGGGTTGACGATAGCGTGGTTAAAGTACAGGCCGGTTTCCTGGATGCGTTTGTACCAATGGCGGGCGTTGTCGGCAAACTGACCATAAAACTCGGGATTGGCGCCCAGTGCGCAGCCAAACGCCGCTTTGTAATCAGGGGTACGCCCCATCCAACCGTAGCTCTGGCGCGACCAGTCGGCGATAGCATCGCGCTGTTGGCGCATCTCTTCAGGGCTGCGGGCGTAGCGGAAGAATTTGTGCGTGTAACCGCCGTTGCCGGTATCGGTATTCCAGCACAGGCGATCCTGACCGATCGGATCGTGCAATGCGTCATACAGTTGGCCGACTGACGCCGCCGCGTTACGGAACGCCGGATGAGTGGTAACATCTTTCACTCGCTCGCCATAAATGTAGATTTCACGGCCATCCTGCAAACTTTTCAGGTATTCGGCACCGGTGAACGGGCGTTTGCTGTCAGCACGAAAGTCTTCTGGTTTCATTCGTTGTCTTCCTCGTAATCGGCATTTTATGGGCCGTGTATTCGGCCACTTGTTAAAATAATGTTTTCTTTTGGTTGCTTAATTGAAGCTCCCAACGCCGATTTCGAGAAGAGACTTTTGCGGCAATCGCGGGTACTTTTCAGGTGGGTTTGCCGCTTTCGCGGCAAACTGTGATCCAGGCCGTATCCGGCCGTTACGAAAGGGAATGTTGTGCAGCGCGGTAACTTGAGGGAGAGCACCCTTCCAGCCGGTTGAAAAAACGCGCGAAATAGGCGGGATCCTTAAAGCCGAGGCTATAAGCGGTTTCATGCACCGTGCAGGCGCTGAACAGCAGCATCCGCTTGGCTTCACGCAATACGCGATCAAATATCAGCCGCTTGGGGGGCTGATTGGCAAAGCGCCGGCACAGATCGTTCAACCGTGATTCAGTCACCCCCAGCGCCTGAGCGTAGTCCGGTACCGGCAGGTGATCGCGGAAACGTTCATCGACCATCTTGTTGAAACGCTGGAACAACTTGAGCTCGCCGCGCACGCCGCTGGTCGCGGAATCTTCCAGTGCGGCATTGCGTAGCAACAGGGTCAATACCGCCTGCGCGAGCAGCGCCAGCGTCTGCTCGCGGCCGGCCAACCCTTGGCTGAACTCACGGCGAATCAGCGCCCAGTAATGACTGAGCGCCGTTAATTCCTGCGGTGCGTCTGCCATCGACAAACAGATACCTGGCATATCCAATGCAAGATTGCTGCCGGGGTACAAGCGCTCCAGCAGCGGCCATATCAACTCCTGACGCACCGTCAGTACGTGGCCGTCGCTGTCCGGTTCAGTAAAGAACGCGTGCGGTACCGAGGGCGGCGTCAGGATAAACAGCGGGGCCTGCACCGAATAGTGCTGGCTGTCCAACTGCAACTCAATCTTACCGGTCTCCAGGAAATGTACCTGGAAGAAACGGTCATGCCAGTGCACCTGCATATCGCGGCCAAAAAATGCCGCCAGCCCGGCGAAGGTTTCGTAGTGCACTTCATCCGTAGCGTAACGCGCATCGTATTCTTTGCAGATATCGATATTGGCGATAAAACCGGTACTTTTCTGCATTATTGTCCTCACTCTCCCCGAAAACGGGTTGAGCGTGCTCAACCCCTACAGGTGTTCGGTAGGGGCCCAGCATGCTGGGCCCGTCCATTACGGCGTGGCCCGTGGGCGCGAGCCCTGCATTGGGATACGCCAGACAAGTAACGCACCGATGATCAACAATGCCGAAACGAAGTACAGCCCAGAGTTAAAGCTCCCGGTCAGATCCTTAAACCAGCCGATCAATAACGGACTGACCGCCGATCCAATATTGCCGGTGGCGTTGATCACCGCGATCCCAATCGCCCGCGCCTCCAGACTGATCGATTGATCCGGCGTGGTCCAGAAGATCGCCATGGCGGTGAAGGACCCCACCGATGCCATCACGATCCCCAGCAATTGGATCATGCTGTGATCGGTCGCCGAAGCCAGCAACCAACCGGCCGCGGCAAACAGATACGGCAGTGCCGTATGGTGTTTTCGCTCCTGCAATCGATCCGATCGTTTACTCCACCAAATCATCCCGGCAATGGTACAGATCTGCGGGATCGCCGCCAGAATACCGATCACAATGTTGCTGCTGCCCTGGTTAAAGCTCTGCAAGATCTGTGGCGTCCAGATGTTGATGGCGCTCAGCGTATTGGTCAGGCAGAAATAGGCCAGCGTATACATCAGCACAATTGGCGTGAACACTTCCCGCCACAGGCTGCGCTGCTGCATCGCCCGGTGGCTACCTGGCCCATTAGGCTGCACCAGTTGCAGCTTGTCGGCATCCATCATCGCTTTCAGGCTGCTTTTTTCTTCATCGGTCAGCCATTTGGCTTTGGCCGGGGTATCGTCCAGATAGAACCACACCACCACACCCAGCAGCACTGAAGGAATCCCCTCCAACAGGAACAGCCATTGCCAACCCTTAAGGTTCATCAAGCCGTCCAGCGCCAAAATATAGCCGGATACCAGTGAACCGATCGCCATCGTGACCGGCATGGCGATCATAAACAGCGCGTTGGCACGGGCGCGGTAAAACGCCGGGAACCAATAGGTGAGATAAACCAAAATACCCGGCAGAAAACCGGCTTCGGTGATGCCGACGATCATCCGTAGCACATACAAGCTGGTCGGCCCGGTGGCAAACAGGGTGCAGGTTGAGGCGATCCCCCACAGCACCATGATGGTGGCGATCCAGCGCCGTGCCCCCACGATCCCCAGCATAATGTTGCTCGGAATACCAAAAATCACATAGGTGACGTAGAACAAGGTCGCTGCCAAACCAAACATGGTCGAGCTGAGGCCAAGATCCTTACCCATCGTCAGCCCGGCGAAACCGATATTGATGCGGTCGAGGAAAGAGAAAACAAACAGCACAAACAGGAAAATAATCAGTCGCCGAAATAACTTTTTAATCACCGATTGCTCGGCGGCGGTTAACGCTTTATGTTGCTGCGCCGGGTTGGCCGGTGGCAGCGAATCGACGTTGCTCATGGTGTCTCCAATAAGATTGCACCTATACCTTTATCTTTCACATCGCAGGGGTGTTGCCTGCAGCGTGAAATCTATTGGGTATACAACCTAATAAACGCTCGGGGATTGCACGGGGGCTTGCGCGTGTTTAAAGCGGCCTGCCAGCGTTTCCGCTGCCCGCGCCAGCAGAGTGGTATCCACCCCCACCGCGACAAACAGTGCGCCGGACGCCAGGTAATGCTGCGCCAGTTCCGGATTCGCCGTCAAAATGCCCGGTGCCTTGCCAGCTGCGCTGATACGCGCAATGGCGTCGTCGATGGTGCGCTGCACCTCCGGTTGCTGCGGATTACCGGCAAACCCCATATCTGCACTCAAATCCGCCGGGCCGATGAATACCCCGTCGACCCCGTCGACCTGCAGGATCTCGTCCAGATTTTTCACCGCCTCACGCGTTTCGATCTGCACTAACACGCACATCTGCGCGTCAGCCTGTTGCAGATAATCCGGCACCCGATTCCAGCGCGATGCACGCGCCAACGCACTGCCAACACCGCGTATACCGCTCGGTGGATAACGCGTGGCTCGCACCGCATCACGCGCCTGTTCGGCGTTTTGAATCATCGGGATCAGCAGCGTTTGCGCGCCAATATCCAGCAGTTGCTTAATCATCACCGCGTCATTCCACGCCGGGCGGACCACCGGCTGGCTCGGGTAAGGTGCGATCGCCTGCAACTGGCCCAGCACCGTTTGCACGTTGTTAGGCGCGTGCTCACCGTCGATCAACAGCCAATCGAAGCCAGAACCGGCCAGCAGTTCTGCGCTGTAACTGCTGCATAACCCCAGCCAGAGGCCAATCTGCGGGCGCTTTTCCTGCAACGCCTTCTTAAAAGAGTTGGTTAACATCGCATTCTCCCTGATTAACGGGCGCAGCCAGCAGCGCCCGGACACGCTTAAGGTTCGGCCTGCCGAACCCGCTGATTACACAAATCGGCAGCTAATGCAGCCCATCGGGCCATAATCCGCATGGAAGGTATCACCGCGCCGGGCGGCGACCGGCCGGGTGAAGGAACCGCCAAGGATCACCTGTCCTGCTTCCAGCTCCACGTCATACGGGAACAGCTTGTTGGCCAACCAGGCGACGCCATTGGCCGGATGGTTCAGCACCGCCGCCGCGACGCCAGACTCTTCGATGACGCCATTGCGGTACAACAACGCACTGATCCAACGTAGATCCAGTGCATCCGGTTTGATCGGTCTGCCGCCCATCACCACACCGGCGTTGGCGGCGTTGTCAGAAATGGTGTCGAATACCTTGCGGGGACGCTGCGTTTCGGGATCGACGTTGTGGCTGCGTGCATCGATGATCTCCAGCGCCGGAATGATGTAATCAGTGGCGTTATAGACATCAAACAATGTGCAATTTGGCCCGCGCAGAGGCTTGGCCAGCACAAACGCCAGCTCAACCTCAACCCGTGGCACGATAAAACGATCGATGGGAATGTCGCTACCATCATTGAAAAACATGTCATCGAGCAAGGCACCGAAATCCGGTTCCGTAATCTGCGAACTGACCTGCATAGCACGCGACGTCAGGCCGATCTTATGGCCCTTTAATGTGCGGCCTTCTGCAACCTTTAGCGCCACCCACTGCCGCTGAATGGCGTAAGCGTCCTCAATGGTGATCTCGGGATGATCCAGTGATAACGCGCGGATCTGTTCACGGCTCTGCTCCGCCTGATGCAAACGCTGCACGGCACGGCTAACCAGTTCTTTATCCAACATTGACGGCCCCTTACTCTTTGCGGAATAGCGCGTGGACATTGTTTTGTTTGTAGTTCAACACCGGATCCAGCTCTTCCATGGTGAAGGACAGCGCCAAATAGCGGCTGGCCATCAGCGCTGCAAAGTGCTCGGTGATCAGCGCGAACAACATTTCCCCTACCTGTTCACGACTTTCCAGGCTGCGGCCATGACCAATCTTCAGCGTCATATGCACGAAGGCGTAATCCTGCTTGCCGTCAGCCATCTGCCAGGTATCCAGCCAAATAGCGCGGCTGCGCACCCCGGCCAACGGGAAAATGCCGGTGTCCGCCAGTGCCTGGTTGACCTTGGCGAACAGCGTGGGCAAATCCGCCTCACGGCGGATATTGTCGGTACATTCAGCGTAAAAATGGGGCATGGCGACTCCTCAGGCTTCGGCTGGCAGCGGGAACACGGCATTAACCTGCCCGGTGCCGGAACTGGCGAACAGCGGCGTAATGAACTCCACCTTGCCGTCATATTTATCCCACCCCAGCAAGCCGAGCAGCATCACGGTGTCATGCATGTTGCCTTCGCCGTAGCAGTAATCGGCGTACTCCGGCAGCATTTCGCAAAACTCGCGGAAGCGCCCTTCCTCCCACAGCTTGACGACCCGTTCGTCCATTTGCTGGTCGAACTGACGCGTGTAACTGTTCATGCCTTCTTCAGCGCGCTGGTCGTCAATAAAACGGTGAGAAAGCGACCCGCTGGCCAGTACCGCCACCGTGCCATCGTATTTATCAATCGCGGTTTTGATCGCTTCACCCAAACGGCGGCTGTCGGCAAAGTCATGCACGGTGCAGAACGCAGAGATCGATATCACCTTGAAATGCTTATCGCTGTTCATATAGCGCATCGGCACCAGCGTGCCGTATTCCAGCTTCAGGCTTGGGATCTCATGCGCTTTGGCGCGCACTCCGAGTGCGCAGGCTTCGGCGGCAATCAACTGACCCAACGGAGGATTACCTTCGTATTCGTAGGTCATGTCGCGGATGAAGTGCGGCAGTTCATTACTGGTGTAGAGCCCCTCGAAGTGCGGGCTGCAATTGATGTGATATGCGCTGTTCACCAGCCAGTGGGTGTCGAACACAATAATGGTGTCGACACCCATTTCACGGCAGCGCGCGCTGATCTCTTTGTGACCGTCGATCGCCGACTGGCGGCAACCAAAGTTTTTTCCAGGAATTTCCGACAGATACATCGATGGAACATGTGTAATCTTGGCGGCTAACGCTAACTTACCCATACAACCTCACATGAAACAAAAATGATTCCGTGAAACAGTGCCGGGGCGGACTTAAACGCCCCAACGTGGGATCGGGTGATCACCCATGGAAATACACACGTTCTTCATCTCGGCAAACACTTCGAAGCTGTATTCCCCGCCTTCTCGGCCGGTGCCGGACGATTTCACGCCGCCAAAGGGCTGGCGCAAATCACGTACGTTTTGGGTGTTAACGAAAACCATACCCGCTTCAATATTGCGGGCCAGACGCAGCACCTTGCTCACATCCTGCGTCCAGATATACGACGCCAGGCCGTACTCCACGTCGTTGGCCATACGCAGGCCGTCTTCTTCTGATTTGAACGGCAGCAGGCAGGCCACTGGCCCAAAAATCTCCTCCTGCGCGATGCGCATACGGTTATCGACATCAGCCAGCACCGTCGGGCGCAGGAAGTTGCCGTGGCTCAAGCCAGCCGGTTTGTCCGGGCCGCCTGCCAGCAAGGTGGCGCCCTCTTCCAGCCCAAGGCGAATATAGCCAGAGACTTTTTCCCAGTGCTGCGGGCTGATCAGCGCCCCCACCTGGGTGTTGGGATCCTGCGGATCACCCACGCGCAGGCGGTTGGCACGCTCGGCGAAGCGTTTGACGAATTCCGGATAAATGCTCTCTTGAATGAAGATGCGCGAACCGGCCGTGCAGCGTTCACCATTGATCGAGAAAATGGTAAACAGCGCAGCATCCAGGGCACGTTCGATGTCCGCATCTTCAAAAATCAGCACCGGCGACTTGCCGCCCAGCTCCATGGAAAACTTCTTCAGCCCTGCGCTTTCAATAATGCGTCGACCGGTGGCGGTACCGCCGGTAAAGGACACGGCACGCACATCTTTATGGCGTACCAAGGCATCCCCGGCAGTCGCACCGTAGCCCTGCACCACATTGAGCACCCCGGCCGGGATGCCCGCTTCCAGCGCCAGTTCCCCCAGACGATCGGCGGTCAGCGGCGACAGCTCGGACATTTTCAGCACTGCGGTGTTGCCCAATGCCAGGCAGGGCGCAGTTTTCCAGGTGGCCGTCATGAATGGCACGTTCCACGGCGAAACAAGCGCACACACCCCCACCGGCTGGATCAACGTGTAGTTGAGCATCTTGTCGTCCACCGGATAGGTGCGACCATTCATCTGCTGGCAGATCTCGGCGAAAAACTCAAAGTTGTGCGATGCGCGTGGAATCAACACGTTTTTGGTTTGGTGGATAGGCAGACCGGTATCGGCGGTTTCCATCTCCGCTATCTGCGGGACATTCTCGTCGATCAATTCACCCAAGCGACGCATCAGGCGTGCGCGCTCTTTCATTGGCGTATTGGCCCATTTCGGGAAAGCCTCTTTGGCGGCGGCCACCGCCTGATCGATCTCCAACTGCCCGCCAGACGCCACTTCTGCCAGCACCTCGCCGTTGGCCGGGTTGGTGGTGGTGAAATACGCTTTGCTGGCTACATTCTTACCGTTAATCCAATGGTTGATGGTTTTCATCGCAGGCTTTCCTCGTAATCTTTTTCACTGATGATGTGGTTAACCAAACGGCCAATGCCCTCGATCTCCACCACCACTTCGTCACCCGGCAACACGTCAGCCAGCCCTTTCGGCGTGCCGGTGGCGATCATGTCGCCCGGCTGCAGCGTCATAAATTCGCTCAGGTAACTGATCAGGTACGGAATATCGAAAATCATATCGGCGGTGCTGCCGCGCTGGCGCAGCTCGCCGTTGACGTAGGTGCTGAGCGCCAGGCGGTGCGGATCGGCAATATCGTCACGATCCACGATGTACGGCCCAATCGGCGTCAACGTGTCGCGGCTTTTTACCCGCAGATTCGGGCGGTAGTAGTTTTCCAGGTAATCGCGAATGGCGTAGTCGTTGCACAGGGTGTAACCCGCGACATAGTCCATGGCGTTTTCACGGCTGACATTGCGCGCAGTCTTGCCGATCACCGCCACCAGCTCGGCTTCGTAGTGCATATACTCGACGTCAGCCGGGCGCACCGACACCTGGCGGTGCCCGGTCAGGGTGTTTGGCGCTTTCAGGAACACCAAGGGTTCTTCCGGTGCCTTGAACTCCAGCTCGCTGGCGTGATCGGCGTAGTTCAGACCCAGCGCGAACACCGTGCCCTGTGCAGGCGGCAACCACTCGGCCTCCAGCTCGTTCAGAACGCTGCCGTCCGGCAGGGTAACGCGTAATTGTTCATCGACGCTGACGTTAACAATTTTGCCGTGATGGCGAATACGGGCGTGTCTCATGATGCTTCTCCTGCCTGCGTCACACGGTTAGTCAAGGTCGGCAGGCCGGCTGCGCGTACCCTGACTTCATCCCCCGGCATGATCTCCACACGTTGGTGTGGTGTGCCGATCAATACCGCGTCACCCGGCTGCAAGGTAATAAAATCGCTGATGGCCGCAATCAGCTCCGGCACCGAACGCACCAGATCGGCCGTTGACCAACGATCCCGCTCCACGCCATTGATTTCGGTGATGATTTCCAGCTTTGCCGAGGTCGCCAACTGGCCGATATCGCCTAACGGACAAAAGCCGTCGCGGCATTTCGCTTTGATTGCCGGCCGATAGAAGCTGCTTTCCGGCAGGCTGATGTCATTGGCCAGGGCATAACCGGCCAGATAATCAGCCACACGCTCGGCCGGCACCTTACGCGCGGTGTCGCCGATCACTACCGCCAAGGTTGCGCCGCTCTGTACCTGTTCACCGGCAGGAAACGGGATCGCCCCGCCGTTGGCGAGGTGGGTATTACGCGGCTTGATAAACCACACTGGGGTTTTCGGCGGGGTTTTATAAGGTAGCTCATGGAATGCCTGATCCCAGGCGTCAATTTGGCTGCGGTGGTTTAGCGCGACGGAAAATACGGTGCCTTTCATGCAAACTCCTTTCAATGACAGAACATGACAACCGGCATTCATTAATATGTTAATGATTACTTTTATACGCTGTTCAGCTTTTACGCAACGCGGGAGGGTTGATTTGTGATCGTGATAACAAAATATTCACAACCAGTGAACATTAGCGTGATTATTCAACGCATTAATCATTTTTAGGCGATTTTTCCACCCACAGGTACGTTTTCGCTTTATCCGGTAAGGTAAACTTGGCTACTATTAAGTTATTAATAAATCCAGGCAGTACATTGCGTTCTCTGCGATCGGTGCCGGAATAACAAACACCTTGATAGCAAAGGCTAAACCTATGCATGAATCCTTAACTATTGCCCTGCTGCAGGCACGTGAAACCGCCATGGGGTTTTTCCGCCCAATCCTGAAAAGCCATAATCTGACGGAACAGCAGTGGCGCATCATTCGCGTGCTGGCCAATAGCCGCTCCATTGAGTTCCATGAACTGGCGGCGGAAACCTGTATCTTGCGTCCCAGCCTGACCGGCATCTTGTCGCGTATGGAGCGCGATAAGCTGATTTTCCGCCTGAAACCGGTTAACGATCAGCGCAAGCTCTACGTTTCACTGACCCAGCAAGGCCAAGAGTTGTATGAGGTGGCACGTCATCAGGTCGAACAGGGGTACGGTGAGATCGAAGCCGCATTCTCGCAGCAGAAGATGGACCAACTAATGGCACTGCTGGACGAGCTGATCACTCTGGGGGATAAATTGCCCGCCAACGTAACCGCCCATCCCACAAAGAAATGATCCTCCCGGCTATCATCCTCAATGAATTGGCGTTGCCGCTTGGCGGGCGGTAGGGGCGCTGCGTGCTGCGCCCTGTTAGCCGGTCCGAATATATTCGCCCCTGCGGTGAGCGTAGGCAGCCAACAACGCTGCAACTTCAGGCAAGAAGAGGATGGGCCTCGGGTAATAATGCGCCGCCATCCACCACCAGCGTCTGCCCGGTAATATAGGCCGCCGCCGGTGAGGCTAGGAATACCATCGCCGCAGCAATGTCTTCAGGTTCCCCCAGCCGCCCGAGTGGCACTGCGGCGGCAATGGCCTGATTGACCGTGGCACCACCCAGGTTGGCCATCGCCGGTGTGCGGATCATCCCCGGCTCCACGCCGTTCACCCGCACGCCTGCCTCTGCCAGCTCCAGCGCTGCCGCGCGAATAAAACCGTTAACCCCGGCCTTGGAGGCGGCATAGTGCGCCAACCCCGGATAAGCCACCCGTGGGCCCGTCACCGATGAGGTCACCAGAATGCTACCGCCGCCCTGGCGCTGCATCCAGGGTAACGCCGCCTGCGCCAGAAAGAACGGAGCCATCAGATTGACGCTCAGCGTGCGTTGCAACAGCTCAGCATCGATTTCGGCAAACGGCGTCAGCGGGAAATACGCCGCATTGTGGATCACGACGTCCAGCCGCTGATAACGTTGCCCCACTGCCGCCACCCATTCTGCAATCTGCCCAGGGTCCGCCAAATCGCAGGCCATCGCCTGCACCTGCCAGCCCTGCTGTTGCAGCGTCTCAGCCGCTGCTTGTGCCTTTTGTCGCTGCAGATCCGCCATCACTACCGTCGCACCCAACTGGGCAAAAGCGCTGACAATCGCCAGCCCAATGCCCTGTGCACCGCCGGTTACCAGCACGACCTTGCCGTTGAAGGCATCGTCCGCATACGTCGTCTTCATCGGCTTATCCCCGTGGATGGCGGGTCGTATTGAGCACTTGCGCATGGGCACCCACCGCAAAATTGCTTAGCGCACTGAAATCGCTGCCCTGATAACCGAGGATCTTGCCGTCAGTTCGCATCCCTTGCAGATCGATCATTACCACCCCTAACGTTGGTACGATTTTCTCGCGCCAGACGAACAAGTAGAGTTTTTCAGCTACTTTCACGTAGTGGCAGCGATCGACATCCGCCAACCCTTTCTCCACACCGTCCAGACACTGCCAGGCGTAGAAATTGTCGTTCAGGTAGATATGTTCGTAACGTTCTGTCGGGCTATAGGTGTACATATTGCGCATACCGATCAACTCGTCGGTGAAATGCGGCGGTGCAACCTTGGCATCATCCAAGGTGCCAAATTGGAACTCGACGTTGACCGCCGTTAACGGCAGCCCCTGCTCAACGCGGCTGAAGGCATCCAGACGGGTTTGCTCCTCATTCGGCAACTGGCCGTACACCGCAGTAAAATTGCCCTGGTTGCGATCGCACACCAGCGTGATACTGGCGTTATCCTGTGCGGGATCGAGAAAATCGATAAACAAAATGCCGGGACGAATACTGGTAGCCCGATAAGCAATGCCCCGGTACTCGCCCCAGCTCAGCGTCTGCTCGTCCACAAAATGACAGCTCAGCATTTCCCCGTCGGTAAAGCGCAATACCAACGTGCTGCCGCTCAATCCGTGCTGTTGCTCCAGCGTATTGCTGTGTGGGGCAAAACCTTCCGCCAACGCGCCAACCTGAATAAATACCGCTTCTGAACTCATTTGATGCTCCTTAAAGAGAAGTGAAAGCCAATGTCGGTACATCAACAATGGTTGAACCGCCGTCCGCCACAAGCGCCGCGCCGGTGATGATTGACGCTTCCGCCGAACAGAGAAAACGACAGATGCCGGCAATTTCTTCGGCGCTGGCCGGGCGGCGCAGCGGCACATCACGGCAGACATGCTGGTAGGCCTGTTCCAGCGTAAGTTGGTGCGCTGCCATCAACGGCTGCATTTCTTCATCCGCCATCGGTGTCGTGACCCACCCCGGGCAGACGGCATTGGCACGCACGCCTTGTGGGCCATAATCGCGGGCGATGGATCGCATCAGCCCGATCAAGGCGTGTTTGGCGGTGACATAGCCGCAGACCTCCGGCCCGGCAGCCAGCGAGGCGATAGACGCGACAAACAACAGATTACCGCCGGATTTAACCAGCTCCGGCAGGCAAGCACGGGCACTGGCAAACGCACTATTGAGATTGCTGTCCAATGCGTGGCGCCAGTGGTCATCGCTCATCTCGGTAATGCGCCCCAACCCCATGCCGCCCGCGCTTCCTATCAGGCAGTCGATGCGCCCAGCCTGCTGCAAAATGGCCGGCAGCAGCACGGTTTTCCAACAGTCCCCGCTGGACGCGTCGCCCACTAAAGCCTGTGCGCCAATGTCGTCTGCCAGCGCCATCAGGGGTTCACGACGACGGCCGATGATGAACACGCGGTCGCCGTTGCCCGCCAGCAATCGGGCACAGGCGGCGCCAACACCAGTGCCACCACCGGTAATCACTACGACTCTACTCATCCAGTTTCTCCATCAATTGGCCGATCATCAGCAAACTGCTCAACAGCAGCCGCCGCTGTTCCGGCTCCAGCCGCAGATAGCGGCGACCTGCCGGCAACCGGCTGACCACTTCCGAAGCGGCAAAATGCTCGATCTCCAACCGCCAACGGCCAGCGACCGCCGTCAGTTGAATACGACGAAAATCAAGCTGTTCCAGCGTTTGACCTATTTGCGGATAACGCTGCAGGGCAGCAATCACCTGTTGCGCCACGGCATCTTCTCGGCGGGTGCGGTACACCACGCTGCGTCGACGTAGCCAACCCCCTGCGGTGATACGTAGCGTCAGCGGCGCCTTCAGCGTGCAATCACCCTGCAACAGAAAACGGTGGCTGACGATATGCGCCATAAACAACGCGCTAACCTGTTCGCTGATGTCGATCACCGGCCCCTGCGGCAAGGTCAGGCGCAGCAAACAGGGCGACAGACGCTCACAGGCATAAGGCTGCAGGTTGTTTGCCAGGCGGCTCAGGGTTACCCCAGGCTGATAGCCGGCTGGCGCGCGCTGCCAAAGGCGGTTAAGTGAGGGAAGTAAGCCGATCAAACTGCGCCTCCTCGTTTTCTGCTTTCGCGAAGGCAGTTTCCAGCACCTGTTCAACCGGCACGGGCTTGAACGGGTTAACCTTCTGCACGCACAGGGTCCAGAACAGCGCATAGGCCGCAGTCAGGCCAATCATGATGCTGAAAGGAATGTAGACGGCGCGTGGGTTCATACCCGGCGGGGTGATATAGATAATCGCCAGCACGATGCCCACACTGGAAATGATTTGTGGCAGCGGGAACCACGGCGATTTATATGCGCGTGGCAAGTCTGGACGACGAATACGCAGGATCACCACCGAACAGGTCACCAGCAGGTAAGCCACGCCCCAGGCACAGACCGCTGCCAGCACCAAGGGGATAATGCGATCGAGATTGCCCTGAATGGCAAAGGCGTGAATACAGGGGATCAGCACCGCCACCACAATCCCCACCACCGGGGTTTTAAAACGCGGGTGCAGATAGGCGAAGATACGCGGCAGTGCGCCGTCCAGCGCCATGCCGTAAAGAATGCGCGGTACCGCCGCCATCAGCGTATTAATGGTGGCCGCGCCGGCCAGCAACAGCCCGACGCCCAGCCAGTATTTGCCGAACTCCCCCATTACCTGGCCGGCAAAGGCCGGGATCGCCATCGGCGTATCCAGCAGGTGAACGCCATTGGCGGCATCCACGACCACGTTTTCCACCTGATGACTGAGTGCCGCACCGTATAGCGCCATGCAAACCGCCACGCCGCACAACCCCAGCGACATTGCACGCGGGATCACACTGGCGGAACGTTTGATCTCCGGCGCCATCGGCGTGACCAACTCACAGCCAACGAACATGAACATCGCCATGCCAATCAGGCTAAATACCGCGAACGGATCGCTCAGGCTCAACGTGCTGCCAAACCAGCCTTCCAGAGGTACCGCATGCGGCGACAGCAGCCCGGCAATGCCAAAGATCACCAGCGTGCTCCACATCGCGAAGGTCAGCACGATTTCCGCTTTGCCGAACGCCTCAATACCGAATGCGTTAAGCAACCCGAACACAATCACCAACCCAACCCCCACCATCCAGGACGCATTATGGGTTTCCATCAGGGTGTTAAGGTGTTCAAAATTCACCAGCGCCATAATGCCGGACAGAATGGTTTCTGCAGTACCGGCAAAGATATGCACGATCAGGTAGGCTGACAGCGCGCCGGTGATGGCAAAAAAGCGCCCCATGCCACAGGCGATATAGTCATATACCGAGCCGGACGTCGGCAATATCGCCGCCGCCTCGGAGAACGTGGTGAGCTGGGCCTGCATCATAATAAAAGCGATCAGCATCGCCAGCGCGAAGGTGTCGCCGCCGATACCAAAACCACTGGTGACAGTGAGGATCACCGGACTGGCCATAATCACCCCGACCGAGCTGGCCAGCGTGGTGGGGAATCCGACCTTACCCCGCTCAAGGTGGGCGTGAAGCCGCGACGACAGGTTCATGGTTATTTCCTCTTATAGTTTTATCGTTTTGCCCTGATGGTGCATTTGCAGGTTTTACGTCGCCAGTGGCGGCAATATCACTATAGAGAGGAATCGAAAATGCTGACTATCGTCCTAAAGGACGAGAGCGGCTCAAGCTGTGCTGCCGCTCACAGCACTGCGCCATTGCATGGCGCCCTGGGGGCTACGCGGGTAAGCACGCAGCGGCTCAAGCAGCGCAGAAAAGAAGGCGTAATAGCCCGCACACAGCCGGTTATAGCGATCCGCACCGATGTGCGCCGGGCAGCCGCCCTGGCAGACAGTTTTCACGCTGCAGCTCTGGCATTCGCGGCGCAGGCTTTTGATCCGGCCGAAGTCCATGGCCGTTGCCGCCGATACCGCGTCCGCGAAGGGCGTATGTTGATCGAAATGCCCCAGATAATGCTGCGCGTCCATCAGATGATCGCAGGCGTAGAGCCGACCATCCGGCTCCATCACCAAATTGCCGCCGCAGCGTTCGGCATGCACGCAGCTGGGGCTGACCTGGGTGAAGTACTGCGCGTAAACATGTTCGATGTTCATCACAAACACCTTGCCCCAATGCCCCTGTGCGCGCCAGCGACGGTAAATCGCTAGCATAAAGCGCCCCCAGTTGGCGGCGCTCAATCCGTAGCCGGCATCCGGGGCGTCGCCTTCCAGCATCAGGGGCTGAAATTGCAGGTAACGTGCACCGAGCGCAACAAAATGGTCGTACATCGCCTGCGCTCGATCCACCACACCGTCATGCACCACCACCAGTAGGTTGAACGCGATGTGATGCCGATGCAGCAGCGCAATACCGCGCAGCGCATCGTCATAGCTACTGCCACCCCGCTTATCCGGACGGTGTGCGTCCTGGATCTGCCGGTCGCCGTCAAGGCTGACGCCAATAATGAAATCATGCTGTTTGAACCACCGGCACCAGGCGGCGTTCAGCAACGTGCCGTTGGTCTGAAGACTGTTGCTGATCCTAACCCCCGGTGGCGCATATTTTTGTTGCAACGCCAGCGCTCGCTTGTAAAAACCGATACCTGCCAGCAGCGGCTCGCCCCCCTGCCAAACAAAGTTGATCTCGCGGCTGTAGCGCGGCTGGGCGGCGATATAGCGACGGATAAAATCCTCCAGCAGCCCGTCGTCCATTTTTTGCGGTCGCTCGCCCTGTCGCTGCGGGTAATAGCAATAGTTGCAGGCCAGATTACAACCAGCCCCGATAGGTTTGACCAACAGATGGAAAGGCACCGCGGCACGCGGTTCGACGTCAACCGGGATCTGCTGCGCGCGCAGCTGAGTCAGGTTCATTCTGCCGCCTGCGGCAAGGGCTTATGGGTAATGGGATCGAGGCCAATATAGTTGCCGGTTTTGCCGTCCACCCCAAGGTAATCAATCGCTTCGCCTTTGGCTTCTATCACCATGCCTTTGTCAGCGTACTCCTGGTATTCCTTACTCAGCTGCTTAACCCGCTCGGGGTTGGCGGCAGCCACATCCTGTGTTTCGAGGGGATCGTCCTGCAGATTGAACAGCCCCCAGGGTGCCATTTGCGCCGTAGGCCCGGCTTTCACCAGCCGTCGCAGCTTCCAGATGCCATCCACGTAGGCGGCCTGATTGTGCAGCTCAACGCCGTAGGTTGAGCGCGGCACGCTGTCGGCATCGCCGCTGAAATACCGCTTGAAGCTGACGCCAACCATCGGCAACGTCGGTTTTCCCTTCAGTTGCTTACGGGCATCAATACCGGCGTAGTCGTACAGCGTCGGTGCGATGTCATACACCGCCATGGGCGTTTTATCGATGCCTCCCCGGCCTTTTAACTGCGGCGCAGAGATGATGAAATCAGTATTGATCCCCCCCTGCGCGCTGGTGGTTTTATGGTAGTTAGCGTACGGCGCATTGCTGACGTTAGCCCAGTGTGGGCCGTAAGAGATAAAGGACCCTTTGCGGCCAATATTGGCGTAACTGTTATCAAACTGCTGCCAATACTCCGGCTTAGATCCGTAGTAAAAGCCGCTGGCCGGGTTAGCGCCATTGTCGGTGGCAAAAATGATCACCGTGTTTTTATCACGCCCGGTCTGTTTTAGCGTCTTTAGCACCCCACCGACCTGATCGTCCATATAGGCGATCATCGCCGCATACACCTGCATGGTTTTTGCCGCGTATTTCTGTTGCTCCGGCGTCATGTCCTGCCAGGCTTTATCGAGCGCCAACGTCGGCATGGGCGTGTTATCAGAAATGATCCCCAATGCCTTCAGCCGCTGAATCCGTTGCTGATAGGCCTGCTGGTAACCAGCATCATACTTGCCGTCAAATTTTGCGATCCAGTCGTCCGGTGCCTGCAAGGGATCGTGCGGTGCGGTGAAAGCCAGGTAGGCGAAGATAGGCTTATCCTTCGGCGTATCGCTGATCCACTGCGCCATTTGGGTAGCGTAGGCCTTGCTGGAATAGAAATCCTGTGGCAGCGAGACGCGCTTGCCGTTCAGGGTGTAGAAAGTATGGAAGGCTTCGACCGTGCCCAGCGGTTTTGCATCGTCGAAATGGCTGGTACCGCCCCCCATAAAAGCAAAAGCGCGTTCGAAACCGCGATCGGTCGGTTTCGCTCCCTCGGCATAGCCCAGGTGCCATTTACCCGCCATCATGGTGGCATAGCCAGCGTCCCGGAAACGTTCAGGCATCGTGGTCACCCGGTCGGTCAGGCGCATTTCGTAACCCGGCTGCGCCGCCGTACTTTCGTACCACCACATGCCACCCATGCCGGCCTGTTGGTTGGTGTTGCCCGTCATCAGCATCGATCGCGCCGGGGCAGACATCGGCGAAGTATAATACTGGCTCATACGCACCCCTCGCTCGGCCAGCGCCTGCAGGTTGGGCGTGGGGATCTCACTGCCGAACGGGCTGATGTCGGAATAGCCCATGTCATCCACCAGAATGATCAGCACGTTGGGGCGTTCGGTGTCTGCCGCATGTGCCATCCCCGACAATGCGCTACCCAGCGCCACCGCCAGCGTTTTCTTCTTCATCATCACCTCATCCCCTGCATTGTCATTCGGGTTGAACAACCAAACGCCTCAGCCCGAGAAAGGTCATAGTTTTTTCGTCTTATCCTTTTGCCGCCGGCTGCCGTTATCTTCAAGGCATAGCCAGAGCGGTTTTTTGCAGTGTAGGAAGCAATAGAAAAGCCTGGCTATCGTTCTTAAGAACGAGGCGCCGCAACGAAGAAGCCGAGATGTAGCACGCAGAACGCAAAACTGTCCGCGCCACGGAAAGCGCGAAAACCGCTGTAAATTCAGCGGCAAAACGTCATAAATATTTCATTAATGTATTAATGAAACAGGCTGGAAATTGAGTGCAGGCAAGGATGAGGAGCCAAGTGGCATCTTGTTATTTATGTATTTTATTGCAATCAGGCTCACGTTGTTAATATGTTTTTATTGTGTTGCGAAATTGCTACAACTATGCTTGTATCGTTCACATTGTATACAGATGCGCGTACCGTCCCAGTACCAGAATGACATACCCAGTGAATTTAACGTTGCCGCTCATCACGCTGCGGTTTAAAGACGACGGGTAAAGGGAGGAAATGAATCATGCACACTGCACCACCTGATGCCTTTATCACTAGCTGCCTGGCCACCATCGCGCACCTGATCCCGGTGTCCGCTGGGGTATTTTATTTAGTGAATTCCGATCTGCGGCCAGATCACTATATTTTGCATGGCATTTCCGATAAAACCCACCAGCAGTATTTGAACCATTTTCAGCAGATCGATCCGCTCAAACCGGCCAATTTCCACCATCAGGATATCAATATGGTCGGGATGAGCCCGATGGCGATAGCCAATAATCGTCATTATTATCATGATTTTATGCTACCCAATGACATGCGCGACATGACCGAGATCTTTATCCGTCAACGTAAACGCATCGTCGCTGGCGTGTCGCTGATCCGCGATACCCCCTTTACTGAATTGGAGCGTGGTCGCTTGCGGGCGGTCATGCCGTTGATCGAACTGGCGACCCGCGATCTGCTGCCCGAGGGGGAAGCCCAATTACTGACGGCCAAAGAGCAAGAAATCGTGAATATGGTACGCGAAGGAGCCAGCAATAAACGCATTGCGCTGAAATTAGGCATTTCACTTTCAACCGTGAAAACCCACATGCGGAATATATTTGCCAAAACCGACGTGGTAAATCGTACCGAATTAGTCGCCAGCAGCTTTATTGCCCACGGCTAATAAATAAATCGAGTCATAGCAAGGAGTTATAGCGTTGGTCATACAACGCGTTAATTATTCGCCATCCTTGGCGCAGTGCCCGCCTGCCTAAAATCCGGCATCGCGGCTATATCTGATTCAGACTTAAACCTGCGGGGATAATTATTATGTCCAGTGATTCCGTTTCTGTGCCCGCTGCCGGGGCGGCTCTCCCCTGCCCGCCACGGCTGTTGACTGCCATTATTATCTTTGCCGCCATTGCGCCGGGCATCCTGATGACAGCCCCAGCGGTAGCGGCGCAATTGGCCAGCCAATGGCACCTCACCCCGGCACAAATCGGGCATTTGTTTTCCACCGAACTGGGCGCAATGAGCCTGGCGACGCTGCCCGCCTGGTGGTGGATTGGGCGCGTTAACTGGCGCCAGATCGCGGCGCTGGCGGCAGCCGTATTTATTGCCGGGAACCTGGCCTCAGCGCTGGTCAGTGATTTTAGCCTGTTATTGGGGCTACGCTTTGTCGCTTCGTTGGCGGGCGGTACGCTGATGATCCTGTGTATCACCTGCGCCGCCGGCACCGCCAACCCCAGCCGAGTCTACGCCCTGTGGGTGCTGGGCCAACTGGTACTGGGAACCGTCGGGCTGCTGGTACTGCCGCCGCTGTTCGCCCATGTTGGCCTGATGGCGGTTTATCTGATCCTGGCAGCCATCATGCTGTGTTGCCTGCCACTGATCCGCGCCTTCCCCAGCGGGTTTCACCCGGCGCAAACCACAACCCAATCCGCAGCGATTCCCTGGATCCGTAAAGCCTTCGCCGTACTGTCCGTGCTGACCTTTTATATCAGCCTGAGCGCAGTCTGGACCTTTATCGGCAGCATCGCCGCCGCTGCCGGGCTTTCGCCGGTCAACAGCGGTCAGGTACTGGCCGCCGCCACGCTGTTTGGCATCGTCGGTGCCGGCGGTGCCGCGTTAATCAGTGCGCGCCGTAGCGGCAATGTACTGATTTGGCTGGGCTACGCGTTGTTGATCGCCGGTATTGGGCTGTTGTTCAGGGAACCCCTATTGCTGCGTTTTGCTGCGGCCGCCGTGCTGTTCAAGTTCACCTGGACCTTTGTACTGCCGTTTATTTTGGCCCGCGTTGCCGGCCTGGATAACAACGGCAAACTCATGAACAACATCAATCTGGTGATTGGCGGTGGTATGGCGATAGGCCCAACGCTGGCCGGTTATCTGATCGAATCTTTCGGCGGCTTCGACGCACTGTTGGTCGGCGCACTGGGCAGTGCGCTGCTGTCGCTGCTGTTGATTTTGTTGGCTTCACAGCGCGTTCGCCGCGCCGTTTAACAGGAGTAAAAAGGTGAAAAGAAAAACCGGTTTCTTGTTTGATGAACGCTGTTTCTGGCACAGCACCGGCCTGCACGCCACCACGCTACCGGTCGGCGGTTGGGTACAACCCCCCTCGGGGGCGGGCCATGCCGAATCGCCGGAAACCAAACGGCGCATGAAAAACCTGATGGACGTGTCAGGTCTGTCGCGCCAGCTCACCCTGCTGAGCGCGGAACTGGCGTCGGATGAAGACCTGCTGCGCATTCATCCGGCCCACTATTTACAACGCTTCAAACAGTTAAGCGACAACGGCGGCGGCATGCTGGGTGAGGAGGCGCCGCTCGGCCCCGGC
The DNA here is from genome assembly GCF_058191755.1 of Serratia sp. CoH_122_TC_1. Lineage (NCBI taxonomy): Bacteria > Pseudomonadati > Pseudomonadota > Gammaproteobacteria > Enterobacterales > Yersiniaceae > Serratia > Serratia sp. CoH_122_TC_1. The sequence continues at coordinate 32,176 of NZ_JBXWLA010000004.1, forward strand.
AGTTACGAGATCGCCAAGTTGTCCGCCGGTCTAGCCTGCGCGGCAGTCGAGGCGGTGCTGCAGGGCGATCTGGACAACGCCTACGCACTGTCACGCCCACCGGGCCACCACTGTCTGCCGGATCAGTCGATGGGCTTTTGCTTTTTGGCCAATATCCCCATAGCCATAGAACGTGCCAAAGCGAAATACGGTCTGGGCAAGGTGGCGGTGCTCGACTGGGACGTTCATCACGGCAATGGTACCCAGCATATCTACTGGCAGCGGGATGACGTGTTAACGCTGTCGCTGCACCAGGATGGTTGCTTCCCTGCAGGATACTCCGGTGAGCAGGATCGCGGGGCCGGTGCGGGCGAAGGCTATAACATCAATATTCCGTTGCTGGCCGGGGCCGGTGACGACGGTTATCTGCATGCCATGCGCCAAATTGTCATTCCGGCACTGGAACAATTCCAACCAGAAATGATCATTGTCGCCTGCGGTTACGATGCTAATGCCCTCGATCCGCTGGCGCGTATGCAGCTGCACAGCGACAGTTTCCGTCACATGACGGCGTTGGTGCAGGACGCCGCCGATCGCCTGTGCGGTGGCAAATTGGTGATGGTACATGAAGGCGGTTATGCCGAATCCTACGTCCCCTTCTGCGGCCTGGCGGTGATGGAAGAGCTCAGCGGTATCCGTACCGAGGTACAGGATCCCCTGCTGGCCTTTATCCAACAACAGCAGCCGCGTGAAGCCTTCAACCAGTTCCAGCGCCAGGCTATCGATCGCCTGGCACAGCAATTCATTCGCTAATCGCCTCGGGGCGCAGCATCTTGCGCCCCTACCAATTCCTCGCTTTGCCGCTACGCTCAATAGGGTTTCCGTTTATCCCTACCGATGAGAAAAATAATATGTCTGAACAGAAAATTACCTTTATCAAAGGTGTCCAGGGCGATATCGCGGTACATGATTGGGGCCATGACCGGCCGCGCTTTCTGGCGCTGTTGGTACACGGTTACGGTGAGCATCTCGGTCGCTATCAGTACGTCGCGCGCACGCTGGAGGCGCAAGGTGCGCGAGTCTTTGGCCCCGACCACATTGGCCACGGTTTGTCGCAGGGTGAGCGCGTATTAATTGAAGATTATGACGCCGTCGTCGACGACGTTCACCACGTGGCGGCACATTTCCAGCAACGGCATCCGGGGGTACCCCTGGTGATTATTGGCCATTCCATGGGCGGCATGATCGCCACCCGCTACGTTCAGCGCTATGGTGATAACGTGCGTGCGCTGGTGCTTTCCGGCCCGTTGATTGGAGAAAGAACCCAGATTTCCGATCTGCTGAATTTACCGAAGATCCCGGACACGCCACTTGATACCGCGACGCTGTCGCGCGATCCGGCCGTCGGCATTGCCTACCAGGCCGACCCGCTGGTGTGGCACGGCCCATTCAAACGCCCGACGCTGCATGGCATGCAGCACATGCTGGCCAAAATCAACGCCGGGCCGGGCTTTGGTGCCTTGCCCACGTTATGGATACACGGTGATGATGACCGGCTGGTGCTCATGGCACAGTCGCAAACCGCCATCAACATGCTGAAGGGCAACGATTTTGAATCTATGGTGAACCCAGGTGGGCGTCATGAGAGCTTTAACGAAACCAACAAAGATCAGATCCTGAAGCGGATCGGCAGTTTTATTGAGCGGGTGCTGGGATAAGCGGTTTCCCCTCTCCTGCAGGAGAGGGGATTACAATAGGATCAGCCTTCGACAATGGCCAGATAGTGTTTTACAAAACGATCGGAGGTGATTTCCCAGCGAACCGGCGTGCCCTTCTCGACAAACCACGAGTCACCAGCCTGGTACTGCACAGATTTACCGGTGTTCTCATCAGTCAGCGTGGCCGTGCCTTCCCATACGGTGGCATGTTCGGCGAACGGGTATTCCATCACGAAGGTACCGCGCGTACAGCTAAAAATGCCGCAGTTCAGGTTATCGGTTGGCTCACCGAAAATAGTCGCGACGCCCACGTTCGGCTCCCCGGCGATCACTTTGGCACCCAGGTTGCTGACGCTGCCAATTTCCAGCAATTCAGGCAGCGGTTGCTTAAGCAGTAATGGTTTCATGTCTCTCTCCTCTCATAAGAATTAACGGCGGCCTTTCCAGTAGCCGGATGTCTGGTGCCAAACTTTGCCGGCAGTGGTCATCACCCGCCGCAGTTTGTCCTTGCCGAAGATATTGACGTGCGGAATCGAACTCATCAGATCGTAACGATCCGATCCTTCGCTCATGCCCTCCGCCAGCACCTTGCAGACGATATGACTCGGCGTGACGCCAAAGCCGGAGTAACCCTGTACGTAGAACACGTTATCGTGCTGTGGCAAGGTACCAATCTGCGGGAACAGGTTGGCGCTACAGCACAGCGGGCCGCCCCAGGCCAGGTCGATTTTGACGTCATGCAGATAGGGGAACACCTTCAACATCAGATTACGGTTCCAGGCTTTGAGATCTGCCGGAATGTATTCGATCAACCGGGTCGCACTGCCGAACAGCAGCCGGTTTTCATTGGTCACCCGGTAGTAGTCGATCACCGGGCGAATATCGCTGTAGGCGCCGCGGATCGGGCTGATCTGCCGGATCAACGCGTCAGGGAGCGGTTCGGTCGCCAATTGGAAAGCATAGGTATTGATGGTTTTGTTGTAGATGAACGGCTCCATGCCGTTGAGAAAACCGTTGCAGGCCCACAGCATCTTATTGGCGCGTACCGATCCCATGGCGGTGCGTACCTTAATGCGCGAACCGTACTCCACGCCCAGCACGCTGCTGTTCTCGAAAATTTTCACACCGTAGTCGCTCAGCGCTTTGGCCTCGCCCAGCAGCAGGTTAAGTGAATGCACATGCCCGCCGCCCATGTGTTTCAACGCGCAGGTATAAGCGTCCGATCCCACCACCTGCTTCACTTCCGCACCGGTATAAAGTTCGATCTCTTCGTCAGGCGATACCGCTTTAAATTCCTTCAGCCAGCTGCGCAGGGTTTTCTCCTGGCGCGCGTTGCTGCCGAGGTAGCCGTAGCCAAAGCAAAAATCGGCGTCGATTTGGTATTTTTTGATGCGTTCGCGAATAATCCCGGCACCGAGGTTGCTGATTTTAAAGATGGTTTCCAGCCCGGCAGGACCGACGTGGCGTTTGATCTTTTCCAGGTCATGGCCGATCCCCGCCATCACCTGCCCACCGTTGCGGCCGGTGCCACCGTAGCCCAGATGACGTCCTTCGAGAATGGCGATATTGGTGATGCCCCGCTCCGCCAGCTCCAGGGCAGTATTAATGCCGGAGAAGCCGCCACCGATGATGACGACGTCAACGTCCAGATCTTCTTCCAACGTCGGGAAGCGCAGATCGTACTTTTTGGTTGCCGCGTAGTAGGTTAAGGATTCGATATTATTATTCACTGCCGCACTCCCGATGACCTTGGCTCTATCATCGGATTATCGGCAAGCGACCCGGCGGCCACCATATCCCCTTAGGGACATTCGCAACAAATAATTAACACTCAGGCACTGCGTCGCAGCGGGGTGGCTAACAGCAAGCTGAACAGTTCAGCCTGTGAGCCGATATTCAGCTTGCTGTAGATGTTCTTGCGGTGATTTTTCACCGTGCCCACGCTGATGAACAACCGGTCAGCAATCTGCTGTGAGCCGCAACCCTCAAGGATCAGATCCACAATCTCGCGTTCGCGGGGCGTCAGCAGATAACGCGCCTGCACGGCCTTGTCCATTACCTTTTCCGGCGTAGCGGGGGCGGCAATCACTTCCCCATGCAGACGAGCGACGCTTTTCAATAGCGTCAGCGCATCGCGTAAATCCGCCAGTTGGGGGGAGCGTACCCCGACCGATTGACGCGCCGACCCGAAGAACACCCCCAGCCCGCGTTCCGCCGTCAGGGGCAACAGCACGCCAGCTTCGTCATGCCAGCCGGTCTTGCGGTAAAAATTACGGTAATAATCAGTATGGTAGAAACCGCAAGGCGCGAGCTGGCGCAGCGTTAGCACGTCGCCCCCAGCGCCGCCGTTCAGCGCCTGATAAAACGGATCCTGGAGGTAGGCGCCCTGTTGGTAAAGTTGGTTAACCGCGTCGCTATTTTCCTTCTCGGTTTTTATCAGGCAGCGCGGCGCCTGGCCGCGTTCAAAGGCGTAGACAATGGCATTATCAAAAGCGAAAAAGCCTTCCAGCCAGGCCAACAAGCCAGGATAAAAGCCTGGGGTCGCCACCGCGTCGATCACCGCTGATAATCGTTCGACCTGAATAGTCATCTCTGCCCGCCATCATTAATAAATTAACAATCACTGTGCTCCGGCTTCATCCTGGCCTGCTTGTTATAAAAAACACTCAATGGCGCCAAATGCAATCCCTGAATTGTTTACATGTTAAACAAATCACACCTTCGCGAGATTATTGCGCCCTGCCACAATCATGCTGGGTTAACATATTAATGGAATGTCATTCAGGCAGTGAAAAGCAGTGGTTCGGCCGCTGAGGCTGGCTTATGCTGTGGTTTTCGTGCGCCAAGGAGAGACTATGACAACCAGCCTGACGATCGCCAACCGCCATACCTGGTTCGGCCACGGCAGTATCAGCCAACTGATCCCGCTACTGAACGCAGAACCGCAGCCGACGCTACTGTTTAGCTGCCGCTCATTTCTCAAAGGCGCGGTGTATTCTTCGCTGGCGGACACGTTGACGCCGCTGCTTATTGGCACTGAAATCGTCAGCCACGAGGCGTCACCGCACGAGATTGACGCCTGGGTAGCGCGCTGGCGCGGCAAGGCTCAGCGGGTGGTGGCGATCGGCGGCGGTAGCGTGCTGGATGCCGCCAAGGCCTTTGCCGCCCTGGTTGAGCACCCACTGCCAACCCTGCGCTATATGGAAAAAGTCGGCGACACTAAAATCAGTGGGGCCACCTTGCCGCTGATTGCCATCCCGACCACGGCCGGTACCGGCAGCGAAGTCACCCAGAATGCGGTCATCACAGATACCCAGTTCAGTAAGGTGAAAGCCTCGCTGCGGCATAACAATTTTGTCCCTCATACCGCTATTCTGGACCCACAACTGCTGCAGGGTGCGCCGGATAAGGTCCTGGCTTACTGCGCCATCGATGCCTTCACCCATTTGTTCGAGGCCTACCTGTCCAAAACCGCCAATGCCATGACGCGAGAGATGTCATTGACCGGTATCCGCCACTTCCTGCAAGCCTGGCCCAGGCTCAACCGCAGCGATCAGGCACGTGAGGACATCATGCAGGCGTCCTACTTAGGTGGGCTGACGCTGAGTGCCGCGGGGCTGGGTGTGATCCACGGTATTGCAGGTGAGATTGGCGCATTGCGCGATTATCACCACGGACAGGTCTGCGGCCGTCTGCTGCTGCCTTTCCTCGAGCTGCTGGCTCAAAGTGAACAACCGCAGCAGCGGGCACTGATGGCCGACCTCGCCACTCGCCTGTTCCCCGAACAACATGACAGCCCGGAACGCTACCTGATCGACTTCATTACCCGCAACGCCATCGCCACGTTTTGGCAGGACGATCTGCCCCTGTCCGCCGACGAACTGGCCGTGACGCTGGCTAAATCCAACAGCAAGAACGCGCTGATCGACTACAGTGCGCCGCAGCGTCAGCTGATGATCGAAGGCGCATTCCGCGTCGAATGATTATAGAATGAGATCAACGTAATAGCGGGGGATCGGAAATGGGTATCATCAGCTGGATTTTCACCGGCATCGCGATTGGCATACTGGTCGGTGTGCTGCTCAAAATTTTCAGCAAGAAGAAAGATCAGTAACATCAAGCTGTTCCATGAGCCGCCAGCAGGCACTCGTGGAACAGCTTCACGACCCGTTGCGGGCTGGGTGAACGCCGTAATACGCTGGAATACTCACAGTGGTAACAGAACAGCGACGGTTTGATCGCCCGCATCATATTCTGCGCGACAAAAAATGCCGCATAGTGGTCGGGAAGAAAACCGACGTACTTGCCGGAAAGGATCAACGTCGCGATCGACTCCTGAGCAAATCCGGTCGCTTTACGCTGCAAATGCTGTTGCAGGCTCAGTTCCATATTCGGTGAGTGGTAGCCTAAACCGGCAAAGGCATAATGGTGCAACAGATCCCAATTCAGCGTTTCATGATTAACGGAAAATAATTCATGCTGCGCACCACAATATAAGAACATCCTCTCATTAAATAACGAACTATAAGATAAACTTTCTGCACTACGGTGCATGGGAATAATACCCACCTGGAATTGGCCATCAATAACGCCACGCTCAATGGTATTTATTGGTTCCACATACATTTGCAAAGACACGTCCGGTGCCTGCTCGCTAAATAACGCAATCGCCCGGCCGATGTGTGCCTGAGGATTACTGACGGTGTGATCAAATATCGCCACATGCAGTTGCCCCCCCAAACGCTGGTGCACATCATCCACCCCACGGCGGAAAGCTTCGGTCGCCGCCAAGAGATTGATGGTTTCCTGATAAATCAACAGCCCTTCGTCAGTGACTGCAAACCCCTCACGCCCGCGATGGCAGAGCGTCAGCCCCAAACGCTGCTCCAGATCCTTGATATGCTTGCTGATGGTCGACAGGCTGATATTCAGTTCCAGCTCAGCCGCACTCATGCCGCCGCAGTCAACCACGGCCTTAAACACTCGCAGCAACCGTAAATCCATATCCGCTAACTGCCCCAAAAGTGCGCGCTTTTTTACTTGCATAAAACCTTAAGTAAGTTTCGATATATGATTATTCACATTAGTGAAGAAGCAGAACATAGTCAATTTCAAGCAACAATTCATTAACACGAAAGATAATTTAATAAACCTACCTATTCTCCCCCCGGAGGGAAAAATGGCTGATTTAAATCACCCTGAAAATAAGCCCGAACGTGAATGGTTAGAAGCACATTGGATGCCGTTTACCGGTAACCGTAATTTTAAAGCCAACCCGCGAATCATCAGCCACGCTGAAGGCGTTTATTATACCAGCCAGGATGGGCGTAAAATCTTTGACGGTTTATCCGGGTTATGGTGCTGCGGATTAGGTCATGGCCGTCAGGAAATAGCCGACGCGGCCTATAAACAACTTTCCCAACTGGATTACTCCCCGGCATTCCAATTCGGCCATACCTTATCATTCGAGTTGGCGAATAAAATTAAAGCCATGACACCGGCCGGGCTGGATTATGTCTTTTTCACCGGCTCCGGCTCCGAAGCGGCAGACACGTCATTAAAAATGGCGCGGGCCTATTGGCGAGCCAAAGGTCAGGCAGGAAAAACCTGCTTTATCGGCCGCGAAAAAGGCTATCACGGCGTCAACTTTGGCGGGATTGCCGTGGGCGGGATTGCCGGTAACCGCAAAGCCTTTGGCACCAGTGCCGAGGCAGACCACCTGCCGCATACCTTGCTGGCGGAAAACGCCTTTTCGCGCGGGATGCCTGCGCAAGGTGCCGATCTGGCAGAAGAACTGAACCGGATCATCGCGCTGCGTGATGCGTCGACCATCGCTGCCGTCATTATCGAACCCTTTTCCGGTTCCGCTGGCGTTATTGTCCCCCCGGTCGGCTATCTGCAACGTATCCGTGAGATCTGCACCCAACACAATATTCTGCTGATCTTTGACGAAGTGATCACCGCCTTCGGTCGTTGCGGCGCATTGACCGGCGCTGAAGCCTTCGGTGTCACGCCAGACATGATGAATATCGCCAAACAGGTGACCAACGGTGCGCAACCCATGGGCGCAGTCGTGGTTCGCCCAGAGATTTATCAGGCCTTTATGGCCACCGATGACCCCGAGTATTTGCTCGAATTCCCGCACGGCTACACCTATTCCGCCCACCCGGTTAGCTGTGCCGTCGGGTTGGCGACGCTGGATATCATTGAGCGCGAGCAGATGATTGAGCGGGTTCAGGCGCTGACGCCGTATTTTGAGCAGGCCGTGCACGGATTGCAAAGCTGCCGCCACGTTACCGACATTCGCAATTTTGGCCTGGCGGCGGGCATCACGCTGGCGGCACGACCGGGCGAAGCGGCACGCAGGCCGTATGAAGTGGCGATGCGCTGTTGGGAAAGTGGGTTTTATGTCCGCTACGGCGGCGACACCCTGCAACTGGCACCGCCGTTTATCAGCAGCGAAGCGCAGATTGATTCGTTAATCAACGCCTTGGGCGACGCCATCAACGCCACCGAATAAGGAACGAATACCATGCCAATTGCACATTGGATCAACGGCCAGTCCGCCACTGGCGGTACTCGCAGCCAACCGGTCTTCGATCCGGCGACCGGGCTGTCACATCAGGCGGTCTTGCTGGCTGACCGCGCCACCGTGGAAAGTGCCATAGACGCCGCCGAACGGGCCTATCCAGCCTGGCGAGATACACCGCCGTTGAAGCGGGCCAGGATCATGATTCGTCTTAAAGCGCTGCTGGAACAGCACGCCGATCACATCTGCCAACTGATTACCGCCGAACACGGCAAAGTCCTCAGCGACGCCATGGGTGAACTCCAACGCGGGATCGAAAATATTGAGTACGCCAGCTATGCGCCGGAACTGCTAAAAGGCGAACACAGCAAGGACGCCGGACCGGGTATCGACAGCTGGAGTGAGTTTCAGCCGCTGGGTGTGGTGGCCGGTATCACCCCCTTTAACTTCCCGGCGATGGTCCCCTTGTGGATGTGGCCAATGGCCGTGGTATGCGGCAACACCTTTGTATTGAAGCCGTCAGAACGCGTGCCTTCCTCCACGCTGTATATCGCTCAACTGGCATCGGAGGCCGGCTTACCCCCCGGCGTTTTGAATCTGGTCAACGGCGACCGCGAAGCCGTAGACACTCTGCTGCACGATCCACGCGTTAAGGCGGTGAGCTTTGTCGGCTCCACGCCCGTGGCAGAACACATCTATCACACCGGCTGTGGCCAGAATAAGCGGGTACAGGCGTTGGGCGGCGCGAAAAACCACGCTGTAGTGTTGCCGGATGCTGACATCGCCGGTAGCGTCAGCGCACTGATGGGCGCGGCATTCGGCTCCTGTGGGCAACGTTGCATGGCAATCCCGCTGGTTGTCGCGGTGGGGGATGATACCGCCGACGCCCTGATCGCCGGCTTGCAACAGCAAATGGCCAACATGCGAATTGGCGCGGGTAATGATAACCGCAACGATATGGGGCCTTTGGTTACCCAGCAACATTTTCAAAAGGTAAAAAGCTACATCGATCAGGGTGTTGAAGAAGGCGCCCGTCTGGTGGTCGACGGCCGTGAACTGAAGGTACAAGGCGACGACGGGCAATTGAGCCAGGGGTATTTCCTCGGCCCAACGCTGTTTGACCACGTGCAACCGGGGATGCGGATTTATCAGGAGGAGATCTTCGGCCCCGTGTTAGGCGTTGTGCGGGTCGGCTCATTGAAAGACGCGATGGCAATGATTGACGCCCATGAATACGGTAACGGCACCTGTCTGTTCACCCGTGATGGCGAGGCGGCGCGTTACTTCTCCAGCCATATTCAGGTCGGCATGGTGGGGATCAACGTTGCACTGCCGGTACCGGTGGCGTACCACTCATTTGGGGGCTGGAAACGTTCACTGTTTGGCGACTTACACGCTTACGGCCCGGATGCCGTCAGGTTTTACACCAAGCGCAAAACCATTACCCAGCGCTGGCCTTCGTCCCATGATGCCCAATATGCCAGCTTCAGCTTCCCGTCCGGGCAAGGGTAATTTCACTATAGAAATAAATATGTTACAGGGGCGAAGACATTCGCCCTCTTTTTCCACGCGTTCCATTTAATCAGGCCGGGCGACGACATGCCATCGCAATGATCTACCGCATGAATCGCCGCCCGCAACATCACTCACTTACGCGTTGTTCATGGGGTATTGAATGAAAGAGCCCACACCAGAACATAAATTCAAAGGCAATCTCAGCGTCCTCGACGTGGTGATGATCACTGCCTCCGGCGTCACACCGGCCAGCTCTATCTTTGTCATTGCCCCACTGGCGATTGCCAGCGCCGGCAGCGGTGCCTTTATTTCATTCCTGATCGCCGCCTTTATCGCCGCCACCATTGCATTGTGCTACGCCGAGCTGGGCGCAGCGCACCCCAGCGCAGGCGGCGAATACAGCATCATCAAGCGGCTGTTCGGCACCCTATGTGGGCTCCAAACTTACCTGTTTATCCTCAGCGCCGCGCTGTTTGTCCCGGCAGTGCTGGCCACTGGCGCGGTGCCCTATTTAAATACCGCACTGGGCACGCAATTTGACGCCTCTACGGCAGGTATGATCACCATCCTGATCGGCGGTGCCTGCGCCATTTTCAATATCAAGGCCAATGCCCTGCTGACCGGCACCTTTCTGGTGGTCGAGATCGCGGTGTTGGGCTTAATCGCCTGGCTGGGATTCAGCAATCCGCACCAAAGCGCAGACATACTCACCGCACCGGTGATACTCAACCCCGAAGGGGGGCTGTCGCCGGTCTCCGTGCCGTTGATCGTCACTATGGTTGGCGTCGCGCTGTTTTCCTACAACGGCTATGGCGCGGCGGTATACATGGCAGAGGACATGCGTGAACAGGGCAAACCGATGGCGACCGCCATCATGCTAACGCTGGTCATCGTGGTGCTGGTCGAATTACTGCCCTTCACCGCGCTGTTGATCGGCGCACCGTCTTTGGTTGAAATGGCCAAACAGGCGGATCCCGTCGGCTACGTGGTCAGCCAGTTGGGCGGGCCGACGCTGGCGCGGGTGGTCAGCGGGGCAATTTACCTCTCCGTGTTTAACGCCATCATCGCCATCGTGGCACAGTTCAGCCGGATGATGTTCTCCAGTGGGCGTGATGGTTTCTGGCTACCGCAGATAAACCGGGCACTGAAAAAGATCCACCCGCGTTTTGGTACCCCGTGGATCGCCACCCTGCTGTTCGGCATTCCCTCCGCGCTACTGGCCTTTTGCTCCAACCTCGGCGATCTGACCTCCTTTACCGTGATCCTGCTGTTGCTGGTGTACATCATCATGGCCATCGCCGCGCTGATCAGCCGCCGCCGTGTGCGTTTCCATCACCCGTACCTGATGCCACTGTGGCCATTGCCGGTAGTGATTGCACTGCTTGGCTGCCTGTACGTGCTGTGGACAATTTTGATCGCCAGCAGCCTGAAAGACTTTATTATCATTGCCGGTATCCTCTGTTTTGGCCTGGTGCTGAGTTACATGCACACCCGTCAAACCGTCCCGCTCGTAGAACCCTCAATTGAAGGAGAATAACCATGTCGCAGCGCGCTCAGGATTTGGGCATTAAGATCGGCCACGGCGTTGCCGGCCCGCTGAACGCCATTACCGATGTGCCCGGCGTCCGCGTTGGCCACGCCAGCATCCACGCCGATCTGGCCGACGGCCACAGCGTGCGCACCGGCGTTACGGTGATTGAACCCCGTGCCGGTCAGGCCCGGCAATCCCCCTGCTTTGCCGGTGTGCATGTCCTCAACGGCAACGGTGACGCCACGGGGCTGGAATGGATCCGTGAAGCCGGTCTGCTCACCAGCCCAATTGCCTTCACCAATACCCACAGCGTCGGGGTAGTGCGTGACAGCCTGATTGCCCTGGAACGCGAAGCCCTGCCCGCCGGCGACAATGCGGTGTACTGGAATATGCCGGTAGTGATGGAAACCTTCGACGGCCTGCTCAACGACATTAACGGATTTCACGTCAAGCCGGAGCACGTACGGCAGGCACTGCAAGCGGCGCACAGCGGATTACCTCAGGAAGGTGCGGTCGGTGGCGGCAGCGGCATGATTTGTCATGAGTTCAAAGGGGGAAGCGGTACGGCATCCCGTCGCCTGCCCGCCGATCGCGGGGGGTGGACGGTGGGTGCCATCGTGCAGGCCAACCACGGCAAACGCGCGTCGCTGCTAGTGGGCGGATACCCGGTGGGTCGCCATCTTGGGCACATTCACTCGCCATTCACGCCGCAACTGCCACATCCCGGCATGGGATCGATCGTTGTTACGCTCGCGACCGATGCGCCGTTGTTGCCGCACCAATGTACACGACTGGCCCAGCGTGCCAGCATCGGCATTGCCCGCACCGGCGGCGGCACCGAAGACTCCAGCGGCGATATCTTTATCGCTTTCGCCACGGGCAACGACGGGCTGCCGCCTGCCGACTACGCCAACAAAGGGGCATTCACCACCCCACTGCGCATGGTCAATAACGATTACATTTCTGAGTTGTTTGAGGCAGCGGCAGAGGCGGTGGAAGAAGCGATTATCAACGCCCTGCTGGCGGCCAATACCGTTTCGGGCAATGGCCACCGGGCAGAAGGGTTGAGCGCGGAGCAATTGCTGACGGCATTGGAAGAAAGCGGCTGGCGGAAATAAGGCCTGAGGCGCTGCATACTGCGCCCTATGGCAGAATCAAAGCGTTAAATCGGGTCTACCCTGGTCGACCCGATTTAACACGACGTGAGCCGGTCGGCAATCTCAGGACTCACCGCCCGGTTTGGGCGCCGGGTAGTCGTAATCCAGTTTAAGCGGTTCGGCGTAAACGCTGTTCCACAGCTGGCTGTAGAGCTTATCCACGCGCTGGCTCATCAGCGGGTTGTGCAACACCAGTTCCAGATTACGCGAGTTATCCAAATAACCGCCGGTCCAGTTGCTGGTGCCGATCCACGCCGTTTCCCCATCGATGGTCATGATCTTGCTGTGGATCACCCGTGCAAACGGAATGAACCCGCTGCTTGCCGGGGGGATCGTGACGATCTTTATCTGCACATTCGGCACCACGGACAAACTTTTCAGCCAGGCAATATCCGGTTTTTTGGTGTTCCAGTTGGCGACCATCAGCTCGATCTTCACGCCGCGTGCAGCGGCGCTGCGCAGGGCGTTGTCGATCACGGCATAGTAAGGCCGGCTGCGCTCCGGGCCATAGGACAGCGGCGCATAATCCATCACCTGCACCCGAACCTGCTGCTTGGCGGCCGCCAACAGGCGCGGCAGCTCAACCTGCGAGTCAATCACGCCAGCCGGATTGTAAGCGCGTGGGCTGGCAACCAAATAGTTGCCCTGCGGCGTGTCGGCATTGGGCTGGTACGGCAGTGGCGGCACCGGTTTATCCGCGGCCAACAAGGCCTGTGCTTGCCAGTCCTGCTCGAAGATCGCCTGGATTTGCCCAACAACCCCGGCATCGCTGATGCGCAATCCCGTTTCGTGGATATGCGCCAGCGCCCGCCAGTCAAAGTTTTGGCTGCCGACAAATGCCTGTTCACCGTCCACCAGCAGGTATTTAGCATGCAAAATACCGCCGCTCAGGCGCTGATAAGGGATAATGCGCAGTTCCAGGTTCGGGATCGCCTTAAGCTGTTCCAGCGTCTCAGGGGTGGAAATGCGAATGCCCTTCTCTTCCATCAGAAAACGGATTTTCACCCCGCGTTCGCCCGCGGCTTTCAGGTGCTGTAATACACCGTCCAACAACGATCCCTGTTCATTCGCCACGTAGAACTGGCCCAGATCGATACGGGTTTTCGCCGCATCAAACATCTGCTGCCACACTTGCGCAGTGTTGCGCAGGTCATCTGCCTGCAACGCAGTTTCTACCGGCGCGGTATACACCAGCTCGTAGCCGGGGATCTCAAAACGTGCCGCCGCACTCTGGCTCAACATCAACAGACAGCTACCCCATAACGCAGTGTAAAGGCGGCCCAGCGGCCGCCGTGGTTGACGGCCATTAGGCATAGCGTGGTGCCTCACTGTCAACCCATTGCTCACGGCTGCCGTTTTCCGGGCGGCTGGTCGGCGCACCGGCGCGGATCAACAGCACTTTCAACAGTTCGTTTATCCGTTCCATGCGGCTTTGCAGATAGTTGTTCCCGACCAGGCACAGCAGCGCGATGGCGATACCCAGCCCGGTGGCGTACAACGCCGTACCCATACCGGCAGAAACCAGGCTCGGCTCAGACACGCCAGAGGCAGCCAGCGCCTTAAAGGTTTCGATAATCCCCATGACCGTGCCCAACAGCCCCAACAACGGTGCGGCCGTCACGATGGTTTCCAGCAGCCACAGACCGCGCGCCATCAGCGGTTTACTCAACAGGTACTGCGCGTCGATCAGATCGCCGATCGCCTCGCGGTCGCCGGCACGGTGTTTTTGCTCCAACACCGGTGAAATCACCGCCAGCGGCAGGCTGTTGCGTTGGGTCAGTTCATCCGGCAAATCGGCGGTGCGACGCACGTCCAGCGTCAGCGCCTGCTCCAGCCGACGCGCCTGACGTTGGGTGTAAGCGAAATACAGCGCACGCTCGACGATGATCACCAGCGCAATCGCCAGTGCGGCATACATCACGTAGAAAATAATGTCGTGTAACAGGTTGGCATTCATCGCTCAGTCCTCATGCTCATCGTCCTTCACGCTGCGGCCTTGTCGGCCACAACCTGAAGGACATGACGTTTAATTAGTTAAAAGGTGGCTTCCAGCGAGACGCTGAAGGTACGTTCTTCCCCGACGTTGTAGTACGGCGTGCTGGCCCTCACACCGCCATAAGGCGCTGCGTTAAAGGTGGTGGTACGCACCGACGTCAGGTACTCCTTGTCAAACAGGTTGCTGATACCAAAGCGCAATGCCGCGCTCTTGACGATCTTTTTGTCCACCGGCAGATGCACGCCCGCAGCCAGATCGAATACCGTGCGGCCGCCGATCTTCTCGTCATTGGTCAGGTCGCCATAGAAGGAACCGACGTATTTGCCACTGACGCTGCTGTAGTACAAACCGTCGTCATAACCCAGCGTCATGTTAAGCAGGTTCTTCGGTACGTTCGGCACCTCTTTGCCGCTGGTTGGCAGCGGCAGACCGCCGTTGCTGACAATGTCGCTCTTCTGCTTGGACTCGGTGTAGGTGTAAGAGGTGTAGTAGTTGAAGTTATGCGGCAATTGGCCGCTCCACTCCAGCTCCAGCCCTTTGTTCTCTACGTTGCCGATGTTCATCATCTCGTAGTCGCCCGCCGGGTTGGTGGTCGAGATCTGGCGATCGCTGTAGCGCATGTAGAACAACGTGGCACTCATCAACATGTCTTGCCGCTCGAAGCGCCAGCCCAACTCATGGTTCCAGCTCAGTTCCGGCTTGGTGCTGATCGAATCCCCCACGTTGTACAACACGTAGTTTGGCGGGGTACGCATGTTACGCGTCAGGTTATAGAACACCTGGTTTTCCGGGTTCAGTTTGTAGCTGGCGCTGAAGTTCGGCAGGAATTCATGGTATCTGGCATCGCGCTTTTCCGGCACGTTATACAGGCTGCCTTTATTGTCCCCATTGCGTTCAACGTACTGATAGGCCAGCCCGCCGACGAAGGTCAAGTCCGGCGTAGCAAACCAGGTATCCTGCAGCCACACTTTCTGTGCCGGCGTGATGGTGTACTGGTTACGCCCCTGCACGGTTTTGCCGTTGGCATCCTTCACCTGATCGGAACCGCCCGGTTTACCCGAAATTTGCTCCGGGTTGCCGTCGTCCTTGATGCCGATAAAGGGTTGGGTCTGTGACTGACGCGCACGTTCATACCAGTAGCCGATATCCAGGCTGTGCTGATCGTTGATGTCCCACTTCAGCTTGGTGGTGATACCCGGGCGCCAGGTCTGGGTCCATGACGGGCGGTAATAGGTGTTGGATTTCAGATTGCTGAGATCGTACTGGCCGGCCTTATCTGAAGTGTTGGACAGCACGGAAGCGGTTTGCCCGTTGAAGCTGCCGCCGTTACCCCAGTAGTAATAAGGTTGTACCGTCAACGCCAGGTTGTCACGCAGTTGCAGTTTCTGGGTGAACGACAGGGTGAAGGTATCAAACGGGTTACGGTTGAGTTTGTAGTACTTGTTCAACTGGCCCTTACTGTTGTACTCCGGTGTGGCAGAGTAGTCGTTGGCATAGCGGCCGTCCTTGTCAAACTGCGCCTTGCTCAGGGTGTTGTAGTTGATGTTATTCTGGCGGTTGTACTTCATCACCAAGTTGCTGCTGTTGCCGTTGCCGTCTTCGTACAGCGAGCTCATCTCAAACTTGTCGGAATAGTTGCGCCCTTCACCGCGCCACTTTTTCGCTTCGGTGTGCGAGTAAGAGAGCCAGTTGCTGAAGCCGTTGTACTCACCGGTCTCCAGACGCGCAAAGGTTTTGCTCAGGTTGTTGCTGCCCAGCGTCTGTTTGACAAAGCCGCCAAAGTCCTTCGACGGACGGCGCGTCACCATCCCGATGTTGCCGCCGCTGGAGCCGATATGCGGGCCATCAACTTCTGAGGACCCCTGAGTAACGAATATCTCTTCCAGGTTCTCCGAATCGCCCAGCAAGTTCGGGTACACCGCATAGTTACCGGAGTCGTTGATCGGGATACCGTCCATCGACAGACCGATTTGATCGGAGTTCATACCCCGCATGGTGTAATCGACGCCGCTCAGGCCGCTGGCGTCGTTACTGTTGACGTTCAAGCCGGGGGTATATTTCAATTTGTCGATGGCGTTGGCCGCCGCCGGCATTTTATCCATGGCTTCTTTGGTGACGGTGGAACGTGACTTGGCACTGTCGTCCTGCACCATCATGCCACCGCCCAGCGACTGCCCTTTTACACTGATGGTACCGACGTCGGTCGAGTCCGCCGCCAGCACCGCGCCCGGCAACATCGCCGACATCACTGCCAGATAAATCCCAGAACGATTAAAAGATTTCATTGTTTCCATCCCATAAAGATCAAACTGTTATGCCAGGCGTCAAGGCGCCTGATAATTGAACGTGGCTGAAAATCGTTTTGTTGTTTGCCCATTGAAAGCGTCGCTTGGAAACGGCTTCACCTGGCTGATGCTTTGCAGGCTGCTCAGCGCCGCACGGTTGAGCAGCATGCTGGTGGCCTTATTCGTGATGCCGGACGAGAGCACTCGGCCGCTGCGGTCAACCTCCAGCCACACCTCTACGTTGCCTTGAGGCCGTTCGAGAGAGGCCTGCCGTCCGCTGGGGTAGCGCTTACGCTGTTCCAATTCGTGGCGTAGTGCCTGCAGATACCCGTTTTCGATCGCCTGGGTGTTCACCTTTGGCGCGGCCGGGGCGACCGGAGCGGGTACTGCCGCCGGTTTGCTGACAAATGCTCTTGGCGCGGCAGGTGCTGCGACAGGTTTGGCCTTCTCCACCGGTTTGGCTTTTTCTTTCACCGGTTTCGGTTTCGGCTGCAGTTTTGGCGCCGGCTTAGCCTCGATAATCGGCTCTGGGGCCGGCACGACCGGTTCAGGAATCGGTTCCGGCTCTGGCGGCGGGGGTTCGGGTTGCGGCGGCGTTTCCACCGGGGGTTCCGGCTGTGTCTGAGGCTCCGGCTCGACCAAGGCCAGCTCCATGGCAGTTTCGTCATAGCGCGGCTGAATTTTCAGTGCCGCCTGCTGGCTGGCGAACAGCACACAGCCCACGACGATCAGCGCCGGCAACCAGCTGAAAAGGTGACGTGAACGATAAAGCAGATACATGTCACAGCTTCCGTGTGGCGATAGAGACGGAGTAGAAGCCGCCCTGACGCAGGTTATCCATCACCGCCACCAGCCGTTCCACCGCCACGCCTTTGTCACTGTTGACGATAATGGTGGTGGTCTGGTTTTCCTGCTGCTGTTGCTTCAGCGTGCTGACCAGCGCGCTCAGTGCGACCGGTTGGCCGTCGAGCTGCAATTGATCCTCTGCGCCCAACGTGATGATCGCCTTCTTCTGCGGTTTCAATTGCTGCGCACTGCCGGCGGACGGCAGTTGGGTCTTCAGCCCAAGGGCCGGGATCACGTTCAGGCTAATCAACACAAAAAACACCAGCAAAAACATCATCACGTCGATCATCGGGATCAATTCGATGTGCGCCTTGTTCTTTTTCGGCTCGTTCCAGTTACGCATGGCACTCCCTCCCAAAAGCAAAGCAGCCAATATAGAGAGCCTATGTTTACCTTTTGTTACGCTTGTGTGATCTTATTTTCACAGCGCACATATTTTGAGAGAATTCTTTCAACCGGGAATGGGTCAGAGGGGTTATATAACGTATTAATCAGCGATGATTTTTAATGGAATAATAACGAAGTGGCCATTTCCGGACGCAATGACCAAGGTGGATGGGTTGTGATTATTATGACAATTTACCGCATGGCCTCCGGCCGTATTGTCTCCCCAGAAGCGTTTTTAAGCCAAAAAAAAGACGCCCGAGGGCGCCTTTCTCACAGCGATTCAATCAATCAGTTCACTTTAACCGGCATACCGGAACGGGCTTTGATCGCCGCATCCACTGCGCTCTGGTTAACCGCAGGATCCATCATCACTTTGCCCACAGGTGCAGAGATGGTCAACGGCACAGGGTCTTTCGACTTCAGCTGTTCTTCGTTAGCAGAAAGTGGGTTATGCACTTCAATGTAACGGGAACCGTCCGGTTCAACGCTGGCTTTGATCGGCTCATTGATGAACTGCACGCGCGTACCGACCGGCACGTTTTCGAACAGGAACTTGATGTCATCAGCACGCAGACGCACACAGCCGTGGCTCACGCGCAGACCGATACCGAAGTTGGCGTTGGTGCCGTGGATCGCATACAGACGACCGACGTACAGCGCATACAGGCCCATTGGGTTGTCCGGGCCGGCAGGGAATACCGCAGGCAGGATCTCGCCATCCGCAGCATATTCTGCGCGCATCTTGGCAGTTGGCGTCCAGGTTGGGCCGTCTTTCTTACGCTGCACCGTGGTAGTCCAGTTCAACGGGGTGTCTTTACCCAGTTGGCCGATACCAATCGGCAGCACGATCACCGTGTTGGTGCCTTTCGGGTAGTAGTACAGACGCATCTCTGCGCTGTTGATGATGATGCCTTCACGCGGTGCGTCCGGCAGGATCAACTGTTGTGGAATAGTCAGTGTACTGCCGGCCTTCGGCAGGAAGGGATCCACACCTGGGTTGGCTTCCAGCATGTTGCTCAGGCCCATCTGGTATTGAGCGGCAAAGCTCTCCAGCGGCAACTTGCTGTCTTCCGGTACGGTGATTTGGATGTTTTCACCCACCAGACGACTGTCTTTGGCAGGCAAAGGATAGACAACGGCGAAGGCAGCTTGGCTGAATACCACCAGTGCCGTAAACAGGGTTAGTAACGCGCGAATGCTCATTTTCATCTTCGTGTTGGTTGTGGCCACTGGCAATTATAGATATAGGTTAACTCGGCCCTCTGTACCCAAAGAAATTCTGGTTGCGGCCCAGCGGCAAATGCGCGAATGCTCGGACGCTTACTCAGGTAAGTGGACGAGCTGTACACACACAGCCAACAACGCTGCAGTTTGAAAGGCATAGGGTATATGACCGGATGCGCATTATATGTGCACATCAACCTAAGTGTGAAACATTACCGGCGCAATATCGAACTTTTTTGTAACCTGGTGCAGCACGAAGGGGCATTTGTGTGAAAACCGCCGCTAAAGTGCGGCGGCTGGCGGTGAGATACGACGAATAGGAATCAGATATTCGCAGCGGATCGCCGCGCCATCTGCGTTACAAATGCCGCTCGGCATGGAATAAAACCGCTCGATATCCTGTCCTGGCCGCCGTATCGCTTTCATCATGGGGATCGCGGTGTCATACAGGCGGGCGACAAAGTTTTGTAACTCTTCAACTTGCCCCTGATAAGTAAAGCTGGCGTAGTCGCCCGGCTCGATCAGTACCCTTTCGCCCTCGGCTCGTTCGTCCGCCAGCGCCAGAGTATAAGCCATCCGTTGCCCGCCGCGCTGTCGGCTGTCGGCCTCCAGGCTGGTAAGGCCGTATACCACTGTTGAGGTTTCGGCTTCCTTCGGCATCATCTGACGCCAGGCATGCTGACGCAGCGCGTTTTTCGAATGCAGCAGCTGCCCCAGCGTACAACTGCGGTGCTGAGTACAGCCAATCAATTGCATCGCCGGTAACGTAATGATCTCCGCCTGCGGCAACGGCGCATCCATCGGCCGCAGTGGAGGCTGCATCCCCTGCCCTGACCAGTCCGCACTGCGACGATAACAGGCCGGTGGCATGCCAAACTGCTTTTTGAAACAGCGGGTGAAAGTCTGCTGGGAATCAAACTGATACTTGTCGGCGATAAAGGCCACGCCGTGGCTGGTCAGCCGCAGTTCACGTGCGGCGGCGGTCAGCCTCCTGCGCCGGGCGTAAGTCCCCAGAATTTCGCCGGTTAACGCTTTAAATAACCGTTGCAGGTGCCATTTGGAATAGCCTGACTTAGTGGCAATGTCGTCCAGTGACAATGGCTGCTCAAGGTTTTGCTCGATCCAGGCAAGCAGTGCCGTAATAACCTGTTGTTGATACATCGCCCCCCCTTATTGCGTCATTGCGTCAGCAAACGTTGCGCCAGTTCATGAGCCAGATGCTCGCTGGCAACCACCTGTACCGGGTAGCCCCAGAAACGGCTGGCGAAATCGACAAATTCTTCCGCAGCCTTCCGCCGCACGTCGTCCGGTTCAATCAGCACCATGCCTTTCACCCAGCGTGCCAGCGCCTCACGGTGATCGCGCTTCCAGAGTGCGATTTGGGTACGCTCATCACGATCGTGCTCGTCGTTCTGATCCATACGCCGGTCGCACAACAGCACGAAGGGCTGCTCGCGCTGCAATAAGCGGCTGAACTCGGCAAACTCGGCAGCGGTGTCGTGCGGTTGTCCTGCCGTTGGCTGACGCATCCACACCAGCGGGAAGGTGGCGGAGTCTAATGACATGGTGTGTCTCCTGAGAGTGCTAAAACGAGCGCTTACTTTATCGACCAGGGTGCTAGACCACATTGCACAATCAGGACATAATGTTTTTCAATTCCGCCAAATTGAGAATTATTCTCATGACCTTTATCACCGAACCGCGTTTCGATATCGATCAGGTCCCGCGCGCCATTTTTGCCGTGCAGGGCTCCACCATTGGCAAAGATTGGGAGATCACCCATCACCGGCACCGCAAGGCACAGCTGATTTATACGGTGCGCGGCATGATCCGTTGTGAGGTAGAAAACGGCCTGTGGTTGGTACCGCCACAGTGTGCGCTATGGATGCCCAGCAATGTGCTGCATAACGCCCAAGGGGCCAGTGCCAGCGAATGCTACTGCCTGTTTGTCGATCAGGATGCTATCGCAGGATTGCCAACCCACTGCTGTACGCTGGCGGTGTCCCCACTCCTGCGTGAACTGCTGTTCCAGGCTAGCGGGTTCGAACAGTTGTACGACCAACAGGGCCCGGAAGGACGATTAGCCAGCGTGTTGTTGGATCAGCTCGTCACAGCACCGGTTGAGAACCTGCACCTGCCGGTTTCCAACGACGCGCGCATTCGCCAGTTAACGGAGCGCCTGCTGGCCAACCCGGCGGACAAGGCAACCCTCGGCCAATGGGCGCAGCGTATCGGTATGAGCGAACGTTCGCTCAACCGCACTTTGCAACAGCAAATGGGCATGAGCTTTGGCCACTGGCGGCGACAACTGCACGTGGTGCTGGCGCTACAACGGCTGACCCAGGGCGACAGCGTACAACGGGTGGCGCTGGATCTGGGCTACGAAAGCGCCAGCGGTTTTGTCACCATGTTCCGCAAAGCGGTTGGCAAGCCACCGGCGCGTTATTTGGCAGAGAAAAACGCGGCCGATCGGGCACAGGGCGCCGGGATCGTCATGTAATACGCAGCAGTATGGCAATTGAGGTGCCCGAGGCAGTCGGGCCCTTGCCAGCAACCCCCTCCGGCCCTCCACACTGTGATTTTCACTCAACTCCAGATTGAAATAACTCCCATTCTCAATAAATAATGATTACTATTCGCAAACATAAAAGACCCGGTGCGCCACGACGCGACCGGCAGGACTTTACCTTCAATTCGATGATGAGCTTTCTTGGTCCCAGAGCAACGGCCCTGTGACGATAGGCTTTTTAACTCCATGGAGAGGTTATGAACTCTGCAACAACTCGCAACCGTCGTTTCGGCGGACGTACAGCTTTCCCACTGATGCTTCTCACTTCAATGCTGTTCTCCGCCCCGCTGTTCGCGCAGGGTGAGCCAGAACTGCTGCGCAAACCCGTCGGCAAAGGCGCCTATGAAATGGTGTACAGCCAGGGCGAGAACGCGCTGTATCTGGCCACGTCGCAAAGCCGTAAGCTGGATAAAGGCGGCGTTGTGTATCGTTTGGATCCGCAGACGCTGGACATCACCCAGATTATTCACAACGATATCAAGCCGTTCGGCGCAGCCATTAACAGCAAAACCGATACGCTGTTCTTCGGCAACACCGTCAATAACTCGGTGACCGCCATCGACGGCAAAACCGGTGAAGTGAAAGGCCGCCTGGTGCTGGATGCGCGTAAACGCTCCGAGACGGTAAAACCGCTGGCGCCGCGTGAGCTGGTCGCTGATGCCACCACCGATACCCTGTACATCACCGGGCTGGGTGAATCCAGCGTGGTGTGGGTGGTGGACGGTAAAGACCTGACGCTGCGCACCACCATCACCGAAACCGGTAAATACGGTACCGGCCTGGCGCTGGACGCTGCCGCAAACCGCCTGTATGTGACCAACGCCGACGGCGAACTGGTGACCATCGACACCAAAACCAACAAAATTGTCAGTCGCAAGAAGCTCGATGAGTCCAAAGAGCACTTCTTCCTGAACATCAGCCTGGATCCAGCCAGCCACCGTGCCTTTATCACCGATTCCAAGCAGGCACAGGTATTGGTTGTCGATACCCGCGACGGCAACGTTCTGAGCAAAATCGACGTGCCGGAATCCCTGGCCGTGCTGTTCAACCCGGCACGTAATGAAGTCTACGTGACCCATCGCCAGGCCGGTGAAGTCAGCGTGATCGACGCCAAGAGCTACAAGCTGCTGCAAACCATCAAAACGCCAACCCACCCGAACAGCCTGGCGCTGTCACCGGATGGCCAAACGTTGTACGTCAGCGTTAAGCAAGCTTCCAGCCGCGAGAAAGAAGCGTCCGCACCGGACGACGTGATCCGTATTGCGTTGAAATAAAAACATCAGGGCGCCCAGGCGCCCTTTTTATAGGTTAAACCCTAAACCCCACATGCTTGCCATCTGGCAGTTCGATATCCAGTCGCAACGTCCCCCCCATGGCTTCTACATAACGTTTTAAGGTGGAAATCTTCAGCTCATTACCACGCTGCTCGATCGCCGCGACGGAGGGTTGTGAGATACCAAGACTATTCGCCAACATCTGCTGCGAAATATTCAACGTTTCACGCAACTCGTACAAACGCGTCTCCAGCAGCATCTCTTCTGCCATTTCCTCAATCCGTTGCCTGCTCTCTGGGGTACGCGAAGCTAGCATGTCTTTTAATGTACCCATTGGTTACTCCTCAAAATTAAGATTCAAATGCTGGGTAAATTGCGCATCTGCAATAGGTAGCATGACTTTGTAAAACCGTTTCTCATTGCCTGTCTTGTCGCCCGCACACAAAACGATAGCCTTACGTTTCGGATCAAATGCAAAGAAAGCACGAATTGGCCGCCCCCGATGCTGAATCCGCAACTCTTTCATATTGGGGTACAGTGACCCCTTCAGCGAATCGACAAACGGACGTGATAGATTGGGGCCACTCCGTTCGAGCATCACCAGTGCAGCAAGAACCTTCTCTTGCGCGGGTTCATCTTGCGATGTAAACCATCGATCAAACTCTTCCGTTGTTAGTACCGTCCACATGGCATTCCCTTTTTATAGACTACGGTCTATAAAAAAGATATAGACTATAATCTATAAACACAACGCCATTGCTGAATTTTTAGCCATCGATAGCCAAATTGCTACACCTTACCCAGCAGCCCGTCAGCTTCCTGAACCACCGCTTTTTTGGTTGCACGTTGGTAAAGGCACAGCGCTTTGCCCGCTTTGTTATGCATAAAAGGCTGCGGGTATCGGCCGGTGATCAGCAGTGCGGAGTAATCGACGTCGTCGCCGTAATGAATAATGTTGCCGGCGGCTTTGGCGCCTGTTAACCCACTGGCCTTCAGGCAGGCCGTTTGCAATGCTTTGTCGCCGTTGGCCCAGGCGGCTTCGGACGACGCCGTCGCGTTGAAGGCCGTAATGGCGGCGACAAACACAATAAAGACTCTGAACATGGATATCTCTCCTGAATAAGGGGGTCACCCGCAGTATATGCAGCCATTTATTATTCAGCCATCAGACCCAAGCCGATTATTTACAGCTTTTTTATTCCAGACATAAATAACGTTACGGCGTTTTTACAGACAGTTTTCAGGGGCACGGATAACATCATTACATCGCCGATATGGCCTCACGAGACGGATGCCTCATGTGTTTATCCCCTGCCCTGATGATGATTTCCCCCACTGTTTTTATTAAATCCGGGGGCCACCATGTATTCTAATATTATTGGCTTTAACCCGTTGCTGGCGGAAATACCTGCCTCGCAGGCGCGTTCATTCCGCAAAGACGTCGAGCAGTATTTACAGCGTTATCCAGATACCGAACACGTCGATATTTATCTTAACGATCTGAACGGCCAATTCCGTGGCAAGCGGCTGCCGGTCGCCGAATTGTTCGCGCTGGATAAGGGCTGTTATTTCCCGCTGTCGATCTACGCCATGGATCTTGCTGGCCAGATGATTGAAGAAAGCGGGCTGGGCCAGCAGGCGGGCGAACCCGACCGGCTGTGCCTGCCGGTACCCGGCACGCTACGGCCCTGTGCCCGCGATCCGCAGCACCACGCACAACTGCTGCTAACCATGAAAAATACCGACGGCGACGCCTGCGAACTTGAACCGCGCGTGGTGCTGCAACAGGTACTCAAACGTCTGCAGGCCAAGGGGTATTACCCTGTGGTCGCGGCAGAGTTGGAGTTTTATCTGCATGACCCGCTGCAACAGCCTGCCGGCGCCAGCCAGTGCCCAACGCAGAGTTTTTCTGTCGATGCACCAGAGCGCCACCATGCGCTGCTCAATGACATCGAACATCAGGCCCGATTACAAGCGCTGCCGCTAACCGGCATCGTCGCCGAGGCGGCCTCCGGCCAATATGAGCTGAACCTGCACCACAGCGCACGAGTGCTGGAAGCCTGCGACCAGGTGCTGGCGTTGAAGCGCCTCACCCGCCAGATAGCAGAGAAACACCACCAGCACGCCTGCTTTATGGCAAAACCCTGTGCGCAGGCAGCGGGCAGCGGTTTGCATTTTCATATCAGCCTGCAAGACGAACAGGGCAACAATCTGCTGGCCAGCGCGCCGGGCGCGCTGAGTACCACCATGACGCAGGTGATCGCCGGAATGCTAGCGCTAATGCCGGCTTCAATGGCGATACTCGCGCCAAACATCAACGCGTTTCGTCGTTTCCGTCCGGGCATGCATGTGCCATTACGCGCGTCATGGGGGCACAACAACCGCACGGTAGCGTTGCGCCTGCCCTGTGCCGACAGTGCCAACCAACGCATCGAATACCGGCTTGCCGGTGCCGACGCCAACCCTTATCTGGCGGTAGCGGTAATGCTGAGCGGCATGCTGTACGGGCTGGAACATGCGCTGCCACTGCCCCCGCCAGCCTGTGGCAACGGTTATGAAAATGACGACGCGGCAGTGCTGCCGCTCAGCCAGCAGGAAGCGTTGACCCTATTCCAACAATGTCCGGGGCTGCGCGACAGCCTTGGTCCGGCATTTACTGCGCTGTGGCACACCTGCAAGACCGCAGAACTGCGCCGCTTTGAAGGGCAGGTCACCGCAGCGGAAGTGAGCTGGATGCTTTAACGGCATGCTGCGCCCACGTTAGCCGGAATATCCCCAATGAACCACCATGCCGTCGGCCTAAACACGACGTGTACCGGGAAAGAGGACCACCATGAAATATCAGCAATATTCCGCATTGGCTGAAAATACCGAACAACCCATCGTGTTAGATCATGGGCACGTATTTATCTGGCATAAAGGCGCTTTTCATATCAGCACCGATCGCCAGCGGCTGGACATGGATTTTATTCATCGTTTTCTCAGCCATTCACATTGGGCGCAGGATATCGACCGCACTACGCTGGAAAACGCCCTTCGCCACAGCCTGTGTTTTGGCCTGTACCGCAAAAACCGTCAACTCGGCTTTGCCCGATTGATCACAGACCACGCCACCTTCGCCTACCTGAGCGATGTGTTCATCACCGCCGAATACCGCGGTAATGGGCTGGGCTTGTGGCTGGTGCAAAGCTGCCTGGACCACCCGCTGATGGCCGGATTGCGCCGCATCATGCTCTATACCAGCCAGGCGCCTTGGCTGTATGCCCGGGCGGGTCTTGAGCCTGTCAACCAGCCGGACCGGGTGTGGACGCTTACCCGGCCTGATATCTATCAGCAACCCGGCACGCTTCACACCGCCCCGTCCGTACACTAAACAAGGAACGCACCATGTCTCGTTTGGTTTTGATCTCGAATAAACAGTGTGACAGCAAGGATCTGGCCTGCGCCACCCAGGCCTTATCGCCTGACACCACCAGTGATGACAGTCAAGGGTTGTGGCTGGGCTGGAACGGCGACGTGCAAAATTTTGGCGCAGCAACGCGCCGCCCGATCAGCTATCAGCACCGCAGCGGCTATGAACAGGTGACCTTTCCGCTGTCTACCGAGGAGTTTCACTTTCACTATCAGGGCTACTATCACGATGGCCTGTGGCCGGTGTTCCACAACCGCCCGGAGAAAGCGCATTTCACGCCGGAGAACTACTGCGCGTACCGACAACTCAACCAGCATTTCGCCGATATAGCCTGCGAATATGTGTGCCCAAACGACATCATCTGCATTGATGATTACCAACTGCTGCCCTGCGGCCAGGCGCTGAAAGAACAGGGGTTGCTGAACCCCTGCGCATTTTTCTTCCATTTACCCTTCCCGTCGGCGACGTTGCTCAGGCAGATCCCCGAGCATCACGGTTTAATCGAGTCGCTGCTTTTCTATGATCTGATCGGCTTTCAGGCACTCGACGATCGCAACAACTTCCTCAATTATCTGGCCAACGACTATCCGGTAGAAATGCTGCCTGATGACCAGTGGCAGGTTAACGGGCACATCTTCACTGCTGGCATCTTCCCGGCCGGGATTAACACCCGAAAACTCTATTAATCTTTGCCTTCCGCGGCGTACTGACTTTTCGTGAAAGCCGCCTTCCATTCTGCGTATATACCGCTGAGATGAATATCAGCGGTATACCCGTCACTTATATTTAATTAATGAATACATCCGTTATAAAATGAATTTTCATCCTGTTACATATATATTATAAAAATATACGACACTCAATTGATTTCCATTAACTAAAAACCTTACCCTCTCCCTGTATTTTTCCATCAAGGGAGGGCCAATGGACGATGACATATTTAATGTCAGCCTAAGGCTATTGAGTATCTTTCAGTAATGCCCTCTACGCTGCATTCTGAAAGAAGCAGAATGCGGCAGACACTCGGTTTTTCATCGATGACATCCTACTATGCCAATGATTTAAAACTGATAAATTGCCCATCAAACGCCCCAAAAGCGGATCGTCCACGACTAAAAAAACACAATAAAAATGGCTACAGCCGTCTTTCTCTCCCAGCAATGGCGTATTCACCATGTCAAAAACCGGATTTTTGGGAAAATAAAGGGTCTGCATTATGCAAAATAACCAGGGTATATCTATTTTTAAGAAGTACTATTTAAACGACATTATCGTCATCGCCATCGGGATGTTATTTATAGCCTTCTTCATCCGAGCCTGGGGTGATATGCACAGTGGATTTAATGAGAAGAATACCCCGGCAATGAGTCTCGATGCCTGGAACCTTTTTTATTATTCGCTGAGAACCAGCATGCGTTTTATCATCGGCATGGCCTGGTCATTACTGTTTTCTATCGTCTTTGCGGTACTGGCAGCCCGCTATGTCCCCCTCCGCCGGGTGATCCTGCCCTTCGTCAACTTTATGGAGTCAGTCCCCCTGGTGGGTTTCTTAACCTTCACCACGGTGTATTTCCTCAATCTCTATCCGCACAGCGTAATGGGATTGGAATGTACCGCCATCTTTGCGGTATTCACCGGCCAGGCCTGGAACATGATGTTAACGCTGTATCAGACATTACGCATCATTCCGCATGAGTTGGATGAGGCCGCACGCAGCTTTAATTACAACCCATGGCAGCGCTTCTGGCGACTGGAGTTTATTTATTCGGTCCCAGGACTGCTATGGAATGCCATGGTCTCGCAATCCGCCGCTTGGTTTGCCTTGGTCGCGTCTGAAGCGATCCCGGTTGGCGATCGTTCTATTGCATTGCCCGGCGTAGGTTCCTATATCGCCGAGGCGCTGGCGCAACAGAACATTCAGGCCATCTTGTTTGCAGTGATCGCCTTGGCTGCCAACATTGTCGTATTGGATCAACTGATTTTCCGTCCGCTGGTACGTTATACCTCACGCTTCAAATACGAAGACGTTACCGCCACTCGGGCGGAAGGCGGCTCATGGTTTTACAACTGCCTGACTTTCTCTTATGTCGGAGCGGCATTCAGCGGAACGCTGCGTGTGCTGGCAGATCTCTGGCTGTTCAAATTACCGCGGGTTTGGTACGCGCTGGGTTTACATCATCTGTTTCGTATTGTCGCCAAAGGCAATTGGCTGTGGCGCAGTCTCTGGTATCTCGCGGTGGTGATGGCTTGCGTTTGGTTTGGCTATCAACTGTGGGAATACTTCCCTAAACAGTATTTCAGCATGCTGCCAGAGTGGATGCTGTTGACCACGGCCCGCGTCGTGACGGCCATGCTGTTAAGCATCGTCATTTTCACACCGCTGGGGGTGTGGATCGGCATGAATCCACGACGGGTGAAGTTCTTTCAACCGATCATCCAGATCCTGGCGGCCATCCCGCCCAATATTTTCTATCCGCTGATCGCTGCCTTCATCGCTATTTATCATCAGGATCTCGGCTGGTGGGCCATTCCCATGATCATGTTGGGCACACAGTGGTACGTGCTATTTAACGTAATAGCTGGCGTATCGGCCATCCCTACGCAGATTACCGAAGTCAGCAAAACCTTTCGCCTACGAAACGTCAACTGGTGGCGTTATTACATGCTGCCGGCGATTTTCCCCTACATCGTAACAGGCATCATTTCCGCCGCCGGTGGCGCCTGGAACAGTGCGATTGCTGCTGAGGTGATTCAGTGGGGTAGCACCACCCTCAGTACGACCGGTTTGGGCGCATTCATTTCTGTGGTGACTGATGCAGGCAAAAACCCAGAATCCGCATTGGGTTGTACCGCCATGATCGCGCTGGTGGCGCTGTGCATCATTTTCGTCTGGCAGCCACTGTACCGACTGGCAGAAACCAAATTCAAATACGATTGATGAGGTAAGACATGGAAACTCAAAACGTTATTCTCCAGGCTACGCAGGTGACTAAAACCTTCATCGGTGAAAATGGCCGGCCAAAAACCGTGTTGAAGAAGGTTAACCTGACCGTTCATGAGGGAGAGTTTGTCACTATCCTGGGCCAGTCCGGCTCGGGGAAATCCACCCTGCTGCGCATATTGGCCGGGTTACTCTTCCCCGACAGTGGAACACTCAGCCTGGAAAACGTCCCTCTCAAAGGCCCGGATGAAAGTATCAGTATGGTATTTCAATCATATGCACTTTATCCCTGGCTAACCGTTTACGACAACATCGCTTTTGGCCTACTGGCACAGAGTTTGCCCCCACAAGCGATCGCTGAAAAAATCGGAGGACTGCTGAAGTTGATTGGCCTGACAGGCTATGAACAAGCCAGGCCACGTGAATTGTCCGGCGGTATGCGCCAACGCGTCGGCTTTGCCCGGGCATTGGCCGTGGAGCCCAAAGTATTGTTGCTGGATGAGCCATTCTCTTCTCTCGACATTTTTACCGCGCTTAAACTGCGTCAGGATCTCATGGCGCTGTGGATAGCAAAAAGAATCAGCACCCGCGCCATGGTGATGGTGACGCATGACGTTGAAGAAGCGGTGATGATGTCCAACCGGGTGATCATCCTGGATGCATCCCGTCGACAAATAGCCGATCAATTCACCATCACTGTCCCGCCCCCACAGCGCAATCGGCAAAATATGCGTCTTATTACTGAAGAGATTACGGACTGCCTGTATAAAAAAATCGCGGTATCGCAAGCGTCATCGTAATCCGCCATGTTTATCACTGGCTCAGGATGGGATGATGTACCTACGCTGAGGCTTTGCAATTACTCGTAAACAAGCATGAGGGGGAACACATCAAATCGGTTCCCCATAATAATCCTGAATAACGCTGCCATTATTATTTCCAATTCCGTTTACCTACGGTTTATATTTCAAATAATTGATGGCAATATTCATTTATGAACCAATCTGGTTTACATCCCGTTTAAACAAAACAGGTTCCCTCTCATGCATTAATATTAAATTACATTTTGACTAGACAAAACGACTTCGCACCGTTGAACAATGCACGCTATTACGGTTATTATCCTCCCATGAAAAATAACGAGGAAATTATATGGACGGCGACGGTTCGTTGTTTAATGGTTTGTTGAATTTGCTGAAGGACCAGGAGCAATAGTCATCATATTGCGTCCTGAAAGTGTCAGGATGTGAGTCCGTTACACCCCCTTTTCGCTTTTCCCTTCGGTTTTTTGCTTAAGCTTTCCTGGCTCTGCAGGATGCTTATGCCCTGTCAGCACCCCATAAAACGCCTTTTTTATTAACAGTCCGACAAGCGGTCCGGCATGTTTTCGCCTGCAATTATGGCATTCATGTTCACACCCCATTTACGGGCAATATTCTATGCACATACTTTTTAATAGATTAAAAAAGGGTATTTCATGATCAATAAAAAAAGTCTGCTAACGCTCAATAACGTCAGCAAGAGTTTTCAGCTTGCCGGAAAGAAAAGTCATTTAGTCTTGAGTGAAATAAACTTTAAGATTTACGATAATGAAATCGTCAGTATATTGGGCAAGTCCGGTTCGGGAAAATCTACCCTGTTGCGCATTATTTCCGGTCTCATCAAGCCAGATTTAGGCACCGTCATGATCGGAGAAAAAAAGGTTTCGGGGCCTAATCCACAGATCAATATGGTATTCCAGACCTTTGCCATTTTCCCTTGGCTGACCGTTGACCAAAATATCGCTTTCGGCCTGCAGGCTCAGGATCTCCCGCAGCAAGTGATCGAAACCCAGACCCTGAAAATGTTGGATCTGGTCGGCCTGACCCCCTATCGCGATGCTTACCCACGAGAACTTTCCGGCGGTATGCGCCAACGTGTGGGTTTTGCCCGTGCGCTGGCGGTAGAACCCATGTTGCTACTGTTGGATGAGCCCTTTTCTTCGCTGGATATTTTTACCGGCGAAAATCTGCGTCGCGATCTGCTGCAGATCTGGATGACTCGGCAAATAAAAACCCGCTCTATGGTGTTGGTAACTCACAGCGTAGAGGAGGCGGTGATGATGTCGGACCGCATTGTCCTGTTAGGATCTGAACCCGGCACCCTTAAAGGCTATTACCACATCAGGTTACGTCGCGAAGAGAGAACCCGCCAAGGAATGCAAGCACTGACAGAGGAAATCAGTGAGGCACTCAGCCAGCAAATCGCCAGTGCACATTAACCGGTAACCGCGGCTTGGCAGGTGTCCTGCCTGCCGTATTAACTACCTGTTTATCAAGAATTACCCCCCGATGGGTGGTTCATGATAAGCGGATAATACATTGAGTATTTATCATGCATTTCATTCATACATTACTGACGCTGTTTACTGCGTCCGGGTTAGGTGCCGTCATTGGCTACGAAAGGCAATTCCGCCAGCGCACCGCAGGGTTGCGCACCAATACCCTGGTGGCAACCAGCGCGGCAATCTTCGTACATCTGGCTATGACGATTGACGGCAGCGGCGGCGCGGTACGGGTTATTTCCTATGTGGTTTCTGGCGTTGGCTTTCTCGGCGCTGGGGCAATCATGAAAGAAGGAATGAATATCCGAGGTTTGAATACCGCAGCCACACTGTGGGGTTCCGCCGCGGTCGGTGCCTGTGCCGGCTGCGCCCTGTATGGCGATGCGCTGGCTGCCACCCTGTATGTATTGGCAGCCAATACCTTGTTGCGCCCTATCGTCAATATGGTGAATAAGCAGCCGTTCAACGACGTTAACGGTGAGTCCACCTACCAAATCTGCGTGATCGCCTTCGAACACGAACAGCGCGATGCCTTAGCCAAATTCAAAAAGGTGCTACAGGCAGAAAGTTGCTTCATCTCGCATCTGGATATTGAGCCCTTCGGTGATGACGACGTAGAAATTACCGCCACGCTGATGCCTGCTTCCGTCACCACCCTGGTGCTAGACCGGACTATCAATAAATTGCTGGGCGACAGCATGATGAAACAGGCCTACTACAGCCGCATCGCCGGCTCCGGTTAACGCAGGACAGGGTCTTTTCCTCCTTGCCATGCCTTATTCTCCGAATAGAGAGATTTACCATGAAGAATATGCCGAAATTTTCTCATCTGACTATTTTCAAAGAAATTGTTTCCTGTGGAAGTTTACTTGAAACGTCAAAAAAACTGGGCATTTCACAGCCTACGCTTAGCCGTATAATCAAAGAACTGGAAGCGAACATTGGCTCTCGCCTGCTGGAGCGCAGCAATCGCGGCGTACGCCTGACTGCGGTTGGAGAGGTCTTCTATCAAAAGATAGATCGGGTCACTAATCAACTGAGAAATGCGATTGATGAACTGCGGGGAATGAGCAGCTCGGGGGAGAAATACCTGCGGTTGGGTATGAGCATTGACCCCTTGTTGTGTTATCTCGGGGAGGCGATCGACAGCTTTAACCAACGCTACCCTCACACCAGAGTGACCCTGGTTGAAGACTCGCCAGAGGGGCTGATTGCTAAACTCAGAAACAGCGAGCTGGATTTGGTGCTATGCAGCCTGAGCAACAACACGACCTGCGCAGACTTGGCCATGCAGGCGCTCACCCGCGAGCATTTCTCCCTCTATCAAAACGGGGATAAAGCGACGGCCACGCTACCGCTAGCCGAAGCCAAATGGGTGGTACCGCGTTCATGTTCAGTAGGCCACGCCACCATTAAGGACATCGCCAGCCAGTACACACCGAACGGGAACATCGTGGAGACCGATTCCTTTTTGGCTACCTGGTGTCTGGTCAAACAACAGGGCTATCTTGCACTGCTAAGCGACCGGGTTGTCGCGCAATATGCGCCACAGTTGAACCTGAAAAAGATGCCCGCGGAAGAGATCGACATCAGTGCACAATTTTATATCTTCACCCGCAATGAGCCGGTAATGTCCCCACTCAGTACCGCATTCATCGATATCCTGCAGGCCATACAACCCGCCTGAAAGACTCAGCCCACTGACGCTCCGTGTTCATCTCGTTGTCGTCGGTGGCGCCCAACCGCTCACCCCTGTTTTTTGACCGCTTACCGCCCCTATAGCACCGCTGACTGAAATTCGCATGTCTTCCCCAGCCCCAACCCGCAATGATGAGCTGTTCCTAAACTCGTCATACTTCAAGTTGCATCATTGTTGGCTACGATGCTCACCCGAATCACTTACTTATGTAAGCTCATCGGGCCTCACTCCCTTGCCGCCTCGATGCCACTCGAATTATTTAGAGTTCATACCCGACCGTTATTCGCACCCAGGCCGCGTGCCTGAAACATCTTATAAGCGGATTAACTCACTCATTTTTTTGCAGATTTTAACTAAGGACATCTCAATGAACCGAGAGGGGATTTTAAAACACATACCCTGGATGCTGCTGGGGATACTCGGCGCGTCCTGCCTGGGCGTAGTTGCACTGCGCCGCGGCGAACACATCAGCGCCTTGTGGATCATCGTCGCTTCGGTGGCGGTGTATCTGGTGGCATACCGTTATTACAGCCTGTACATCGCCACCAAGGTGATGAAGCTGGACGCCTTCCGTGCGACGCCGGCCGTGGTCAACAACGACGGCCTGAACTACGTCCCGACCAACAAGAACGTGCTGTTCGGCCACCACTTCGCCGCCATTGCCGGTGCCGGCCCGCTGGTCGGCCCGGTGCTCGCTGCGCAGGTCGGCTACCTGCCCGGCACGCTATGGCTGCTGGGTGGCGTGGTGCTGGCGGGGGCGGTACAGGACTTTATGGTGCTGTTCATCTCCTCACGCCGCAACGGCGCATCGCTCGGTGAGATCATCAAAAAGGAAATGGGCCCGGTGCCGGGCACCATCGCGCTGTTTGGCTGCTTCCTGATTATGATCATCATCCTGGCGGTGCTGGCCCTGATCGTGGTGAAAGCGCTGGCGGAAAGCCCATGGGGCGTGTTCACCGTCTGCGCCACCGTGCCAATTGCCCTGTTTATGGGCGTCTATATGCGCTTCCTGCGCCCGGGTCGGGTGGGTGAAGTGTCGGTCATTGGTATCGTGCTGCTGGTGGCATCCATCTGGTTCGGCGGCGTCATCGCCCATGACCCGTACTGGGGCCCGGCGCTGACCTTTAAAGACACCACCATCACCTTTACGCTGATTGGTTATGCGTTCGTTTCCGCCCTGCTGCCGGTATGGCTGATCCTGGCACCGCGCGACTATCTGGCGACCTTCCTGAAAATTGGCGTGATCGTCGGGCTGGCGATTGGCATCGTGATCCTCAACCCTGAGCTGAAAATGCCGGCGGTGACCCAGTTTATCGACGGCACTGGCCCGGTGTGGAAAGGCTCGGTGTTCCCGTTCCTGTTCATTACCATCGCCTGTGGCGCCGTGTCCGGCTTCCATGCGCTGATCGCCTCCGGCACCACGCCAAAGCTGTTGGCCAATGAGAAAGACGCACGCTTTATCGGTTACGGCGCGATGCTGATGGAGTCCTTCGTTGCCATCATGGCATTGGTCGCCGCTTCCATCATCGAACCTGGCCTGTACTTCGCCATGAACACCCCACCGGCAGCACTGGGCATCACCATGCCAGACCTGCACCGTTTGGGGACCGAAGATGCGCCGATGATCATGGCGTCACTGCGTGATGTGAGTGCCCATGCGGCAGCGACCGTCAGTTCCTGGGGCTTTGTCATCAGCCCGGAAC
Organism: Serratia sp. CoH_122_TC_1; assembly: GCF_058191755.1. Lineage (NCBI taxonomy): Bacteria > Pseudomonadati > Pseudomonadota > Gammaproteobacteria > Enterobacterales > Yersiniaceae > Serratia > Serratia sp. CoH_122_TC_1. The sequence continues at coordinate 67,264 of NZ_JBXWLA010000004.1, forward strand.
AGATCCTGCAGACCGCCAAAGACATTGGCGAACCTTCCATACTGAACCGCGCCGGTGGCGCGCCAACGCTGGCAGTAGGTATCGCCCACGTGTTCCACCAGATCATCCCTGGTGCCAACATGGGCTTCTGGTACCACTTCGGTATTCTGTTTGAAGCGCTGTTCATCCTGACCGCACTGGACGCAGGTACCCGTTCCGGCCGCTTTATGCTGCAGGACTTGCTGGGCAACTTTGCGCCATTCCTGAAAAAAACCGACTCACTGGTGGCCGGGATTGTCGGCACCGCGGGCTGCGTCGGCCTGTGGGGTTACCTGCTGTATCAAGGGGTGGTCGATCCGCTCGGCGGCGTGAAGAGCCTGTGGCCGCTGTTCGGCATCTCCAACCAGATGTTGGCTGCCGTCGCCTTGGTGCTGGGCACCGTAGTGTTGATTAAGATGAAGCGCACCCAATACATCTGGGTCACCGTGCTACCGGCGGTGTGGCTGCTGATTTGTACCACCTACGCGCTGGGCCTGAAGCTGTTCAGCGACAACCCGCAGCTGGAAGGTTTCTTCTTCCAAGCCGGTGAGTACAAGCGCAAAATCGCCGAAGGCGGTGCCGAGCTGACCGCCCAGCAGGTGGCAAACATGAACCATATCGTGGTGAACAACTACACCAACGCCGGGCTGAGCATTCTGTTCCTGCTGGTGGTGTACAGCATCATCTTCTACGGGGTGAAAACCGCCATGGCGGCGCACAAAAACCCGAACCGCAGCGACCAGGAAACGCCGTACGTGCCGGTGCCCGAAGAAACGCCCTCCCACGGCGTAACTGAGGGGGACGTCAAAGTTTCACCACAGCATTAATGGTGATTTAACGGATACCCTGCATATATCCTTCATCTTTCAAGTCGCAGGGGTGTTGGCTGCCTTCGCTCACCCCAGTCACTTGGTAGACCAAGCTCCTGGGGCTTCGCTCAGTTGCCGCCTACCTGCAACTTGAAATCTATTGGATATAATGAGATCTATACCTTAAATACGTAGAGTTGCCTCGCGGCGGCAAGCCGGTGAGTCTGCGTAGTCAACAAAGAGGCAGCTTCAAGTATGGCGGGTCTATTATGCAGGGTATTTTCATCAACGAGGGAAAGGAATTATGTTCGGTAATCTCGGCCAAGCGGGGAAATATCTCGGGCAGGCGGCGCGCATGTTGGTCGGCGTGCCTGACTACGATACCTACGTCCAGCATATGAAAGACAACCACCCGGACAAGCCGGTGATGACCTATAAAGAGTTTTTCCGCGAACGCCAGCAGGCCCGCTACGGTGGGGACGGTAAAGGCGGTATGCGCTGTTGTTAGTTAAAAGGATCCGCAATGAAACCCATCGCAGTCACCATTCTGACCGGCTTTTTGGGTGCCGGTAAAACCACCCTGCTCCGCCATATTCTCAACGCCGAACACGGCTACAAGATTGCCGTGATTGAAAACGAGTTCGGCGAAGTGCCGATCGACAACGCCTTGATTGGCGATCGCGCCAGCCGCATCACTACCCTGAGCAACGGCTGCATCTGCTGCAGCAAATCCAACGAGCTGGCAGACGCACTGCTCGACTTGCTGGACGGCGTAGACAGCGGCCAACTGGAGTTCGATCGGCTGATCATTGAATGCACCGGTATGGCCGACCCCGGCCCGATCACCCAGACCTTTTTCTCACATGAGATCCTCTGCGAACGCTTCCTGCTCGACGGCATCATCACGCTGGTGGACGCCGCACATGCCGATCAACAACTCAGCCAGTTCAGCATCGCACAGGCGCAGGTGGGCTACGCCGACCGCATTCTGCTGACCAAAACCGACGTGGCACCGGACTGCGAAGCGCTGATACAACGCCTACAGCAGATGAATGCCCGCGCACCGGTGTATAAAGTGACGCACGGCGATATCGATCTTGGCGTATTGTTCGACATCGAAGGCTTTGTGCTGAACGACAAGCTGACCCTGACGCCGCCTGCCCCGCTGTTCCGCCGCATCCCGCAGGCGCAGAACAACATTACGTCGATTGTGGTGTACCACGAGCAACCGCTGGAACTGATGCAGATATCCGAAGTGATGGAGGGCCTGCTGCTGGAATACGCCGACAGCCTGCTGCGTTATAAGGGGATTTTGTCGATCAAGGACGAGCCGCGCCGCCTACTGTTCCAGGGCGTGCAACGGCTGTATAACGCCGACTGGGACCGCGAGTGGCTGCCAGAGGAAGAGCGCCGCAGCACCCTGGTGTTTATCGGTGTGGATTTGCCGGAGGAGACGATCCGCCAGCGGTTTGCCGACCTGACATAACCTTAAGTTCATCAGGCTGCGCCTTTGCTCGCGCAGCCCATTTCTGCCCCTTACCCCTTCTGAAAATACGGCCCCGCCGCTACAGAATCCCGCAGGATCAGGCTCGCCGGGAAGGCCGGGCGTTTGCTCAGCTCGCCGCCATCCAGCATCGACACCAGCCGATTGATGGTTTCCTTGATCATGTCGGTCACCGGCATTTTCATGCTGGAGAGCGAGGGAATGGTATAAGGTGCCAGCGGGATGTCATCAAAACCTATCACCGACACAGCGGACGGCACCGGGATTTGGCATTCGGTTAAGCGCTTAATCGCGCCGATGGCCATCTCGTCGTTGCTGGCAACAATGGCGCTGAACGTGCAGCCGCTAGCCAGCAGCGCATCGACCGCCGCCATGCCGCTTTGCGCATTCCACTTGCCTTCGACAATCAGAGCGCTATCGACCGCGATACCCCGCTCCGCCAACGCGGCTTTATAGCCGGAAAGCCGCTCCAGCCCGGTAGGTGAATCCAGCGAACCGGTGATAAAGGCAATATCGCGGTGCCCCTGTTCGATCAGGTGCCTGACCGCCGTCGCGCTGGTGGCGTGCTGATCGCTGAAGATGCAGTAGCTGTCGTTCAGCCTTAACCGGCGATTGATGACCAGAATCGGCTGTTTATGCTGGGAAATGATCGCGTCCATCTCCGCAATCGACAGAAAGCGCGGGTAGATGATCACGCCGTCACAGCGCAAATCCAGCAGGAATTGAATGGCGGCCTTTTCCTCTTCGGCGGTGTGCTTGCCGTCCGCCAGGATCAGTTGGCGGCCGTGCTCTTCCATAATGCGCGCCGACTGAAACATCAGCTCGCTGAAGTAGTTGCCACTGTACAGCGTGTTGGTGACCACCAGCCCGATGGTCTGGGTAGTTTTGGTGGCGAGATTGCGCGCCAACAGGTTGGGCCGGTAGCCGGTCTCGGCAATGGCTTTCTCTACCTGTTCGCGCTTTTCCGGGCCGACATAGCCGCTGCCGGACAGCACGCGGGACACCGTCGCTTTCGACACGCCCGCCCTTTTAGCCACCTCAAGTATTGTTGCCATCTCTGCGCCGTCAAAATCCAGGGTTCAGCGCAGTCTACCCAAGACGCCCCCCGTTTGAAATCTTTTCACGCCTGCCGCTGCCGTCCCCTTCGGCCTTAAAGTGACCAGGTTCACGAAACGAAAAACCCAAAAATCATAATTCTTGCCAGATCAAAAACAGATCAGCATGATTTTGTGAAACCGGTTTCTTGTGGGCGTTTCATTGAGATGGAACGGCGGATCGCCCAGGCAGTAAAAGTGAGCCTTTGGGCAATCCGAATTCATATCTGAAGAGACGACAACCTTATGCCGAAGAACTACGCAGAGATCTCACCCGCCATCGTGAATGCGTTGGGCGGTCTCAGCAACATCGACGCCGTTACGCACTGCATGACCCGCTTGCGATTCGTGGTGAAAGACAAGGCACTGATCGACACGCCAAAGCTCAAAGCGATTAGCGGCGTGATGGGCGTGGTGCACAGCGGCGAGCAGTGCCAGGTGATCATCGGTAATGAGGTGTCAAAAGCCTACCAGGCGGTGCTGGCGCTCGGCCTACCGGGTAACGCCCCCGCCGCCGTGCCGGCAAAGCGCAAAATCACCCTGAAAGGCATCGGCGCCGGCATTCTCGACGCGCTGGTGGGCACCATGTCGCCGTTGATCCCCGCCATTATCGGCGGTTCGATGGTGAAACTGCTGGCAATGATGCTGGATATGGCCGGGGTGTTCGACAAAGGCTCGTCGACCCTGATCATCCTCAACGTGATTGGCGATGGGGCGTTCTTCTTCCTGCCGGTGATGGTCGCCGCCTCTGCGGCGCTGAAATTCAAAACCAACATGTCGCTGGCGATCGCCATTGCCGGGGTGCTGCTGCACCCTAACTTTATCGACCTGATGGCCAAGGCGGCGCAGGGCCAGGCGGTGGAGTTCGCTTACATTCCGGTGACGGCGGTGAAATACACCTACACGGTGATCCCCGCGCTGGTGATGACCTGGATTTTGTCGTACATCGAGCGCTGGGTAGACCGCATCACCCCGGCGGTGACCAAAAACTTCCTTAAGCCGATGCTGATTGTGCTGATCGCCGCGCCGATCGCGATTGTGTTGATTGGCCCGCTCGGCATCTGGATCGGCAGCGGTATTTCGGCGCTGGTGTACACCGTGCACGGCTATTTGGGCTGGCTTTCCGTCGCCATTATGGGGGCGATCTGGCCGCTGCTGGTGATGACCGGCATGCACCGCGTCTTCACCCCGACCATTATTCAGACCATCGCCGAGACCGGCAAAGAGGGCATGGTGATGCCGTCAGAGATTGGCGCCAACCTGTCGCTCGGCGGTTCTTCGCTAGCCGTGGCGTTCAAAACCAAGAACCGCGAACTGCGCCAGACCGCCTTGGCCGCCGCCGCCTCCGCCATTGTGGCGGGCATTTCCGAACCGGCGCTGTACGGCGTGGCGGTGCGGCTTAAACGCCCGCTGATCGCCAGCCTGATCAGCGGCTTTGTCTGCGGTGCCGTCGCCGGTATCGGCGGGCTGGCCAGCCATTCGATGGCGTCGCCCGGCCTGTTCACCAGCGTGCAGTTCTTTGACCCGACGAACCCGATGAGCATTGTCTGGGTCGGCGGCGTAATGGTGCTTTCCGTGGTGCTGTCGTTCGTGCTCACGCTGCTGTTGGGCTTTGAAGACATTCCGGAAAGCGAAGCCTCGCCAACGGCGGCCACTGCGCCTGCGGCGAATACCGCTAACGTTGTCCATTAACGCACTATTTTTATACCCTAAATAATTGGAGTTGCATCACGGCGGCAAGGCCGTACATCCCCAGGAGCTTAGTCAACTAAGTGACTGGGGTGTGCGACAAATCTGTCAGGAACAGATTTGAACGCTGTTTGCAGCGGCCCCGAAGGGGCAAGAGCCACGGATGGGTCTTGTAACGCAGCCAACACAGAGGCAGCTTCAAGTATGACGGGTAATTGAGGATTACATGTCTGATTCAACATTCCCGCAAGGGTTCTTATGGGGCGGCGCCCTGGCCGCCAACCAGTCGGAGGGGGGTTATCGCGAGGGCGGCAAAGGGCTGACCACGGTTGACATGATCCCGCATGGCCCCAACCGCATGCCGGTGAAGCTGGGCCTGGAGAAGCGCTTTAGCCTGCGCGAAGACGAGTTTTACCCCAGCCACGACGCCATTGATTTTTACCATCGCTACCGCGACGACATTGCGCTGATGGCGGAGATGGGCTTCACCGTGTTCCGCACCTCCATCGCCTGGAGCCGGATTTACCCGAACGGCGACGAGCTGACGCCTAACCCGGAGGGCATCGCCTTCTACCGCAGCCTGTTCGAAGAATGCCGTAAATACGGCATCGAGCCGCTGGTGACGCTGTGCCATTTCGACGTGCCGATGCACCTGGTGACCGAATACGGCTCCTGGCGCAGCCGCAAAATGGTGGAATTTTTCACCCGCTATGCCCGCACCTGCTTTGAAGCCTTCGACGGGCTGGTGAAGTATTGGCTCACCTTCAACGAGATCAACATTGTGCTGCACAGCCCGTTTTCCGGGGCAGGATTGGTGTTTGAAGCAGGCGAGAACCCGGAGCAGGTAAAATACCAGGCCATACACCACGAACTGGTGGCCAGCGCCCTGGCGACGCGCATTGCGCATGAAGTGAACCCTGCCAACCAAGTGGGCTGCATGCTGGCCGGCGGCAATTTCTACCCCTGGTCCAGCAAGCCGGAAGACGTGTGGGCCGCGCTGGAGAAAGACCGTGAGAACCTGTTCTTTATCGACGTGCAGGCCCGTGGTGCCTACCCTGCTTACTCTGCCCGGGTGTTCCGCGAGAAAGGCGTGAGCATCGTAATGGAGGAAGGCGATGCCGAGATCCTGAAGAACACCGTCGATTTTGTCTCCTTCAGCTATTACGCCTCGCGCTGCGCGTCTGCCGACATGAACGACAGCAACAGCAGCGCCGCCAACGTGGTGAAATCCCTGACCAACCCGCATATCCCGCGCAGCGACTGGGGATGGGGCATCGACCCACTGGGTTTGCGCATCACCATGAACATGATGTACGACCGTTACCAAAAGCCGCTGTTCCTAGTGGAAAACGGCCTGGGCGCCCACGACGAGTTCAATGCCGACGACGAGATAGTGGACGATTACCGCATCAGCTACCTGCGGGAACACATCCGTGCCATGGCCGACGCCATCGCCGACGGCGTGCCGGTGATCGGCTACACCACCTGGGGCTGCATTGACCTGGTGGCGGCCTCGACCGGGGAAATGAGCAAGCGCTACGGCTTTGTTTACGTCGACCGCGACGACAGCGGCAACGGCACCCTTGCCCGCACTCGGAAGAAATCCTTCTGGTGGTACAAGAAGGTGATTGCCAGTAATGGGGCGGATTTGGGGTGATGGGTTTAGCGGCGACAAGGGCCGCTAAAGGCTATTGTTGCGAGTTGCATTCCAGATTGAGTAGTAAGCCCCTGTAATTCTATACAGGCTATTTTTTCGCCTTTTTGTCAGCGCTATAGTCTCCTGGCTGCGGCACAATCCGCAGCCGGAGTTAGCGTTCCGAACATACACTGAGCAGCATTATGTATATAATGCTGGGGCCTTGAACATCCAGAATTATGGTGGCCCAGGCGGAGGCTTCGCAAGAAGCGCCGGTTTCCTTAGTGTCCGGTAACGCTAACTCCGTTTGGGCTACCACCATGGGTTTAGCGTCTCACGTGGTAGCAACGCACCACACTAAGGAGAACGGCCACATGGAAAACATTTCCACCTCACAATCCGCCACAAACACCCTCACCCTCTACCGCCAACTGTTCAACCAACTCGATCTCAGCACCTTAGATGCAACACAGCTCCTAGACTTAGCCGCCCTCTCAGCCGAACAGGCAGAAGGGTTATGCCACGGCCTGATGCTGTTCGGCGATCTGCTGCAAAAGAACCCGCAAACCGACGACACCCAGTGGGAACAGCTAAATCACTACCTCAACGCAACAGCTCACTTAGTACCGGCACTGTGCAACCTCTATGGCCGTGCACTGCGCGAGATGGAGTGCCAGAGCTGATAAGTTGAAATAAAAACCAAAACAAATAATAAGAACGGTATTAGTTTTGTACCGTTCTTATCACTCCGGTAAATCTCATAGATCTGACTGACATATCACGATAAACACATTCACGAAGGTAGGCATTTCCCCCGTGGCCTGGCATAGTTAACGCATTCGATAAATCGATGAGTTAACTGCTGGATAATGACGCATGGCCGCTGGCAGTACGCAAACGCATTGATCAGAATCCGTTCTGCAATGAGGGGAATGTTTTGGCTATAAAGATCGCAATGTTATCTTCGAAAGCGGCTGTTTTAAAAGCCATCGAAGAATATAACAACCAAGGTTATGATGATTTCCTTAAGAAAAATAAAATTGAAAAAATAAGAACACACAAGGTCCGTTATAATAAATCCCTATACGACATTAATGGGATAGCCACCGCAGCTTATATTCTCCAAATTGGCGAACCTTCAGATAAAGTAAAATTCAGTGTTAATCTAGAAACCGTCATCCAAGAGTTAAAAAAACTTGGCCTCGAGGTAATTGAAACGCCGCATCCTCTGGAGAAATTAGAGAAAGGTGAACTTTACAAACGTAAAGACCTCCACGACCTCTACGGCGGGCAAGAGCAAGGCGGAATATCGACACCCAAAGAATTCCCCGTGATCTTCATTTTCACCGGAGAGGCTGGCGAAACGCATGGGTACAAAGACGGATGGTCTAACGACGACCACTTCTCCTACACGGGAGAGGGGCAGAAAGGTGACATGGCGTTTACCAACGGTAATAAACATATCCGAGACCATAAAGATAATGGTAGGGATATACTTTTATTTGAATATAATAAAAAACGTACGGGCGTAAAATTTATTGGATTGTTTGAGTGCGATTCATGGAATTACACCCAATGTCTAGATACCGAAAAAAAAATGAGGCAAGGGATAGTTTTTAATTTATTCCGAGTATCTTCTGCTCAAGACGTAGACAATGACACCACTACATCAGAAGTAGACCAAAAGAAAGAAACGCTCGAGCAGCTACGCGCCAAGGCCATAAAATCATCCATGATGACGAGCCGGCGCAAAGAGAGCGATAGCAAACAATCTTGGTTCGAACGCAGCGAAGACGTGAAAAAATACGTACTTCAACGCGCCAATGGCATCTGTGAATCCTGCGAGCAGCCAGCCCCCTTCCAGAAAAAGAATGGCGATCCTTATCTAGAACCCCACCACACAAAACGCCTCGCCGATGAAGGCCCCGACCACCCTCAGTGGGTTGGTGCTATCTGCCCTACCTGCCACCGTCGGATACACAGTGGGGCTGACGGAAAAGCGCTGAACCAGACTTTGATGGTGAAGTTGGAGCTGAAAGAAGCGAGTTTTAAATAGCTATCGTTTAAAAACTATCCGTGTAGGAATACTTCGAGGGTGGTGTTTAAAGAGAGGGGTCTAGACAAAAGGACTGTCTTTTCCCCACATCATCCTCTGCCCACGCTTTGCGGTGATCCGATAAGGTACCACCCATAACCGCAATGTCTTTGAGAATGCAAAGTGCTGCGGTATCGGATGGTTGAAGTCATCGTGTGCTGGGTAGATCAAATACATGTCACCGTCGCCACCAAGATATTTTTGGCCGTATGCAAACATTTGATAAAAATCAGATTGTGCGATGCCATAGAGAGATTGTTCCTGAGAGTTGTTATTAATCAACTTCCATTTAGTATCCAGCACCATCTTAGTTTTTACCGGGTGGCGTGACTGAATCAACAAATCTGGGCGCAGCTTAAAGCAATCCCTCTCACCATGTTTAACCAATGAGTAGCTCGCAGCCTGCAGCTTTAATTTGAAGCCGTGTGGGAGTTCATCAGTAAGAGTCTGTGCGACAAAAGATTCAAACACCGCCTCCATAGGGAACAACAGCGATAAGGCTTTAGCATCCCCTTGCAAAGCACTCGGGCTCATTCCGTGCAAAATCAATTGCGCCCATGCAAGCGGCTCATGGTAATGAGCCATACCGCGATCCAGGCGCAGGCTCGATATATCCCCATCAATATCTCGGCTAAACGGAACGCCATCAAAAGCAAAGCGCATTTCCTGCAGCCAGCGCTGATTCTCTGATGACAGACTAAGACCGCCTAGTTTATGAAGTGCTGAGTGTAAGAGCCTATTGGCGACAAAGTCGGGCAAGTAGTCATCGTAATCGACACAGAATTTATGACGATCCACAACGTTATGTCGCAACTGAGCGGAAAGCATCAGTTTGCCTTTCATGAAGGGTAAATTACCCTGTTCATTCACATAGTCTGAGCGCAGACCCTGTTTAAGCAGTTGGCTAACGCTGTGCAAAAACTGGTTGATGAAAATCTCCAGTAAAGGCATTCGTTGTGCATGAACGGCAGCCTGCTGGGTTTGGATATGCCTAAACCCTGACAAATGGCTCAGCATAGTCAGCAATGTTGCTCGTGCATGCCCATGCGAAAGGTTTTTGCCTATCTTGGGCAGAACTTCAAGCTGCAGACCAAAGGGGGTATAAAGTATCCCGGCGTAATTTTGTACTTGCAGCAACCTGCACCCAGAGCGTGAGGTGAGTTTGAGCAGTTGGCTCCCCTTCTCGCTGGTTAAGCTAAGCGATTCTAAATAATTGAATACCTCATGAGGGAGAGGAACAGCACCGGCCGGCGTTTCTTTTTCAACACCTAACAGGTCATACTCAAAAACAGAGATCACCTCACCCATTTTGCGCAGCCTGTGTAGCAGGGACGGCCTCTTCGGGTTGATAAATTGCACGGTAAGCCTGGGGCATATTCCAGACTTCTTGCTCAAAAGCCTTAAGTTCGTAGACTGTTGATTGCTGCCCGTGACGCCGTAAACCATGGTCAGCACCAAACAGCATGTCTAGATCGTCGGTTTGCTCAATGACAAACTGTAGGCTGTCGTCTTGCTTCTGATTATCTGCCAACACCAACCGGATCTTGTTCCAATCGTCGAAGAAATATTCCTGCAATAACGGAATGATCTTTTTCTGGAATGCCGCCTTCAGCTGTTTAAACGCCTTCTCTTCATCCTTCGCATCGCAGGCTTTTTTTACCGGCATAAAGAACGCATGCCCTAACGTATGCTCGCGATCGTAAAGCGCCTCGATTCGGCTATTAAGTTTCTCTAATAACGATTCAAGCTCAATGCCTTTTACTTTGGCGCCACTGAGTAACGAGAGATCTGGCATCATCTCGACAAAATCGAAGCGTCGGCGTAATGCAGTGTCCATCAGCGCTAATGAGCGGTCTGCGGTATTCATTGCCCCAATAATATCGACGTTGCCAGGCACACTGAATGTCTGGCCGCTATAGGACAGTTGCAGGCTCATCGCATTGCTCATCCCAGCGCGCTTATCGATTTCAATCAGCGAAATCAGCTCACCGAAAATCTTTGAGATATTGCCACGGTTAATCTCATCAATAAAAATGGCATAGCGGTGTGCCGGATCGGCATTAGCCCGCTGGCATAAACGCATGAAAATGCCGGGCTCAATGGGATAAGAGATATTGCCGCCCTCATCGGCCCGAGCCCGCATCCCTTCGATAAACTCTTCGTAACCATAAGACTGATGGAAGGTAACTACGGCAAACCGCTGAATGGCCTCTGCGGTTTGCGGGCCTTGCTTTAACTCATCATAGAGTGAAACAAGATCTTCCACTTGCTCTAGCTGCGACTTAACCAGGAACCACTCACTCTCGGCCGTTTTATTAAAAATCGTAGGCTCACGACGATTTTTATATTCAACCGTGGTGGATTCCGGCACGGTAAAAGATTGCAGTGTGGCCCAAGCCGTTTGCGATAAATTACTGCTGCGACCATTCAATAAGGCTTTACGTTGGAACCACGGGTGCTCAGTCAGTTGGCGAACTTTGGCGCGTTTATTCAGATCCAACAAGACCAGCGTTATCACCTGCATCCAGTTAAGCGATTCAAGGCGGGAATCTAGCCAGGCATCATAATCGGCGGGAGCAGCCTGCGTGGTGTACTCCTTCATTTTTTGCTGCAAGATGAAGGTCTTCCCGGTTCCCGGGGGGCCAAAGTAGATCATATTGACGGGTGAATGCTGCGGTATCGCCACGCTCACCACGTCATTGCTCACCGTGACGGCGCTGCTCACCATTTTCTCTTGTTTTTGCTCGCTGTCACGCTCACGCAGCAGTTCATAGAGATGCCAGATCGCCATGTTCACATAGTAAGGATCCGCATCTGGCAGTTGCCCGTTAATCGCGCCCTTCAACTCATGGTTTTTCTGCAGCCAATCGCCAGCAAGCGTCAGGCCAAGCGAAAATTGCTCATTTATAAACATCGCGGCTTTGGTAAACGCATTCTCGTCTACCGTGCTGGTGCAAGTTTCTGGGGTAAAAGCCGCAAAGACACGATTCCTCAAGCTCCAATACATCCGCTTGAGCTGCCCAGTCTCTTTGGCTTGCTGCAAGGCGGCTTCTACATATTGGTAAGTTTGTTCGTCGGGTTGACGATGAATACGCTCGGTCAGTTCTCTGAGTAGCGGCAGGCTTTGTTGGAACTCAGCCAACGACGGAACACCCTGTCGGATACTGGCAATACCGTTATCACGCTCATACCAAAGCCGTTTAACCAGATCATCCGTCTCCGGCTCCGAGAATGTCTGGGTTTGTTGAAGCAGTGCCGTAAACTCGCGGTAACGGTGATTCCATTCTGAATGGGTGTAATCTTTGTATTCGGCCAGTGAGTTAATCAATTCACTGAGAGTCAGCTTACCTGCTTCAACATCGGCAACGATATCCATCACGATAGTTCCTGTACGGTGACATTATTATTTGAAAGAAAACCGGTACTGTTACTACAAAACTACGACAGCCAAGACATTAACATCAAGGCTGCTAGCCACTGCCTAATCATTCTCAAGCGCCTTTCAGCATATCAAACACCACGCGGGCAAACCCTGGGCGAGCTCTGGGTTGGACAGATACTGCACCATCATTTCATGCTGCGCTTCATTGCTGTCCATGACCGCATCATCGATGGCTTTTGGGAAATCCCCCAGCATGGCTTGCTCACGGGTATTGTTGGCAATCTGCGTCATCACCGCTGTTCCCGCCTGACGGGTGAGTTTATATCTTCGGCAGAAGTCTCCTCGGTTTCACATCCCGGAGAGGTAAGCTCTGATGAAAACACCATTTCAATACCCAGCACATTAAACACCCTAAACAGACGTTCCAGGCTGGCTGATGTCGGGTTTGACTCCATGCGTGCATAGGTCTGCTGGGTGACGCCCAGCCTCTCAGAGACGTCTTTTTGCGTCAGACCTTTTGCCTTACGAAAACCCACCAGTAAAGGACGTAGCTGGCTTAGTGTTTTTAACGGATAGACGGTATTCATAGATAGCGGCTCGATGCCTCATCGCTGTGTACAGATTATAAGCTGTATGGTTCACATTGCACCCCGTAGGCTGTAAATGCAAAATACAGCTTATAGGGTGTTTTATCATAAATACAGCCTAAAGACTGTTAGCTTAGCTAAATTTATCCCATAAAAAATCCACGCCGGAGCGTGGATTCAATGTCATAGCCAAGGCCAGATATCACGTTATTCGAAGTGAACGGCGGGGTTATCTGCCAGTGACACGAAATTCTTCGTATTTTTATCCAGCGTGCGGATCTCGCCACTTTCAATGTCGTATACCCAGCCGTGCAGGCGCAGGCCGTTGTTGCGCAAGCCCACGGCAACAGACGGGTGAGTCTTAATGTTATTTAGCTGGGCGATGACGTTCTCTTCGACCATAGCATTAACTTTGTCGATTTCGTTATCCCAGGTTTTCTTCTCTACCACCGCTTTTGCCGCGTCCGCGTAGTGCAGCCAGTGGGCTACAGCAGGCATCGGGTCAAGGCACTGACAAGAGGCTATCGCCTTCATGGCGCCGCAGTTCGAGTGCCCGCAAATCACGATATCCGTGACGCCGAGTGCCACTACCGCGTATTCGATGGTCGCCGACACCCCGCCCGGTTCCGGGCCAAAGGAAGGAACGATGTTGCCTGCGTTACGGATAACGAAAAGCTGCCCCGGATCTTGCTGAGTCACAAGCTCGGGCACCAGGCGGCTATCAGAACACGAAATAAAAAGCGCTTTAGGGTTCTGGCTGGAGGCAAGGCTGCGGAAGAGTTCCTTACGCTGAGGGAAAATCTCTTTCTGGAAGCTGAGGAAACCTTCAATGATATGTTGCATAACACGCTCTCTGGATCGGTAGTATCGATAACATGATAATCATCACTCCCGGTTAGTCCAGCATCTCTTTGGCGGATGAGCATGAAGACACTGTGGAGCACCCTGCAAAGTAATAATGTAGAGGTGCAGCAATCCGTTGATGGATAAGTCTGGGTAAGGTAGGAAAAACTCGCGGGGCTGGATTTCAGGCACAAAAAACTACCTTTCGGTGGCTTCTGCAAAGAGTAAAAAACACATAAATGCGTTTCCCATCAGCAAGCAATACTCACTAATGAGAAGAGCGGCTCTTCATCGTTCTTCTTTTGTATGCCAGAGATCAACGATGTAAAGAGAAGCGTCGCGGAGTTCGTAGTGAACTTCGTAGTCATCGAATAATACTTTTCGAACTTCCCGAGGTTCATAGCGACTCTGCTGTACGCCAATTGCCGGGTGTGCTGTAAGAGCGGTGCTGCCAATGATCAAACGATCTAAAACGTCATCGGCATGCTGGCGGCTGTACTGAAGGGCAAAACGGTAGATACGTTCCAGGTCATCCTGAGCTTTAAGCGTCCAGTAAATTTCCATTTATCAGGTTTTCTTTAAACGATTGGCGAAATCCATCATGTCCGAATGACTCACTACACGACCGGCATCCACATCAGCAAGACCGGCCTGGATGCTCTGGTGACGCCGTTCACTTTCGGCCAGCATACGGGTCAACGCTTCCTTAATAATCCAGCTTTTAGAACGATCCAACTCTATAGCCAGATTTTCGACAGCAGCTGCCAACTCAACGGGTATCTGTGCGCTGATGGTTTGTTTAGTAAGCGAACCCATAGGGACTACCTCGTTCAATAACAGTTAATAACTCCTATTAACCTTAACATGCTCCTGCTTATAAAAACATCACCGCTCATTTTGCTGGTAGCATCTCAAGGTCGTGGTTCGCCACGATCTCGTTCATCTTCTCTACCGGATCCAGGCGTTTAAACGTGATGTGCCCACTCCCCACTTTCGGAAAATCAGGTCGTCGTCAACCATCTGCTTATGCAGGTTATCAGGAGATGTACGTTGAAGTCGGTTGACCTTGAGAGAGTTAATTTGGTGGGAAGGGGAATCCATACTGAATCGCAGGCACAAAAAAACCACCTTTCGTTGGCTTCTTGTTCACGCTGTACTAATGGTCAAGGCCGGACTCGCCAAATCAACTTAACAATCTGAATTTTATAGATATAAAAACATAAAAATATTTTTATATACTCAAATATATGCTCAATGCATTAATTCACAATCACACATACTGCTGAACTTGAAAAAAACAAAAGATCCGGATAATGTCCTTTTGGAAAAACATATCTTCGATAAGTACACACTTACCCCTTAGAAATTAGATTATAAATCTAATATGTCTATTAAGTTACTTAAAGACACTATAAATCATATAATCGAAGGCATACGAAAAATTAACATCATTTCAATACGATAGCGTTTACGTCAAACATTTTAACGACATCTCGTTGAATTTTGCTAAATGGACAAGTGAGTATCCCCTCCTTTTTAAAAATTACTCCAAAGTCTAATAACCTGTCCATCAACAGTTCAAACTCCTTACTTCCCATCGCCTCCACCTTTAAAAGGTGGGTATTTTTCTCTAATATCTCAACAAGTTTTGGTAACCTAGCCAAATTAACGTTAGCTTCATATCTAGCTTGCAACTCCAGATCTGAATATAGTAAATCAGAAATATCAGAATTTTTTTTCAATTTCACGCTTTTTATTTTTTCATTAGACAACACCCCATGATTTAGCATGAAGGAATATAAGCTATCAAAGCAACGATGATAAGGATGAATATGTGACCTTACAGTGAAGTTTTTTCCCCCCTTGTATGTTTGATTACATGTCTTACACGATGGTATATGGTTATAAAAAGAAAGAGCCAAGTATGGGTACAAATGTTTAGGATAAAAATGATCGATATCGAAAAGCAACCTTGATTCTCCTCTTTGTTTTTGCTCATTTCTTACAATTTTTACAAGTCCTTCATTACAATAAGGGCAAGTAGCCTCTTGGAAATGTAGTGATTTATATCTAATGAAACAGTGTGGTTTTTTACGATAAGAAGTATAATCAAAAACATTGTTCAGCAAATAAACACCAAACGCAGTCATTTTTTCATTACAAACCAAATCATCGCTGTTTAGAATCGAATTTACCTCATCAACTATAGCATCAAATTGCTCAGGCTTCGCTTTAATTATCCTCTCTAAATTCCCATCCATAGCTAAATAATCTGAAAAGTTCTTATGTCTTTCAGACAGTTCAGCCCCATTTTTATTTATATACTCTTTTTTTCTAACCACGCATTGCAGCTTGCCGACATTTTGGATAAGACTATTTTTTTTAAAGGAATTATCTTTTTCCCTAGGATTTAAATCATTCCACATTTTTCTTACGGTATCATTCAAAAGACCGTCTACATCATTAGAGAACATAGACAAATGCATAAATATATTTATCATCTTAAATTAATCCTTTTATTTATATAATGAAGAATCAATTCATTTCCAATTATTTTCTCTGATACTTTCAACTCATTTAGTTCATCATCAGTAATGAATTCCTTATCTAAAATCCCCGTTATTTTATTAATATATTTTGATGAGATACTGCCTGTTCTCTGTCTATTCATTCCGAACAAATAACTATATATATCATAAATATTCGCTCCGAATGTTTGGTTTCGAGAATGAAGCCCTCCTCCGCAAGAAGTTAGTCTTCGCGTATTAGAGTTTTCATTGCCTAAGACTGAAATACACTGGACAGGAAGATCTGTAACCAAAATTGGAGAATGAGTAGTAATAATTATCTGCACTTTGCCACCTGATATTTTTGGCAAGCAAGTAACAAGTCGCTCAATGAATTCAATTTGCCATTGCGGGTGTAAATAAAGATCACCTTCATCAATACATATTAAAACGCCCTCTTTATCTGAATAATTATTTTGGTTATTTGATAACGCTCCCCAAATAGAACTAAATAAATTTAAGTATGCTCTTTGACCTGAACTTATTCCTGACCATGATATAGAACTATATCGTAATGACGTTATAATAAAGGCAATTCTTTCATACCACCATGGCGCAGTTTTATCAAAATCAATTGAGAAAATACTTCGCTGTCCCTTTATGGTATCATCTATTTCCATGCCCATCTCTTGAAATAAATGCTCCAGACTTAACAACACATCAAAGATTTCATCATATGTAAATGAATCATTCCATTGTTGAAATTTCAAACTGTAATTGCTATCAATTTTTTTTAATTCACCAATAACATCATTTATATTTAAATCATTATTCAATGAAGTATTTAATATATTATCTAAAGCAATTAAAAAATCATTTTTAGAACAATTAGTTGATGTATTAAGGCCAATGGAACTATCAATTGACACCAAAAACATTAAAAAAGAAATTTTTATATTTAAACAAATTATCTCTAATCCATTTTTTATCTTATGTCGTTTCCTGCTTTCCTGAAAGAAATCATTAAGATTTTTAAGGCACTTATCTTCAATGGAGTCTACATTTCTAAATCTCTGTCTCATTTGGTTTTTTGGAGTACGTTCCACTTTAATATCTAACTTCCTTGGCAACTCCAATTCCAACTTGCTAAACTCTATAGACTTTATAAATCGCACATCACTGATAATATCAACATCAAGAGATGTGCGATTCATTGCCATTGTTCGTGGGTTGTTCTTATTATTCACAGATACATCAGATACATTTTTACCAAGGTCAAGATAGTTTTTATCAAAAACATTTGAGAAAAATATCACATGCAAGTCATTAAGTTCTTTATGGTCATACTTCCTTTGCAGACTAAAAAAAACATCAATGTTTTTTTCAAACGACGAGATATATCTTAGCTGATTGTTTTTTTCATATATAACAATATAATCCCCATTAATTTTATCTTTCGATTTAAGGGTTAAGCAAATTAACTCAAGAGTGTTAGTCTTACCAGCCCCGTTAATTCCAAGGATACCAGTAATGTCAGAAACATTCTCTCCAAAGATATCATTTGGTAATGCATCATTATTTTCCCTCCATAAAGAATGAGTGTCATGGTTATAAGTATATGTATAATCACTTGATAAATTAACATCGTAATTTATAAGATTTTTGAATTTTGCAACCCATACAAAACACACTTTCATAGAACAACCTCTGAAGAACAATTCAAGTAGAACTGCTATACAATGAGCTATCTTTAAGGAATGATAGCATCCTCACTCTAAAAAATATAACCACAAAACTTATGCAGGGCTCATTTTTCAAACAGTGACTAAAGTGAAACTAGATTCTCATCGACAACCTGCGCCCATTTAGCCCTAGATTTTGGGTCTAGGAGGTCATTAGCATCAAGCTGCTGGATTAAGTTGCCCTATCAGCTTCAATGCACTATCACAACCAGTAACAATGCTCTCGATGCTGACCGAAAGGATGAGTTCATTATGTTCCGTCAACACGTCGGGTTCTGTTTGCATCATTAATCGTCCATAAAAGCAAACACGCCTGCCGGGAATGGCAGGCGCATTATGCAATGAATAAAATGAGTGGAAAGTGCAGAGGTAAAAATCTGGAAAGAGGCTCGAGGAATTTAATTATTCATTAATCCGGTAGCACGTTTTGCCCTGAGAATATCAGTAGCGGTAAGAAACGGTGTCTGTTCCTGCCAGCTAAATCCTTTGCGGTCGATGCATACCAGTTCATAGCGATCCACCAGGAAATTTACCGCATCAGCCAGCGTTATTCCCGCCTCGATATGCTCCAAGATTGCTGCCTCGGAATGAAGGGGGGGTCGTTTAGCGTGAGACCGTAATGGTGTTCCAGCAGATACGATAGCAATTGCTGCCATACCTGGACGGGCGACAGGCGTGGCGAAACCGGCACCGTCGCCGGTACAGTTGAAATTTGCATGAGTGAAGTCCTGGTAAAAGAAGAGGAAAGAAGTGTTACTGAGCTGGATAAATTGAAATGTAAACGTAGCCGCAACTGGCACGGGTATCAGCGACACATTTTAATCCGGCAAGGTGAACCTTCACCTGATGTTGCCGACGAGGATTGAGCTCGCCGGAACACAGCATATTTTCCAGGTGTTCTAGTAGTAGAGGGAAAACCTGTTCGAGTTTTTGTAACTGCTCGGGGGTGAAACTTCCGGCAAAAGCGGCTCTGTCGGCCAGATAATGCAACCTGTTGCCTTCCTGAACCAGCCTGGCGCCAAATCGTGGTGAAATATCGGGTTGGAGCCCCCATTCATGGAGTGTTGATTTCATAATAAGCCACACTCTGCAAAAGAAACTACTTCGCTACCCACAACGAGATGATCCAGCACCCGCACCTCAACCAGTGCCAGCGCTTTCATCACCCGCTGAGTGATGTGTTTATCCTGCAGGCTGATTTCTGTCGTACCAGACGGGTGGTTGTGCGCCAGAATGACCGCAGCGGCATTATGCTTCAGGGCCGATTTCACCACTTCGCGGGGATGCACCTCAGTATGGCTGAGCGTGCCGGTAAACAGTGTTTCTCGTCCCAGCAGGCAATGTTGATTATCGAGATACAGCACAATAAACACTTCACGCTCCTGATGAGCCATATATAGCTGAAGCCAGGTTTTGGTGAAACTTGTAGAGGTAAATGCCTCACCGGGCTTACGCTGATATTTCTCAACAAGTCGTAATGCCCGTCTAATAACGCGTTGCTCGTTGGCCGGAAATATCGTAGATAAGTTGGACACAGACATAATGGTTCCTTAAAACAAAAGGCCCCGCTGGTTTATTAGCAGGGCCTGAAGAATGATAAAAAGTTTCAAGAAGCGAGATGCAACATATTCTCGGCCATCACCCACAGAGCACGATTGAGCTTCACATCGCCGTCGATACCGTTTACCGCACGGGTATGAGCGCGCTTGCCGCTGGTCGTGCGCCCCGAAAGGCCACCTTTAATCAGGTTTTCCTGAATACGCTGGTAAGTGGTCCATAGATCGTTACTCTCGTCCTGCCAGCGGCGTGGCGTAAGTATCTGCGATTCCTTCACCGGTTGATGCTCTTCACCAAAGCGATAGGTTAATGCTGCTTTCGCCATCGCCTGCTGAGCAGGTGGCGGTAACAAAAGTGACTGCATCGCATCACGCTTTTCTTCCACCCGGTCAAACACACCGAGCACTTCGTAAGCCCCTTCAATCACCTTCTCAACGACATTACCTTTATGCGGCACCCGAACTTCTCCGAATGACTGGCCGCAGACCAGTCCGTTTGTACAGACGCCACGAAACAGCCCCGGCAGCATCTGGTAGCTCGATGAGCCGTCATGGCTGTTAAGCAGAATGATTTCCGGTACCTGTTGTCCGGTCAGTTGCCCGGCACGACGCAGGCGCAGCATGTGTTTCGTATGTTCTCGTTTGCTCTGGTCGCGGACTCTGGTCTGGCAGGCAAAGAACGGTTCAAACCCTTCGCGCTGCAGACTTTCGAGGATGGTGATGGTCGGGATGTAGGTATAGCGGTCGGAGCGTGATTCATGTTTATCACTCCCGAACACGCTGGGTACATGCGCCATCAGCTCTTCGTGGGTGAGCGGACGGTCACGGCGTATCTGGTTAATGCGGCCAAAGCGGCTGGCTAATCTCATGATAGATTCCTTATTCGGTCGGCATAAATGAAAAAGGCCATATCCTTTCGGAGATATGGCCTGTGATTGCAGTGGAAGCTAATTATCGTTAAGTGTCGGGTGCACCTTCATGCTGTGTTTTTGCAGTAACCTCCGAAACCGCGCCAGCACTCATTGCATCATGGTGGGCAGGAAGTACGGTGATGCTGAGCCTGTCATTACGGTATTGCTGCAGTTGCGCCAGCAATGGCTTCTTACGAGAGTGCAGATAGGTCCGGCACACCTCCCGGCTGACGGCCAGCCTGACCGCTGCCGGTAGCAGCTCATAGGCCTTTTCAAAAACAGCATCCACAAACGCATCATCGCTGAGCCTGTTCTCGGCCAGATTTAGTAGCCCGTGTATCACGATGCTTTCCAGGATCTGTCTGGATTTCGATACTTTGCTGTCGCTGACGGACTCCCCCAACTCAGGGAGGGAATTTGTCGCGCCTACCTCAGTGAGGTCCTCATTGCCTGTTTCTGGCGATTTTCCTCTGTGACGGGAAAAATGCATTTTGCTTTTCAGCCCACTCAGTTTCCCTTTTATCGTGTCAGTCATGGGATTGGCATCCTGTGATTTGTAATGAGGCTCAGGCCAGCGAGGCCAGTTTTTTTAGACCCTTAATCAGGCTCAGCGTGGTCAGACTGGCCCCGAGCGTCTGAACCAGCACCGACTGGCTGCGCATCATCGTGACCCCGGCAACACTCAGAACCAGCGGCCAGGTAAGGTCAGGGTGTTCAGTTTTTCGCGTTTCTTTTTTCACGATTTATGCCCTTGTGTCAGTAACACGCTCCGTATGCTCCGGTGCAGACCCATTTGCCGTTTTTGAGCGACTGGGTATAGAACGAGCCAACGGGCCGGGCCATCACAGTACGAGAGTGTGGGGTATCAAATGTCACTTCCAGTGTCCCTGACTCACCAGTGTCTGTCTTAAAATGCGCCACCATCTTTTTGCTGCCGGGTGAAGCATCAATGCCAGTAATCGCGCTACAGCGCCCCGGCGTGCCGGAATCCAGACGAACAGACTCGTTCGCCATGGCGCAGCCATTAGCCCTGAGTTCATCAACGTTGCTCGTCTCTCCCACTGGCTTTCTGGAAGCACGGAAGCGAACAGCATCGTTACGAATAGTCGGGTCATCTCCCTGCAGGGATAAATACACCGGACAGTCTGCATCCCCCACGCGACAGGCTTTTTGCACCACATCACGATGGACCCAGCCGCTGAAGCCGATGTATGCAGCCCCCACTTCATCCTGACACCAGGTCCTGTCCATCGTCACCTTACGGGTACTGTTGGGTACAGTGACGGTAGTCATTAAGCAGGTCACAGCCTTTACCGCCTGACCGTCATCGCGTATGGCAGACTGACTGCGGTCTGAAGGATAAAAAGGCGCAATTCCCACCCTGTCATAGCCCTCTTTCTGAAGGGCGTTCACCGTGAGCGCATCGCGCATATTTCCCTGCTGAGCGGTATTGAGTAAAGCGGCAGTTTTGTCATTGACCGCCTTCAGGGCATTGCCGCCCTGAGGAGTCAGAAAGAAGGTGTAACGTTGCGGATGAACCTCACCATACACATCCAGTGCAAATGACATGGAAGGTAGCATCAGCAGGGTCAGACTCAGAAGTAATGTAATAATATTGCGCACAGCAATCCCCTCGTATTGATAAATGAAGTAGTGAAAGCAAGTTGTCGGTAGATTCCGGCTGGAGTCCGTCACAGCGGCATAACGGCCTGTACAGGTATTCAGCACGCCGCAGCGTTAAGACTGTTTTTGAAAAAGAGATTCAGCGACTGACGCAGTCCTGCCAGGTGACGTCCTGCAGCGCTTCCCGGAGCCCGGCAGTTTTGAAGGATTTTGAGAGATTCTGTCCCATGGAAGTGACTGTGACCTGACCACGGTCACCGGAGTTCTTCAGGGCCATAAAAGCGGCTTCACCCAGTGAATACGTTTTTGAATCGATATTCAGTCCCGGCTCTGCGAGGCCGGTTTCAGAGGACACACGGTAATCTTCAGTCGGTACGCTATAAGCAAGGGCCAGATGCCCGCCAGTACAGGTAAGCGTGAGGCGCTCGTTGCTGGCATTGTCTGTGTTAATTTCAAATTCCATCGCACTGATGGTGCCGAACCAGCTTCCCCATTGCTGGTCCAGGATGACGGCGTGCGAAGCGGTATTGAATACTGCAGCACTGAAAAGCAAGGCAGAGGGCGACTTCAGCATAGTTGTTCCTTACTGAGTGTTTTATAAATGAAAAATGGCCTTTTGCTGTACAAAAGGCCATCTGATCGTATGCGTTTGAGAGGGGACGGGATAATCGTTAATACAGATCAGTTTTAAGAAATTGATCGTTATTATCTATTGTCAAAACGATCAATAGAGAATTATCAATAGTCAATAACTATCACAATTTGGGTGTCGATCGGTACAACAGATCAATGCACAAAAGCCACACCAGTAATACATACTGGCGCGACTTCATATGAGTGATATAGGAGTGAAAAGATCTGGAATGCAATGGTGTAATAAATTTTATTATCGATACAAAACTAATATCCGGAAATGTAATCCTTAATAAGGAAAATCCATGAATGGTTTATTGTTATTTTTGTTTGCATCATCAACAGAAGGTGATGTCTGGTTTTGTTCACACACTTCCCTGAGTGTTTCCGCGAGTGTTTTTTCACTAGGTAATTCTCCAATGGATGGAATTTGGCTGGCAGTGAGATCAGTATCGCCTGCCTCTGTCGTTTCAGGTGATAGCGTTGATTTTTTCATGATTCGATACTTCTTCCTGAAATGTACGCCTTCCCATGCTTTATTAAAGCGCTTTAAAAAACCAGAGTCTTTATGATACCAACATGTGTAGAGACAGCGAATTATGAGGCGTTTCTCAGCATTGCTGGACGGTTTAAGATATTGCATCAAAGTGATAGTATTTATGCTTGCTGAATCTTCACTTATATGTTTAAGAGAACTGTGAGTGGCATAATCGTTATAACTGACAGAAGATGGGCAATGTCGAGCGAGCTCAGTTAATGTTGATATCGGGTACTGCTGTGACATCTGTTGAGTAACCTGAGTCAATGTGACTATATGCGGTGTTTGCTTATTATCTTGAGCACCCATTTCGCCACTGCTGTTATGTAACGCACCCTGACTGCTATTCTCCTGTTTTTTTCTCTCTGACTCTTTATTTTCCTTCCTTTTTTTTGCACCTGCTTTTATGTTGGCTCTGTCTTTTTGAAGATACTTCCATGCCCACTCACATTTTTCTTTTTCTTTCTTGGTTAAAGGAAATACATCCTTGTAGTTATACAATCGATACCATTCGGCCCTTATGGCATTCAGCAGCTCCATTTTCCCCTTTAAGCTGGAATCACAGCGATCAAAGAAATCAGTGATAGTGAGGAGTCGTTCTGTGTGGCTTGCCGGATACTGAATAAGATCGAGGTGATCGTAAGTTAATATTGCTGGTACGAATGGAGAGCCATAATCACTTACATCAAAAGAAGTAAAACCAGCCGGAAGCATTTTGATGTCTATTGTTCTTATTGCAAGCCAGACATAATAACAAGCATCCTGGCATTTTTTGAACCAAGCGAAATCACGTGAAGGAATGAAATTTTCAGTAATATGCCCCCGACTGGCTCTACCGAATGTATTGGCTATATCCGGATGATAAAAGGAACGCACTGCAGAGTTAATGACTTTGGATGCTCTCTTAATGTCCAGAGAATATAAATAGCTTATATTTATCGCATTAACAACCGGCTTCAGTTGATAATTTAGCAGGGCAGATTCATTTTTGTATAACCATCGATAAAACCTTAATTCCCTTTCGTTTTTTAGCTTCACATCTGACTTGTTTCCGTTCATTCAATCCCTCTTCTGTACCATACCGTCTTCCCCCTTCTGCCCGAACCCTCAGGGTGTTTCGTAGGGGAGCTCATAGCGTTAATCATAGCAAATACATAGGGAAAAACGTAGGTGCAAAATCACTCACAATCACTATGAATACTGGTTTTTTTCAAGAAAAATCAAAAAAAACACTTTCCCGATAGTACTCAACCAAAGTGCCTGCTACAAGCATGAGAAACACTCCCAAAAAGCAGAGCGGAAAGGCTCCAGGGTAGCTATACAACCAGGGTCCAGGTTTAAACTCTATTACGCCCCTCCTCCGCCGGACAAAAAAAGTAAAATCGTACATCTGTGACCTATCCATTTGAAAGGATGCCGCCCGGCGTCCTCCTGATACACTCATTTGGAGAAGTCATGAACGAGATTGATATTTATAAAGACCGGTTCGTTGATATGCTTTTCATTACTGAACTGACTGGCCAGTCAGATAAGTGGTTTTATAAATTAATACAGGAAGGAAAGTTCCCCAAACCGATTAAGTTTGGGCGTAACTCTCGCTGGACTGAACGTGAAGTCAAAGAGTGGCTGGAAGAAAGAATAAAGAGTTCCAGACAGTAAACCAGCCGTAAGAAGATGCATAATAAAGAACACTAACTTTATACTGCATTTTTACCTAACCGCCCCTTTAGGCATAAGGGTTTAGATAAAATTTTATTGCCGCTATTTATATTATTGCATTTAAGTATCACTTACGGAATACAAATATCCGTCTATAATCAGACCTGATTAACCAACCATTAATTACGTATTATTCAAACAAAGTGATAAGCTATTTGATAATCATCAGCTCACAGTTACCCTACTAAAGGTTAACAGATACAATATCACTCAGTGATTATGCATAACTAATTCTACACCGTACTCCATCTAACTTATTAACTATCAGATACCCCTACCCCATTAAACCTGCCATAAAGCAGTACCGTATAAGTACAGAGATATCTGTAGGTCATTTCCATCATCCAATTATTGCCTGCCAGCGATTACTGGCAGGCACCTTTACGAGTATTTACGATGAATTTACCTGATAACGTTTTATCATCACATGCTGACATCTACATTGATAATGATCAGCTGAATCTGGTTATTACTACCGACCACGAATCAAGAGACCAGATAGAATCTCTCGATAACTGTCTTAAAAATCTGAGCAAAGATTCTTCATTACCTTTTACTGTCATGTTTAATCTCACTGATTATAAGCAGAATGAAGGTGCTATATGGCTGCTGGATGCACTACGCTATCTGGAAATACTGGAGAAGGCTTACCTGAATAACCGTGAAGTCAATCCCCGTATCGCACTGTTTCGTCGATTGCTCAATCAAACCGATTTAGGTCTCCGTGTTCGCAACGGGAAAATATTATCATCAGACCCAATAACAACAGCTGAGTTGCTGAACAAGCTTACACAGGATTATCGCTCAGCCGTTCACCAACCTGATTTCAAAAAAGCATACAAAAAATATAAACGGACTTCGGTGAAAAACCTTAAAGGTGCATGGAATTATCTCCGTCATCTGCAGTCCCGCTATTCGCGTCTTCTGGTATTACGGGTGGATTTATCCTGGAATGATGAACATAAATCAGCGATCACCGCTGATATGGCCCGTGCATGCCGTCAGAAGCTACTTCGTAACATTAAAAAGAATCCTCTGTTTCGCCATGTGCTCGGGACTGTATGGAAACTTGAGTATGCCCCTTCCCGACAGTTTCACTATCACATGCTCTTTGTGCTGAATGGTCACAAGACACAGCAGGACGTCAACCTGGCCCGGGCATTCGGTGAATATTGGAAAAACACTATCACTGAAGGCAAAGGACATTATTACAACTGTAATGCTCACAAGGATCGTTATACCGAGTGCGGTATAGGCAAGCTGGAGCGTGGGAATACATCAATGGAAAACGGGTTGCTTAAGGCAGTCAGCTATCTGACAAAGATTGATACCTGCGCGCGTCTGGTACTCCCGGGGAATGCCAGGACCTTTGGTCGGGGTGAAATCAAAGTGCTGAGGACAAGAAAGAAACAGCGCAGGTCTTAATACTAATCTTTTCTGCACACCCTATTTAACCCTACAAAGCCAGCGCACCACGTTGGCTTTTTTTATGTTCCGGAGCTGATTATGTACCATTTTGTTTTTGCCCCTGATGCCGCCACCAGACGAGGGGAATGGGTAACACCGGAGACTGTCGAGCAGAAGGATTATGACTCGCTGTTCTGTGTCAGTTGTAAACTGAAAATTGGCGTTCATGTCGAGCCACTGACGAGTGTGAAGAGTTTTGTTCACCAACCAAGGGAGATTCAACACCTCAAGCATTTAAAGGCTTGCAGATACAACCGAAGAGTCAAAACCTCTGATATGCCAAAAGCTCCAGGGCAAGATTTCCCCTCCTTCACAAAGCTTCGGTTGCGTCAGGCCACAGTGGTACGGAACTGGCACTGTGTCTGGTGCCAGCTTTGCTGGCATGGCGAAAAATGCTGTCCGCTATGCAAAGACTGGATATATGCCATTAGTTGTCGTGATGAATGAAGCGGCTAAATACATTAATGATAATTATATTTTAATTCATTAAAATCAGTAATATATAAATATAAAAGTTGTGAAATGTGATATTCGTCAAAGCATGTCAAAAAGTTTTGACTGTCCTTTGGGCATCATTCGCAATTGTCTAACAACTTGATAGGATAGGAACAATCTCAAAAAGGAAAAAGACATATGGCATACGAAGCTCAAATCAGCCGTACTAATCCAGCAGCATTTCTTTTCGTCGTCGATCAATCAGGTTCAATGTCCGACAAAATGTCTTCCGGCCGAAGCAAGGCTGAGTTTGTCGCCGATGCTCTTAATCGAACTTTAATGAACCTAATCACTCGCTGCACCAAGTCTGAAGGCGTACGTGATTATTTCGAAATTGGTGTTTTGGGTTATGGCGGTCAAGGGATTTCTAATGGTTTCTCTGGTTCACTGGGAGGACAAGTCCTCAATCCAATTTCTGCTCTCGAACAGAATCCAGCCAGAGTAGAAGATCGCAAACGGAAGATGGATGATGGAGCTGGTGGAATCATCGAGACAGCAATTAAGTTTCCAGTATGGTTCGATCCTATTGCTAGTGGCGGCACGCCTATGCGTGAAGCCCTGACCAGAGCCGCCGAAGAGTTGGTGACTTGGTGTGATGCCCATCCGGATTGCTATCCTCCGACTATCCTGCATGTGACTGACGGCGAATCAAACGACGGTGACCCGGAAGAGATTGCCAATCATCTACGACAAATTCGCACCAATGACGGTGAAGTTCTGATTCTTAATATCCATGTCAGTTCTCTCGGAAATGATCCAATCAGATTCCCCTCCTCAGACACTGGCTTACCGGATGCCTACGCTAAACTGCTTTTCCGTATGTCCAGCCCTCTTCCGGAACATCTGGTGCGTTTCGCGCAGGAAAAAGGTCATACGGTTGGTATAGAATCTCGTGGATTCATGTTCAATGCTGAGGCTGCCGAACTCGTCGATTTCTTCGACATCGGAACCCGCGCTTCTCAGTTGCGTTGATTCAGCAATGAAACTGGAGTTCTTAGGGACAGTTCCGAAAGATCCTGAATACCCTAAGGCGAATGAAGATAAATTTGCCTTCTCCGAAGATGGGAGAAGGTTGGCGCTATGTGATGGCGCGAGTGAGTCCTTCAACTCAAAGTTATGGGCCGATCTTCTTGCTCGTAAATTTACTGCAGATCCGAAAGTAAATCCTGAATGGGTAGCATCTGCTTTAGCGGAATATTCTGCCACGCATGACTTCCCTTCTATGTCCTGGTCCCAGCAAGCGGCATTCGAAAGAGGTAGTTTTGCGACGCTAATAGGTGTAGAGGAATTTGAAGAGCATCAGGCGGTAGAGATTCTTGCTATTGGAGATAGCATCACCATGTTGGTTGATTGCGGGAAACTCATTTGCGCATGGCCTTTCGATAATCCAGAAAAATTTAATGAGCGGCCAACACTGCTTGCTACGCTGTACGCTCATAACGATTTCGTCGGTGGAAGCACTTTCTGGACACAGCATGGGAAAACTTTTTACCTTGAAAAACTCACCCAACCCAAACTCCTCTGTATGACAGATGCGCTCGGCGAATGGGCACTGAAACAAGCGCTGGCTGAGGATTCTGGTTTTATCGAATTACTTTCGCTGCAAACTGAAGAAGAGCTTGCAGAGTTAGTTCTGAGAGAGCGTGCAGCAAAACGTATGCATATCGACGACTCAACGCTGCTTGTACTATCGTTTTAACGCGGAAAGTAAAGATGCCTTACCCATCTCTTGAACAATACAACCAAGCGTTTCAGCTACATAGTAAGCTGCTAATCGATCCTGAATTGAAATCTGGTACCGTTGCCACGACAGGGTTGGGTCTCCCCCTAGCCATCAGCGGTGGCTTTGCACTGACCTATACAATCAAATCAGGCGCTAAGAAATACGCCGTTCGTTGCTTTCATAGAGAGTCAAAAGCCTTAGAACGCCGTTATGAGGCTATATCTAAGAAAATTTCAAGCCTTCGCTCGCCCTACTTTCTCGATTTCCAGTTTCAGCCCCAAGGGGTCAAAGTCGAAGGAATATCATACCCTATCGTCAAAATGGCATGGGCCAAGGGAGAGACGCTAGGAGAGTTCCTTGAGGTCAACAGGCGTTCTGCACAAGCAATAGCGAAACTATCTGCATCGATTGAATCACTTGCCGCCTACCTTGAAAAAGAAAAAATTGCACATGGTGATTTCCAGACTGGAAACCTGATGGTTTCCGACGGAGGTGCAACCGTCCAGTTAATCGACTATGACGGCATGTTCGTTGATGAGATTAAGACATTAGGAAGCTCGGAGTTGGGGCATGTCAATTTTCAGCATCCCCGTCGTAAAGCAACGAATCCGTTCAATCACACCTTGGATCGTTTCTCACTAATTTCACTCTGGCTGGCTCTTAAAGCCTTGCAAATCGATCCGTCCATTTGGGATAAATCAAATTCGGAACTGGATGCAATCATTTTTCGAGCTAATGACTTTGTAGACCCCGGTTCATCTTCCATCTTAGGGATGCTATCGGGAATTCAACAGCTTTCCACCCATGTAAAGAATTTTGCCGCAGTCTGCGCTTCAGCGATGGAAAAAACGCCTTCCCTCGGTGACTTCATTGCAAGTAAAAACATTCCCATATCGCTAGCTTCGATCAGTATGAATGGGGATATTCCAGCCAGCAGACTGAAACCCGGTTATATCGGTGCCTACACCGTCCTGTCAGCCTTGGATTACAGTGCTTGCCTTCAGCGAGTTGGTGATAAAGTTGAAGTTATCGGGAAGATTATTGACGTCAAACTCAATAAGACCCGAAATGGCAAACCATATATCTTTGTTAACTTCGGAGATTGGCGCGGTAATATCTTTAAAATATCAATATGGAGTGAAGGCATTAGCGCTTTACCTTCAAAACCTAATGCCTCATGGGTCGGGAAATGGATTAGTGTAATCGGTCTTATGGAACCGCCCTACGTCAGTGGGAAATACAAATATTCACATATATCAATAACAGTTACGACCATCGGGCAAATGACCGTTCTTTCAGAAACAGATGCCCGTTGGCGCCTTGCTGGACCAAACGATAGTCGACAAATATCAACTTCTACTAGCAGCAATCAGGAAGCCTTGGAGCGCATTAAGGGTAAGAGCACTACTTCAACTCCTAAGCCTGTGAGCACTAACGCCACAACTGCAAACCAGGCAATCCTCAACAAGTTACGGGCTTCTACTCAAACTGTAGCACCAGCAAGAGCGCAAACTCAGCATGTAGTACCTAATAAATCATCAACGCATTATGTAGCACCGACGAGAACATCAGCTTCACAGCCGGTATCACCAGCTCAAAGCATTCCGAGTAAGACAGTTACTTCAAATCAACAGACTTCTAAGACAAATATAATCATAAAGATTTTCAAATGGCTTTCGAGATTGCTGCATTAATCAGCAAGACGGGCGATCTGCATATCACGATGCTTGTTTCCTAACTATCGAAAAATGAGGTAAAAAATGGACGCAGAGAAAATTCAGTCAGATATAGATGCTCTTTTAACATATATGAACGATGACATGGAGAACCTCGGAGAGACGATCAAAACTGTTTCATTTGGATTTGATATGGACCAGAACGATCGCATTGCTATTGACGAGCGGCTTCACTGGTCTGAAGAGTATTTGTTCAAAATCATCAACATCTGCCATTCCCGTTCTCTTCTACGTAAGGACTATGGAGATTTTGAACATGTATCCCTGACAGAAGAAGGCCAGAGCAGGGCTATATCAGTCAAACATGGGAAAAATCGTTCTTACGAGTTAGGAGCCAGCATGCAAATCGCGACGCTAAATGTTCATGGGCCAGCACAAGTTGGTAACGGTAATACGCAAAACATTCACAATGTATTTAATCAATTACTTCAGCAGATCGAGAAATCCTCCGCTTCTGATGAAGAAAAACAGGAAGCTAAAAACCGCTTGGCTAAATTTTTGGAACATCCTTTGGTTGGCTCTATTGTCGGAGGTCTTGCTGGTTCTCTTCCAGGTCTAATGGGATGATGGAGGATCTTAAAAAAACGATCCGACTGCGCTGTGCATTCTGCCGCTCGGAACAGTTCGCCTTACCTTACGAGGGTTACGCCCCCCCAAGTCATAGCGTTGTCGTTTGTGCCAACTGTGGGAGGGAAAACGACGTCACA
This sequence comes from Serratia sp. CoH_122_TC_1, assembly GCF_058191755.1. NCBI lineage: Bacteria > Pseudomonadati > Pseudomonadota > Gammaproteobacteria > Enterobacterales > Yersiniaceae > Serratia > Serratia sp. CoH_122_TC_1. The sequence continues at coordinate 98,278 of NZ_JBXWLA010000004.1, forward strand.
TCTCTGCTCATCGTTGCTAAATCGAAAGGGATGGAAATAGCTGAGGATTATGCTGATGAACTAGTTGAACAGATGAAGAAAAATCTGGTTAAAACCTTTAAAAACAGTCATTTCATAAAGATAAAGTGATTTTACCAAAAACATCATGGAGGAGAAATGTCAAAGACCAAAGTACTTTTTGCTTATTGCCATGAGTTAGAAAGATGTGTATCCATTGATGAAGCAAGAACAGAATTCTTTTCAAGAAAGCCGAACGACAGACAACGATTCACTTTCTCCTGCAGCGATCAAAACTGCAGCGTCACCATTAGTGGCGTTAACTATCATGTCAAAGCGGAAGACGGGAAAAAATTCAAGGTTGCACATTTTCGTTCTCCACATCCCCACCATCAGGGATGTGAATGGATGCAATTTACTGAGGAAAAGGATCAGGTCCGTCAGCCTGATGAGACAGAGGCTGATTACAACGAAAGAAAAGCTTGGCAGAAGCTAAATGATTTTATCAATTGCTTCGATCCTTGTACTGATGATGAAGATCCTGAGCAAAAGAAATCAGGACAGCTTACAGCACGTTCACAGGTAAACAATCCCGTCAAAGGCGATGATTTGTCTAGCGATCGAGCTCTCAAGTGGAGCCGTTATACACGAACTAACCAGCTACAGCGGCTGGTAGACACCTGGCAAGAAGCCAAGGAAACTCTTACATACGACGAGTTCAGAGCATTAAGGTTAAGAGTCAAAAACTATGGGAAGGTTTATTTCTATAAATATATAACGCATATTCAGAAAGGGCTAACAAACCAATACGCTGGTGTCATTTTCGGCGGTGGCTCTTTAGTTAAACGCTATGGTCGTGGTTTTCTCATTCACTTCTTCGATAAACATGACGATAAACCCATTCGTCTATATATCGATAAGAACCTTATGGATAAAGGGCGGTTCGGCCATTATGTTGAAGAAATTTTGGCAACAGAAAATGTGAGATATTTTCGTATCTTTTTGTTAAACCCAGATGTCTCTGAAAGAAAAGATCGCGCTGGCAAACCCGTTATCAACCTTGAAATATCAAGCCTGCGACAATTGGCGATTTACTACGAGCTTAACCATTCAAAAGAGGGTTAACCTAAATTAACTTATGCAGAGGATCAATTTTATTATTACAGGCTTGAGATGGTTAGGTTTATCTGCAGCAGAATGCGTTCAGACCTTCATAAACAGCAGCGCAGTGATACTCTGCAATTTATGAAGACCTGTTCAGGATAATCACTTACATCTAAAATAGCTGCAATGACTATTTTTGATATAAACATTAATTACACAATCATAATTATCAACGTTTCGCTACAATCTTGCCTGTTGTGTTATCCAAACGATATTGCGAAATAGTACCATCCACAATATATTGGATTACAGCCTGTACTGTAGCCAGAGGGACATGAAACCATTCTTTCGGTGTATAAACCTGTCCAGTATGACTTTTGAGTGTAATATTAAGGCGACGCGTTGCTAGAAAGCCATGTACTAAGGCTTCAAGTTTTTGTGCATTTAAATTGAAACATTGGCTGGTGGCTACAATTCTGACAGGTGCCTCAAGAAAAGTACGGTCTTTTTCAGAATTTTTGATTCGCTGTTCTACAGTCGTTTCAGTAAAACCAATTTTGTATAAATTTTGTTTATAAGGTATGAGCGCTGGATCTTTACTCTTAGTTGCAAGTATATAAACTAAACCAGATGGAACAGAAACATCTGAAGGTATCAGTTTCTGACCATTGAGTTGCACTTTTCGCCCTTCTTTGTCCCTCACTAAGCCATGAGTTAAGGACTGATAGAGCATATTCATTTCAGTGCCGTTTTCAAATATCAGGTGTAAACGCGCATTATAAGTACTGTATTCACGCAGACGCTCACCAGCACTATGCACGTAGCCAACCACGCCGTTAAGAACAAAAAAGTCGCCTTCGCTAATTTTCAACTTGTGCGTAAAACGTTCCAGGGAAAAAATGCCATTTTTTAAACCACCCCGTAATTGAAGAAAATGAGGCTCAAACCGCTGGAAATCGGGGCAAGGCTGCCGCTGAGCAATTTCATCGGGTTGCTCTTTTCTATCAACCGAAACATGCGTAATACTGAAAATATCAGGCTCATCGAAATTTAATAGTTCGTCATCGTCATCTGCAAATATGTCTTCCAATGAGGTAACAAGTTCTGATTTATTGATATAAGCGGGTGATTCAGACTCTGCGGCCAAGTTGGTATGTATATAGTCCGAACTATTTGATTCAAGTAAGTTATAGAAATCTATGGATCTTAGTTGTAAACACAGGTCCGGGTTCTCTTTAATACTCTTTAAGCGCCTTGCAAGGCGCTTTTCATCAAGAGATACCGTATTTCCTTCAGTTGGAAGCCGACCATGCTGTTCGTAATACGCTACGATTTCTGAAAATTGATTACCATACAGATTAACTAAGCCAGATTTGGGTTTTAGCGGTTGCACGTCAAGCAGGTCGAATTCATCGTCCTCTGAAATGATGCTATTCAATGTCGATTTACCAGACAGGTGATTAGTCGATAAACGGATCATATTACTGTCCCTTTTTTGCCATCTGTTGCTGTTTCATCTTACGTATAAACGCTAAAGCTTCCGCATACCGTACTTCAATCGGGTCACTTGAGTTCAACGATGGTTCTTGTCCGTGCTCTTTTTTGAATTGTTTAATCTTCGGCCAAAGGATTACAGCTTCCTCTTCAGAAACTTGAGATTTACTGGCACTGACAGCCTCCTGAATGGTTTTCAGCATAGGAGCCGTAACCGATTTAGAGAGGATCTCATAAGCGCCATGAAATGGATTAATAGAATCAATCAGATCTATATCAAGATTGTCTATGCAAAGGAACTTCTCGCCCATTTTAAGAAACTGTTTTCCAACAACGCTTGAACTGGATTCCATCCCAGAATTATCTCCCATGTCTATTACGGCATCAGGTGGCAGGTCTTCACCCTCGAACAATCCACCTTGCTGAGTAATTAGCATACTTTGTAGGATACCCTGCCTTATTTGTTCTTGTTCTTCTTCAGTCAAGTCAGGGTAAAGAGTTTGAATCACTGCAGGCAATGCCACCTGAGTGATAGTCTCAGAAGGTGTGGTTTCACTGATTGCTTCTTTTACCGTTTGTTCGTTAGCCATTAACGTGGCCATAATCTCATTCTTGTCGCCATTAAGAATGTCGAGCACTTTTTGAGATACAGGTGTGCTTGATGAATCGTCAACTAATAAGGTATTCGGCGGTAGTGGTTTTCCGTCCCATTGCGAACGAGGTTTGAACTGGATACTGGGGGCAAGAATCTGTTCCATTAATAACGAGGTCGTAATCGCTTTTAGCATGTTGTTGACCGATGATTTCACATCATCATCCTGCGCATCTGGCTGGGCAATTAAGTTGGTGAACTGCGCATGTTTTTTGCCAATACAATCGCGTGTGGCACGGCCAATAATCTGTACAATTTCTGTTAACGAACTACGGTAACCGATGGTCAAAACATGTTCACAGAATGGCCAATCAAAACCTTCTTTGGCCATACCCAACGCGATGATGATGTCTATGTCATCGGCAGTTTTGATATTACGCAGATAGGCTTGGATTTTTGGCCTTTCAATGGGGTTATCATCGACCAGATTAGCTAATTTAAGCAAACGTCCATCTTTAGCCTCAATATGGTATACACCTGTGGCCGAGTCACGTTTTAACACATTTCCCAAAACATCCAGAATAGCATCTACTTCTCCATGCTTATCCTTAGTGGATTCACCAGAGTTAACATTTGGAATATGAATTATAGTTTTCTTACTGGCATCAAGAACTGAGGGTAAAGCTTCGATGTAAGGACCTTGGTAAAAGTGATAGCCAATACCCAAGGATTTCAAGTATTGGTAACCGTTTAGCTGCTCATAGTAGGTATAAGTAACCTTTGTGAACAATGCTTCATCTTCGGCCAACAAGATAGGCACCGTATCGCCCCGAAAGTAAGAGCCAGTCATAGCGATAATGTGCGCACTTGATTTTTTCATCAAATCATCTATGAGGCTACCCAAGCGGTTATCACCGTCGGCTGAAACATGGTGGAACTCATCAATAGCTACAAGACAATTATCAAAATCAGTCACTGCTAATTTTTCAAAAGCAAAACGCAAGGTTGCGTGAGTACACACAAGAATCTTGTCATAACTGGTCATAAACCGCTGGAAAGCTTTGACCTTACCCGACTCACCTCCATCTACGCATAGGTTATTTTCCGGTTTAACAATCCAGTCAGCGAAAAAACCATATTCACTGAGCTTAGTATCTTGAAATGAACCCCCGATAGATTTTTCCGGGACCGCGACTATCACCTTGCGCAAATTCTGATGTTCCAGCTTATCCAAGCCAAGAAACATAAGTGCACGCGATTTTCCACACGCCGGTGGGGCTTTGATCAAAAGATACTGGCTACCACGCTCAGCAAAAGCACGGGCTTGCATTTCACGCATACCCATTGAGTTAAGGCTAGAACTTTGACCTGTTTGACCATACTCGACATGTAAAAGATTATTCATCATAAGTCCTTAAATTTACTAAATACTTTTAGCTATTGTGAATTCATAACATCCGCAAACTTAGTATCACTTTTGAGCTAATTTTTCATAGCGGGCTAACAGATAGCTTAACCGGTCGGCAGCATCTTTAAATGGGCGCTCCCGATAAAGCCTATCGACTGCTTTATCAAGTGCTTGATGTGCAGTTAGTAACTCAGATGGCATCTTGTCAGGATCATATAGCTCAGCCAAGGTCTGGCCAGGGAATTCCTCACGAGTCAGAATGACTTCCTCAGCTAATATTTCAATCTCTTTGCGTTGAGCATTGGTAACATCTGGCCAAGGAAAAGTGTTATACACTACTTTATTGCCATAGCTGTATCGGCTCTCTAGCCGCATTGAAACTAACCGCATCCAATCGTTATGAATGATTGAAGTCAGAATTCCAAACTCGTAAAGTGATCCTTCAGGAAGGATAAAATTCTTGTTAGTACTAATTACATCCCCGCAAAAAAAACCAATTGGTATATACGTCCTACGCTCAGATGATACACCCGGAACAAGAATGTAACTCTTTGGGTTGTTTATATCTCTGAACTGATGAGGTCTACATGCTAATTTTTGAACGCTTTTGTCAGAGTTACGTTTTCTTACCTCTGCTACTTTATTGACTCGTTCAAGGACTAATGGCATAGACTTTAAATCATCAGGGGTTGCATCAACAAGCCACAGACACCAGCGCTCTTTTGAATTTAAAAACTCCTCTGCACCCATGACTTTTTTTATCCATTTAGATGCTTGGGGCTCATGCTTTAAAATTTCATCATATTCTTGTCTATTTAAAAGCAGATGCCCTCCTTCGTACGGCATATTTCCTCGAACCATAGGAAGCACTTCTTTAGAAATAGGCTTACTTTGCGGCGCTACAACGAGAGTATTTCCTTCTATTAAGTATGGGCTGATATTGTTCACTAACCTACTATGCCACTCCCCTTCGACGAATTGATAGAGACGATGCATTTTGGATTGGCTGGATAGCCCTACAATGATTACATGCACGGCAGCTTTGTCACGTGCATTATTCGCCCAAGTAAATGTTGGATAAGCGAGATGGATGTTTAGCCCAAGTTTAAAAAGTGATGGCCACAATATTGCTACTTGCTCTCCCTGGCAGATGGAATTTGTTGCCACTAATGCTAATTCAGCTTTACTATTACAAATATATTGGGCACCTTTCCAAAACCATGAAGCAACATAATCAAGAGTTCCTAAAGGTCCAAAGTTACTGAACACAAGTTGCATGTCCATTTTTTGCTCCTCAGACCGCCCCTGAGTGCCTAAAAATGGCGGATTGCCGATGACATACACTTCATCGTCAGTTTCTTTAGGGCAGATATTACTCCAGTTAAGTCGCAAGCTATTGCCACTTTTGATATTTCCACTCTCACGCAAAGGCAATGCAGGTGGAGCAAAACCAAACGCTTGTTCCCACTGGCTGTTTAATTGATGTTCGGCCAGCCAGAGGGATAACCGTGCTATTTCGCAAGCGAAGTCGTCAATTTCGATACCATAAAATTGTGAAAGATGTAGCCCACTCATCGAAAAACCTTGTGGTTCCAGTTCTTTAAGGGCATCAATGATTTTCATCTCTAACTTGCGTAGTTCTTTGTAAGATACGATTAGGAAATTACCTGAACCACATGCAGGATCAAATATCTTTATTTCGGACAAACGAACTAGTAGAGCCTTTAAACCCTTCGCGCTACGACATTGTTTATTAAGTTCATTTTCCAAAGGATCTAGAAATAAAGGTTTTATTACCTTCATGATATTGCTATATGACGTGTAATGCTGCCCCAAACGACTACGTTGCTCGACGTCAATCACCGCCTGGAACATACTTCCGAAAATATCAGGGTTTATTTCACTCCAGTCCATCGTGCCACATTCAAGCAGCATCTTACGGCCTTTTTTTCCTAGTTCTGGAATAGGCTCGTCAGTGGAAAAAAGCCCACCATTTACATAGGGAAAAGCCGCTAAGTGAGTAGGTATCTTTTGTCGTGGCAGGCTATTTGGAGCTGCCTTAAGAACGGTGAATAATTGATACAGGAATGTATCTAGATCACTACCATCCTCCTCGGTGTAACTCTTGATGGCAGAGGTGAACTGAGCTGGTTCAAAAATACCTGTATCTTCGGCGAAAAGACAGAATAACAAACGTGTCAGGAAGACGTTAAGCGCATGAATATCTTCTGGTTTACTGAGATCATTGTGAACACGAATGAGATCAAACAGCTTGCCCATCTTCTCTGCAGCTTTAACATCTGCTGGGTTCTCACTACTTATAATTGCCTTTTCTAAACCAGCTAAAGGTAAGAAAAAGCCATAGTTGCTATAAAGTTCATCTAGCTCAATATCGAGTCTCTCTTTACTACATGTATCCCACGCTAAAAATCGAACATAATCAGTAACTAATACAAAACGTATCTTGTTTTTCGCTATGACTGGATCAGTGATACGTCGCTCAAAAGCCTCATCAAGGTCTTCTTTGTCATTGAGGCTTTGAAAATAGAGTTTATTTTTCAAACCAACATGACCGGCTTCCTTTGCGATATTACGGCTACTACCTTGTCGAACCTGTGTGATCGTTGCTTTAGGAAAGTCAAAGGCTGCCATAAAACCATAAATGAACTCATCACGGTCCAATTCACGGGTAAGTTGCTCGAGTTGTTCAAATATTTTTGCCTGATTAACGGCCATCAGTAATCCTTTAGGGTATGTCAGCTTTTTAATAACAGTTGTAATGGGTTAAAAAAATGCAGAAGGTCTAAACCTTAAAGGTGCTCAACCTTGTAAGGCAGCATATTAACCTCAGCGACGCCAACCCTCAGCGATGAACAAGCTCCATAGTGTAGATATAATTTGTCCGCTGAGGTGAAGTAAATTCTTTTCATGCTTATTTGAATTTCAAGCCTGACTGAACGGGTTGACATAACACTCGATTGATAAGGTCATCTGTAGATGTGCTTTCGTACCTGTCTGCCAAAACATGGCGTAGTTTCATCAATCGTGCATTAGCTGTTCCAACCAAAGAACCGAAAGTCGTAGCGCGAACTCTCCCATACGGATTGCGTTCTCCATCACCAACAACTTTCTCACGGGCAACACCAGCCGCAACCTTTTGCCCAACGACCCAAGCGTTAATAAATGGTGTTCCTGTTATCAAACCTGATGCTGCAATGTCCTGTACATAGCCATCAGCTTGATTCACCTCTTTTCTTGTGAGCTCAAATCCGCCTTTCTTCAGTTCAATTACCAAAACCTGTTGCATTTGAACAAGAGACACATCTACTGGATCAAATGACTCGATGCCAGTCATTTGCCACGTTGTTTTTTCAGGCAAAACTACAATATCAGGACGATTGCGCTCGTTTATAAATTGAGCACCAGGGCTTTTGAATAGTTCGCGGGCTACAGATTGTAATGTCATATTCGAGCAATATTCCTGCGATTCGAATTCAGGACCAAACAACCAACGAGAACGTAAAATCAATGGATGTAGAGTGTGTAACTCATCCGTATCAGGATCATCAGCCAAACGCTGAATTGTTTCTACCACGCTGAGTCGACTGTCAATTTCATCAAGGACCCGCAACGCGTCCTTGACTGTCCATTCAGCCAGTAACCGATCTAAACCCTCTATATCGTCGTGCTGCAAAGTAGCAAGCTTTTCCAGTAATGCGGCTCCGCTCTTGGTCTTTTCAAGATGAATAAGCGCCTTAACTGCTGTGGCAAGAAATTCTGGGGAGACAGTCGGATGCTCTTGAGCTACCGCTGTAGTGAATTCAGCCACTCCCAAGCGGGCCCCCTGACCCAAGGTTGCTAACTCTGAGCGGTTTTGCATCAGAGCATCCTCTGATGTAATTTCAGTAAATTCCACAGCAAGCCTTTGTGCAACATCACGAATGTGCTCAGCGGTAGCCTGATATAACTCATTTACAGAATCAGTGGGACAAAAAGCGGTCCAGTCTTGTTCAACATCAGATTCGAAACCTTCTGTATCAACGATAACCTTGTAACGCCGGGCAAAGCGTGTACGGCCGTCGAAATTGGCTATCTGTCCAACAGCCCATGACGGGGTCCCAACTAATCTGTGCTGTACCCAAAATGCAATTCCTTGGTGCAAAGAAGAATGATTCAGACGAGTTGAGTCGATGACAATCACTTTGGCATGACGTCCTGCACTGAGGCACAAGGTCTCTTCACTTATTCGCCCATCAATCTCAGTAAAGGGTCGTAACTTGCCATTAACACGCACCTCGAATTCAGGATCGTGGATGAAGCGGGCGGATAATACAGTGAGTATTTCATCGGCATCTGGCAGTTTGCGTGTTACCTGTACCTGCAATCGTGTACCGGAGCCTATGTGTTTCTCCTCAGTCTCACTACGACACACGAAAGGACTAGAACCAGCTCCGGTGCCAACAACGAAGGTTGCCAAAATACCATCGCGCCATGTTTTCACTTCGTATTCGTCAGCAAAACAAAGCAAGCCATGGCGACCAATGCCATTGCGACCGTAAGCCTTTCGCGGGCGGGCAGTTCGTCCGGTAGGGAACTCTACATTGAAACCTTGATACTTCTCGCGGGTGTAGCGCAAAGTCATCCAGCGCTTTTTAAATTGCTCCGGGGTCATACCATGACCATCGTCTGTCACAGTCAATATTCCACCTATTTCGGTAGGTAAAACCAAGTCTACTCGTGACGCTCCGGCATCCCAGGCGTTAGCAACTAACTCTGTTAAAGCGACCTGTGGAACATGTGCTACCTGCCCAAGTTCCCGTAGCAGGTAATCGTCCTCAAAAAGCGAGTTCTGTAGTGGTTGCTCAGACATGGGCGGCCTCACATAAACGATTCGGTGACCAAATTAATTCTACCAATCCCGCAATCAGTTTCCGGCGTACCTGTTGCTCCGCTTTATCGAATACCTCAGCGAATTTGAAAGGCAGCTCATATTTGGTAGAAAACTGCTGAAACTGTGGCTGATGTTCGTAAACACTGGAGTCCAAACTTGCGGCAAAGAAGTTCTGTTTGGCATAGTGCACCCGCTTCAGGGGAAACGGTTTGTCCTGCAGGCTCCGGTTAACATCTGCTGGTAAGAGTAAAAGTGACGCAACATGATTGCGCCAATCTTGAAATTCCTGCTCAGTACTGAACTGATCTTTCACGATTTCGTAATCATCAGCCCAGATATGTTCGATGTCGAATGGGTTCTTGAGAGTACGGTCCACCAATCGATCAAATGTCTCAGTACGCCCTGCGCCGATCTCAGTTGCTTCTGTCAGTCGTGCTAGCAAATGGTAGATATAACGGCGACTGAATTGATTGAGCCCTAAACCATCAATACCCGTGCGTCCTTTTACTGCGTAGCCGGAGAACGTAACATCATCATCTGCCAACTTATTCTGGAGGATAGCTACCAACTCCGATAGCGGTTTACGCCTGATCTCCCGGCACAATAACCACATAGCGTAAGACACACTTGAGTATCCAACCCGGACATAATTCACTACTCGACGCATCAACCAGATGTCCAAATAAGTAGCTGTGACCGCCAGTTTGCGGTCCACTGTCTCGTCGTCGTCAGTTTCTATCAACGATGCCAGGAGCACCGTATTCTGCCAAGTAAAATCATTGTGAGCGTTGTAGTAGACCGCTCGTAGCTTCGGTGTGTAATGCTTGCTGCTGTTTAGGATACGTCGGTACGCTTTGGCAAAAAATGGAAAGCTTACAGCCATCATGTTCTGATTTTCCTGAGCTTTACCCAAACCCAGGCGAGAGTTGTTTTCTCGCACCCAGCGGTGAAAGACTGAACCGATCAACTCCCAATCTTTATCGACCGATCCCGCCTTACGTTCACGGATACTTTCTGCGTACTGTGCCCGTAACCACGCCTTAATACAGTTGGCATCTCGCTCCGGTTCGTGCTCCCCTCCCCAGGAGATCAATTCCAGGACTTGCTGTTTCCAGATTTGATTGGCCTGTAGTCGCGCATCCTGTTCTTCAATCGGAGCCAATAAATATGCCTTCAACATATCTACCGGACTAAGCGGCTTACCCCTATCATTCATCGTTTCAAAAATGGCGTAAGCATAACTGTCGTTATCAGTGGCAATCTCTATCAAACCTACCCGTGTCAACAACCAGTAGATGAAATGCGGCAATGCATTTCCTATCTCTGCCATCAAGTCGTTTGCTTCAATATCGCTATAACGGGCGTACATGGTTTGTATGGATTCATCCTTACCATCCGGATTGAACGCTTCCCCCTTGAATAGGGCATTGATAACAGGAAGTCGCTCAGAGATGTCGAGGTTGAACTTAGGGTTACCGAGGTTGTCACTGAAAATAAGTGGGGCTAAGGTTTGGGCTACCGGCAGCCTCTGTTCCTCGGCAGATCGGTACAGGCAAATCAGCAACAATGTCAAAGAGGTGACTCGCTGCTGGCCATCTATCAAGTAATTTTTGTTGCTGCGTTTGCTGACAATGATAGAACCAAGAAAATACTCTCCATAGTTACTAATAGCGCTGGTTTCATCACCCTGCTTGTAGTAGTTAAAGAATTTCCCCTGAAGATCAGACAGTAGCTCGTCAATGTTCTCCTTCTCCCACTTGTACTCACGCTGATACTCATCGATAGAAAAGGATTGGCTTTGCAGCAACTGCTGTACGTTACGGTAGTGGGGGGTGATTGTGCTCATATCAGACGAAACCGTACTAATGATTAATTGCTGTATTATGCCCTGCTCGCGGAGCAGTGTCTTTGACCCTTGTTCAAAATCAGTGCGTTGCAAAATCTGCAGTGGCACAGCTGAGTCAATAACTTGCAAACACCAAAATTAGCAAAAAAAATAAGGCATGCCTGAGGCGCGCCTTATAGAAACCCTTTTAATCAGCCCTTATTCAACTTAGCAAAATCAAACGGACTAACCCCCTTATCCCGATTCGCATCCAGATAATCCGCCCACCACTGCACCATCAGCCTGCGCTCCCCTAGATGCTCGGCCTTATGGATATAAGCCGCACGCACAGAGTTACGTTCCTGGTGACTCATCTGCCGCTCTACCGCATCCTTCGACCACAATCCAGACTCAATCAATGAACTACAAGCCATTGTTCTAAAACCGTGACCGCAAACTTCAACTTTCGTATCGTAGCCCATCACACGCAAAGCCTTGTTAACCGTGTTCTCACTCATCGGCTTACGAGGATCATGATCGCCAACGAAAATTAGCTCGCGATTCCCACTCATACTTTTGATCTTTTCCAGAATCAATAGAGCTTGCCGGGATAAAGGAACAAGATGAGGAGTCCGCATTTTCGATCCCCGATGTGAATGCTTCACACCTTCTAACGGTTCACGCTCCCCAGGAATCGTCCACATAGCATTTTCAAAATCGACTTCTGACCAGCGAGCAAAACGTAACTCACTAGATCGAATGAAGACTAACAACGTCAGCTCGACAGCTAAGCGTGTTAGTGGTCTGCCGGTATATGTGTCGATACGATGAAGTAGTTCAGGAATACGATTAAGTTCTAGCGCAGCACGATGCTGTCGTTTAGCTGTTGCAACCGCTCCAGCGATCTCTTGTGCGGGGTTGTAATCGATTAAACCACTTTGCACGGCAAATCGCATAATTGCTGTAGTTCGTTGTTGTAGACGCGCCGCCACTTCAAGACGTCCAGACATCTCTACGGCTTTAATGGGAATAAGTAAATCTCTGGTTTTTAGCTCAGCGATATTCCGCTTACCAATCGCATCGAACAGATTATCTTCCAAGCTTTTAAGAACACGGCCACTGTGCGACTCAGACCACTTTTGATTGCTGGCGTGCCAGTCTCTGGCAACAGATTCAAAAGTTATGATCTCTTTAGCCTGTTCTTCTTTTACTGCACGCTTATGCTCACGAGGATCGACACCGGCAGCAACAAGCCTCCTGGCCTCTTCCCTCTTTTGACGAGCATCAGCTAGTGACGTTTCGGGGTAAACACCAAAAGCCATAAGGTGTTGTTTACCGCCAAAGCGGAAACGAAAGCGCCAATATTTGGAGCCGTTAGGGTGTATTAGCAAAAACATGCCATCGCCATCTACTAGCGAGTATTCCTTTGCTTCAGGTTTTGCCGAACGCACCTTGGTATCAGTCAGGGCCATGATGGTATTCCTTCCATATGCTGCCGTGAGTATATAAGCATTATCGAACCAGCATATATACTCAGTTCTATACTCACAAGCATGTTGATGTGGGGTAACTCAGATTGACGTCGGTTGACTGAAAAGCGGGGCAAAGCCTTGCGGGGACTGGATTTTAGGCATAAAAAAAGACCTCAGTTGAGGTCTATTTACATACATATGGTGCCGAAGGCCGGACTCGAACCTAACACTCTGCAACCTGCTGATATCACGTAACCGCTTCGATAAAATTGTTAGTTCGTAGGAGTGCTTTGTAAGAAAGCCAGCCAATGAATAACCGGTGCAATCGCCCTGCAAGAACTGGCTTTACACTGACACTAAGCCATAAAACCAGCCCATCAAATATCACTTACTTCACATTGCCACCGACGCACTGATATTGCTTGGTGATGCTGCCATTCATTAACTGACCATACATATTTCGCTGGCCTTCAACTCGAGCATGAGGAGTTAACTCTTCCGAATGATCATAACCCCATTTGGCGCAAACTCTTGAAGCTATACCTGTAGCATCACTCCAACGAGCTTTACTACCATCATCAGTTAACGGCAAATTTTCGTTATGAACGAAGCCAACAGTAACGATGCCGCCAGCACGATCTGCATTAACAACCTCAACCGGTTTTCCAGTAGAACTTGCACAACTTGAGAGAGATATTGCTGCAACTAAAATCAAAAATGTTCCTTTCATTCTTACCTCTTATTTTTATCATTTCCCCTGAGAGGGTGCCATAATTTTATAAAAAGAAGCCAGACAGCTAAGCTGAAATAGCAAAAAAAGTATACCGTCAAAGAAATAACTTTGGAAACTAGTAGATCACAATCAATGTTGAAAATAAATGAATTATAAATCTAACCGACTAATCACCCGCTGGAGCTGCGACAAACGCCACTCGCCGCCTTTCGGGGCTGGAGTTCGAGCCATATTCAATACCTCAACCATTCTTCGTTGCGACAGCCCACGATCTTTCCAGCTTTCGATAAGCGGACGCAGATTTTCTGCGAATGTTTGTGCAACCTGTCTACGAGCTTCGGTGTTACTTTTGAGGTTAACGCTTCCTGCTGCGCCCAAAACCTTCCCTTGCTCCTTAGCAACCGCGAGAGCTGCTTTTGTTCGGGAGCTAATCTGGTCACGCTCCCATTCAGACATTACTGCATGCATCTGAATCATTACTTTGTTGGCTTGCGGCATATCTGCGGCAACAAAATCAATCCCAGTTTCCAGTAACCCGGATACAAAATGAACATTACGCGCTAACCTATCCAACTTAGCTATCAAAAGCGTCGCACCATACTTCTTACAAGCAGCAAGTGCTGCCCGTAGCTGAGGACGCTTATCAAGCGCATTTGATCCCTTACCAGTTTCGACCTCCTCAAACTCTGAGACAACAGACCCATCACCACCTTTTAAATACAACTTCACTGCTGCTCGTTGCGCCTCCAAACCTAAGCCGCTTTTTCCCTGCTGGGTAGTCGATACTCGATAGTAAGTAATGAATTTACTATTTGCCATGCTTGTGCCCTACCTGACCACATTGAAAAACGAACGTTTAATATGTAGTCACTATAACTAAAAGAACAATAGGAAGCAATTGACATCCTATGTTGTGTTAAATTTGTTTTGTATGTTATTATTTCATAAAGTTATTAATACAGAGGAGGGTAAATTGTGAGTAATAAACCTAAAATCAGGACTGCCAACCTTATTGGAACAGGTCGCACCTCGTTAAAACTTGATGAAAGCGCATGGACGGCTATCGATATGCTGGCGGCAAAACGGGGAACAGACTGGAAGGTATGGGCGCGTAGCTTGCTAAACGCTAACCCTGATGCGTCAAACAAAGCAGCTTTGCTGCGAGCTGCTCTGACAGAAGAACTAATGACTGAGCAGCTAATGGCATTCGCTGAGACAGGGCCGGTAGAAACCAATACCATTCATGAAATTATTGGTAATGGTTACTGGCGGCTCAATGACGAACAGCTTCAAATTGAGCTGGGCGGTGCAACCATCACCACCCGTGATAGTTCGTTTGTGGCATTCACATTGCTGACTGGCTATCGAAATGAGGTAATGGGTGGTGAGCCATTTGTCATTATCCAGAACAACCTACGGGATCAATTGCATCTCATGATCGCACCAACAGTTGATTAAAGGGGATAATCTATGAAAGTTAAGACTCTTTCAGCAAGCGAGACGGCATATTACTTGAGATACAAACTGGGGAATTGTCGGGTTTGGGATAACCTTTTAGCAGATATGCGGCGCGGTAAAGCATCTTACTACGGCGAGACTTTGCTACCAGTTGGTCGGATAATTGATAGTCGCCATCCTCGTCCGGTTTATCTGTTTAGTGAGATTTTTGAGTTTGTAGAAAAAGCATCCCGACTACGCCCTTTGCCAGCCAAAGCATATATGCTTTCTATCCAAGAAATTGAAATCGATTTAACCGACAAGCGACACTGGAGCACTCGCCCTCTCTCAGTGGCAATCTGAAATGCATACAATGAATCTTAATCAACAGATACCGGAAATCACCCTGAAACCTTTCAGGGCTACCGCCGTCATTGACTGGCTAGATGTGGAGATCCACACCTCGCGTCGCACGCAACATCAACACGTTCGCAAAGCACTTGCGGAGATAACTGGCATTGATCACTGGTGGGCTGGCACAATAGATGTTCAGTCGGGCAATACTGCCAATACGTTCCGCATTCGTTTACATGACGATCTCGCTAACAACTACCAGCAACTGTGCGCAACACTCGACAATTTAGCCGAACGCTATCCCTTCGCATCCGAACCTACAATCACAGGTATCGAGATCAGCTGCGATTTTTTGCATAAGCAACAATCGGAGGAAGCAACTCGCGCCCTTATATACCGGCTGCAAACAAGCCTGTTCGTGCCGGGCAGCAATCACCGGCAATATAATAGCGATCTCCGGAAAAACCAATTTCTGGACAAGCCCGGTAATCGTATCAATCCCGTGCATAACCTGCGGATCGGTAACAAAAATGACGCCATTTCATGGCAGTGCTATTACAAAATAACCGACAAAAACAAACTGCCTCTACCGGCTAATCAGTGCTGTGCCCGCGTTGAGGTGACATTAAAGGGCTACGCACTGCAACAACACGGCTTTGACCTGCTCTCCGGGCTTCCATCTTTCAAGTTCGAAACCTTAGCTAGTCTATTCACACTCCGCCGTCCAATACCTGCGGTAACGCTGGCAAAAGGTGATCTGTTCAAGTTGACCTCAATCAACTGGAATCGGGAATATAGAGACGCAACAGCAGAGCGCGGCTTACACTCGTTTAGCACAATTGGACAACGTGACAAGAAAGGCAGATTGCGAGCAGAAAGTAGCCATTTGAAAGCTGATGCTGAACTAAGTAATCGGGTAAGAGAGGCACTGAGGAATCTTCGCCCGTAAACCGCCAATCCAAAAAAGTGCGGGATATTATTTCGAAATCCCCGTATGTTTACTGGGTCAGCGGACAGTTACCTAATAACTTAAAACATAGTGACTTAAAGTATAGTAATCATAATGATGAATGAAAAACGTAGCATAGAGTGTTTAGAGCAGTCCATGAACGCATGACATACAGATGATCTTGATTAAATAGAATCAAAATGAAACGTATCATTCGTTTCATAGAACTATAGGCAATCCCGAAAGATCGCACATCTATGCGTATCGGTGAAACAGAACTATGCTTTAGCGATACAAAAATTGAACCCCTAGAAAACGAAAGGTATTCATGGATAGGGAGCTTTCAAAAATTCCGGCAGTCGAAAAAATGATCCTTATATTAACGCTAGACTTATTTCTCGCAGAGAACATCCCAACGCACTGCTGATACCAGCCCCCAGTTTCCTGCAGAGTTTGGCCTGCGCCATTTAGCTGTCTCCATACCCCTCAAGTATTCAAGAGCTTCCAAAAACGTGCTAAATCGCTTTTGAGACATTTTTTCGCCAACTCGAAAGCTCCCATCTCGAGGACTTGATAATCCGGGATGAAAACATGTGCCATCAGCGGCATAAGGCACAAGCAAGTTGGTTGTATTTTCCTCAAACGTCTCATCTTTGAGTAGCTCTGATGCATTTACTTTCAAGGCATTCGCAAGTGTCTCAATAGCATCAAGAGAAGCATTCGAAGCACCTCTCTCAATTCTGCTCATGTAGCTACGTGCAAAACCGCAGCGATCAGCAAAAGCCTCCTGACTAAGCCCGGTTGCTATACGCAGATCTTTAACTCGTTTTCCAAAAATAGATCGCAGGTTCGTTTTCATCCCTGAAATGTGGCGCGTTGACCACTAACAGGCCACTCACTAATCGTGACATTTCAAACCCAGTATTTAATAATCATGGCAGCAAACAAAATGTAGTCCTGGGTAACACATCAAAACATGAGGATTTGTATGAAACGGAAGCCACTTAAAACTATATCAATGGGTTATGCACTATTTCTGAGTCTAGCTACTTTCGATACGTTCGCAGCAACAGGAGTTCAGCAACCAGTCATACACACGCAACTAGCGACTAACCAAACAAGCAATGAACCTTCAGTTTGCGAAAACACAGCAAATGTTGCGGAACATATGGCGCGAGATCGAGATGCGGGAATCACAAAAAAGCAGTATGTGAAGAGGATTCAAACAATTGAAAAATCGGGAAAAGTATCAGGACGAGAGATTGATCTTTTCTACTCATTACTAGCATTTGTTTATGTGGATCAGAAAGATAAATCCCCAGAGTATATAAGCCGCGTAGTTCAAACTGGATGCGAATTGACGAGATAACCAAGAGAAACTCTGATACAGAAATGAGCGCTGATAGTTAGTTATTATCAGCGCCTCAAAGAACTGAAGACTAAACAATACCGGCTATAGCAGCCCTAGAAACCCCGTAGCAACGTGATATAGAACTAATGCTATCACTGTTAGCTTTTTTGATAAAATTGCTTCTCGTTGCTCTGGTGTCGTTTTAGAGGGGCTACCCAATTTCTTACCCTCAGCTTTCGCTCTTGCTAGCCCTGCCTGAGTTCTTTCTATCAGTAAATCGCGTTCCATCTCAGCGACCGCTGCTAACATCGAAAGTAACAACTTTCCGGCAGTTGACGTGAGGTCTGTTGTGCCAAGCTGGTGGACTATCACCCGTGTAAAAACTTCGGAGGCGGCAGAATCATCCTTATAGTGGCATAATGGCTCAAATAATGAATTCTTTTAACGGTAGGTGTTCTATGGGAAAAACGGAGCTTTTTCTAAAAACCATGATATTTTCCGTTGTATTAATGTGTGTTGGTGCTGTAATAGGCCTCTTTGTGGGCTTTCACTACGGTTTTAAGCCTATCATTTCCGTTGTTGTATCTATGTCCATTTTCTCTCTGTATTTGGGGTATTGGATTTACAGTAGTGAGCGAAGAGCGGACAGGAATTTTGCGAAGTTTAGGCACATGCAAGCCAAGCATGAAATGACCACTCTGCTACTGAACGAAGCGCTCAAAGACACAAACAGGGAATTGTTTGACAGGATAGCTCCTGATGCACCTGATAGTGCTTTAAAACAACAATACCAGAGCCTGAAAAGGGTGGAACAACTCTGGAACACAAAGATTGAGAACTAAAACTAAAATATTCTCAAACAATGGACTGCATGTATTCGGCTAAACCAAACGCCCCGGAGAGAGCCACAAATCTGAAACCTACAAATCTACGCCCCTTTATAGAAAACGTGCCAGATAGCTTCCCAGAACGTCTGGGCCGCATATCGCGGTCTACTTACGAATAGCAGTCTGATTAGTTGCGGCCTCACGGATCAACCCAGTTAGGTTTATCTCCACCATCAAACAAGTCCCCAAAAGCTATCACCGGAGATAACGCTTTGAGAACCGTCGAAATACTGCAATACACATTACACAAAGACACCGGAGCTGCGTTTCACACCATCATGCGGGAAATCAGCGTTCCCTACACCAACGTCACGGGATAGATGTAGTATCGTTTAGTATCTCACTGCATGACCCGGATGTTACTGCCTGATTATCGCCGTTGACAGCGCTGAAAGCATGCCTGCGGCAGCATTAAAACAGTGATAAGGCTGCCGCAGGCAAGTGTGGACGGGCTGCGGGTGCAATCGTTAGTCATCTGGCTTAACCAGAAGCTCTCAAAGCGTGCCACAGATTCCCACATAATGATTTCACTACCCTTGATAGAGAACGTGACAAAATCGCTCTGGCACGTCTTAGTGATGTATGATGAGATTAGCCCCTAATCCCGCTTTCTTCGGAGTGCATCCCTGAGAGCATCCAAACCATCAGGAATGTTGAATTTAGCTATATCAGGCAGCGGAAAATAAAGTTTCTCAACAATTTCAACCATATGAATCGGTTTCAAATCCTTGCTATATCGAACCTCTGTTTCCGTTTTGCCACGCACATGTCCAACCAATTGAGCACGAAGTTCGGAGCTAACACCCTTTTCTTTCAGCAAAGTCGAGACTGTATGCCGGAATGAGTGAAAAGCTTTGCTTCTGTCCCTCACCATATTCAATCGATTACCAAGTAAAGAGTCATCAAACCAAGCAGAAACAGGTTTACCAAAACCCTTATTTTTATTGTGCTTAATCTCAGGAAATAGCCTGTCATACCCGGCATGTCTCAAAGACTGAGCATATTCGATCAACCCATGCTTAATAAGCGTTGTATGTATGGGGATCTTGCGGCGAGAATTTGCGTTTTTGAGCTTCTTGTTACTTTTATCATCACTTTCAAGATTAAAGTAATATACTCCGTCCTCTTCAAGAATGTCATCCAATAGTAACTGCGCCAATTCGTTGACTCTTGCCCCTGTAAACAAACCAAGTAGAGGCATCCAATAATGAAACGGTCGATAATGGTGGAAACGCCCCTGTTTATTACGTTCTACTGTGCCATTTTTAAACCATTGAAACGAGAAAATAGCCAAGAGATCAGCAGGTTCAAAAACTTGAGTATGATCCTGATCTCTATCTTCTTTATCGTCACGCGGGAAAAAGTTATCACACGGCGATTTAAGGAACTTACCATCATCAACAGCCCATTTCATAGCACCGTATAAGCCATTTATATATTTTCTTACGGCATCATCAGACATCAACTTATCACCGCTTTCCGCGGCTTTTACGATCAGCTCATCAAGTGTTTTAACGCCATGTTTCGTTTTTGCTAAATTTCGGTTTGCCGGAATTTGGCGTAACTTACTTTCATAATCCCTCAGAAAGTCACGATCGAAGTTTTCTAGATTAATATCACCCATCAGCTCAATCATGAGATCGAAATAGTAGCGAATATCTCTGACAGCAGCCTCGGAGACTTTCCCCTTGCTTCGATGTTTCAAATACTCATCACACAGCCACGACAGGTTCTTTGAGTAATGCCTGCGATGCACATACTCGTTAGCGATTACAGCAACAGGAGAGGGAAGAAATGCAGAGTGATGAATGCTAACCGCTGGTGGAGTGCTTTTAGCCAGCCAGTCAAGTCGGAGACTTTCTGCATGGACATTATTGATCGTCAGGTTATCAGGAGTGATGCTGACACCGGGTAAGTCAAAAAACCAACCGCCGTTGCGATTGTCTCCACTGGCCCGGAAAGCCGCCTCTTCTTCTGACACACCATTAGCCAGTAGACATTGTAGCGTATATTTCGGTTTGAATGGCTGTAGATAACCTTCCGCAAAACCTTCAACACCCACCGCAAACACACTGTTAAGCACGAAACCACCTGTTGCTGGGTCTCTTTCAACCTCACTGCGGTTCTGCACGTAGAAAGCAGCCTCACCCGTCGCCAGCCAGAACACTGGCAGGTTGCGATTCATCACCGACTGAATTAACTGGGCAACGGGTAACTCGATTGACTGAGCAAAGTTAGCAAGCGAAATCATACCGTCCCCGGCAAGTAGCGGGGCGCAGTCACTTAAAGTTCGATAATCCAATTGTTCATACTCTTGTAAGGTCTGATACCAGACCGCCAACAGGATCGCAGACTTCTGCTTTGCTTCTTGAAGATCGTGAGTGCCTGTTGAAGTGTGAATCTCACACTGTCCTGCGTATCGACGAAGACGTTGGGGAACGCTAATGCGGACAACATAAATGCCGCTGGTTCGACGATAGAGGTTATAACGTTGAGACATCGCCTCGTATACCCTTTTGTAGTAGGGCGACGCGATATTGAGGTCTAGAAACAAAAAAATCCTTACAAAATAAGGATTTAATTGACTAATGGTGCCGAAGGCCGGACTCGAACCGGCACGTATCTCTACGGTTGATTTTGAATCAACTGCGTCTACCGATTTCGCCACTTCGGCACTGCAAGTAGTATGCGGAAAACGTGTGCATTATACCTTTCAGCGATCCGCACGCAACACTTATCCGTTGTTCAATGAGTTAAGTGCTGAAAAAAACGCCGACATGCTTATATTAAGCCCGTTTTGTGGGCGAAATAAGCAGTGTCTCTACGAATAATATCGGCGATACCTGCGGCAAACAGCGCGGGCGCAGCGTGCAGCGCCCCTACAAATGACATTGGCGATACCTGCGGTAACAGCACGGGCGCAGCATGCAGCGCCCCTACGAATGACATCGGCGATACCTGCGGTAAACAGCACGGGCGCGGCATGTAGCGCCCCTACGAATAATATCGGCGATACCTGTGGTAAACAGCACGGGCGCGGCATGCAGCGCCCCTGCGGATGACATCGGCGATAACGTGCGCCCGTACGTAGTCATATCAGCAGTAGCGTGCTGCTGGGCCCCAGAAACAAAAAAGGCGCACCCCAATGGCTACGCCTTCTTAAACAGCCCGTAATGCCGCTACTTGCGTTTTAGCAGCATATACACGCTGATCAACAAGAACAGCATGCTTGGCAGCAACGCGCCCAGTACCGGCGGCATGTTGTACACCAGGCTCAACGGGCCAAATATCTGGTCCAGCACGTAGAACAAGAAGCCGAAGCTGATACCGGTCACCACGCGTACGCCCATCGGTACGCTGCGCAGCGGCCCGAAGATGAACGACAGTGCCATTAGCATCATCACCGCAACGGAAAGTGGCGAGAACACCTTGCTCCACATGTTCAACTGGTAGCGGTTGGCTTCCTGGCCGCTCTGTTTCAGGTACTTCACATAGTTGTGCAGGCCACTGATAGAAAGCGATGTTGGGTCCAGCGCCACAACGCCCAGTTTGTCCGGGGTCAGGTTGGTTTTCCATTCGCCGGTCAGCGTTTGGGTGCCGGTAACCTGTTTTTCGTTGGTCAGGTCGGACGTATCCACCTGCGAAAGCTTCCACACGCCGTCTTCAAAACTGGCGGTGGCGGCATAGCGCACCGTCTCCAGCCTGCGCTGGTCGTTGAAGTGGTAGATGTTCACGCCAGAAAGCTCTTTCTCGCCCGCTACGCGTTCAATGTAGATAAAGTCGTTGCCGTCCTTCGCCCACAGGCCGCTCTTGGTGGAAAGCAGTGAACCGCCGTACATCTGCTGCGCACGGTAGTTACGCGCCATCTGGTCGCCCTGCGGGGCAACCCACTCGCCAATCGCCATGGTCAACAGCACCAGGGGGATCGCGGTTTTCATCACCGAACCGGCGATCTGCATGCGGGTAAAACCAGACGCCTGCATCACCACCAGTTCACTGCGCGTCGCCAGTTGCCCCAGCCCAAGCAGTGCGCCCAGCAAGGCCGCCATCGGGAAGAAGATCTCGATGTCCTTCGGCACGCTCAGCAGGGTAAACATCCCGGCGCCCAGCGCCGTATAGTCACCCTGGCCCACTCTGCGCAGCTGATCGACAAACTTGATGATGCCGGAAAGCGACACCAGCATGAACAGCGTCATGATGATGGTGTTGAAAATCGTCTTACCGATATACCGGTCTAAAACACCAAACATCAGGCCGCTCCTCTCAGGCGTGCACGCAGCTTACGCATCGGCACGGTATCCCACAGGTTCAGCGCCAGCGCGATCGCAAAGTACACGGCGTTGACCAGCCAAAGCCACAGCATCGGGTCCAGCTTGCCTTTACCGGCGTTAGAACGCAGCGAGGTCTGCAGCAGGAAGAATATCAAATACAGCAGGATCGCCGGCAGCATGCTCAGCACGCGGCCCTGTCGTGGGTTCACCACGCTGAGCGGCACGACCAGCAAGGCCATCAGCACCACAGACACCACCAGCGTCAGGCGCCAATGGAACTCGGCGCGTGCGTCGGGATCGTCAGACTCCAGCAGCGTCTTCATCGACATCTGCTCGGCCTGGTTACCGTCCACGGCGACCGCACGGTGGCCTACCACCGCCTTATAGTCGTTGAAATCGGTAATGCGGAAGTCACGCAGCATCGCGGTGCCTTCAAAGCGGGTGCCTTTATCCAGCGTCACCACCTGCGAACCGTCCTTCAACTGGTTGATCTGGCCGTGTTCAGCCACCACCACGGATGGGCGTTGGTTGCCGTTCGGCCGCAGTTGCGCCAGGAACACATTGTTGAAGGTGCTGCCTTTAACGTTGCCGATAAACAGCACCGCGTTACCGTCTTGCGACGTCTTGAACTGCCCTTCTGCCAGCCCGGCAATGCTCGGGTTAGCTTTGGCTTCGGACACCACCACGTCCTGATAGCGCGAGGCCCAGGGCCCAACCCAGAACACGTTGGCCGCCGCAATCACGGAGGTGAAGAGTGCCAGCACCATTGCCGCGATGATCAGGGTACGTTTACCCAGCCCGCAGGCATGCATCACGGTGATTTCGCTATCGGTATACAGCCGCCCAAGCGTCATCAATAAGCCAAGAAACAGGCTTAATGGCAGGATTAGCTGCGCCATCTTCGGCACACCCAATGCGAGCAAAGAAAGAACTAAATTTGTCGGGACATCGCCGTCCACCGCATCGCCTAACACCCTGACCAAGTTCTGACAAAAGAAGATCAGAAGCAGGATGAACAAGATTGCGATTTGGCTCTTTAGCGTTTCCCGTACCAGATATCTTATGATGATCACGCTTATTACGCCTGTGAAAACTTGTCTTTTTGCAGGAAAATCGATAGTTTCATCGCTAATCCGCCATTTATTCTCATCATATGGCAACAGACACAGCTAAAATAGTATTACAACATCTAGCATTTGGGTGTCCTATAGGAACTTACTTATAGTCGCCAAAACAGAGCAATTTACGCCGTTCAGGTTAACATAGTTAGTTAACTCGATGGCCGGAGATCGTTACGGAGTGCGTCATTCTAGCCGTAGCGTCCGCCTTTGTCTTTAAGATTCAGGAGAGTGCATGGAGTTCAGTGTAAAAAGCGGTAGCCCGGAAAAACAGCGCAGTGCCTGTATTGTAGTCGGCGTTTTCGAACCGCGCCGCTTGTCCCCTATCGCAGAACAACTCGACAAAATCAGTGATGGTTATATCAGCGCTTTGCTGCGCCGTGGCGAACTGGAAGGTAAAGTCGGGCAGACGTTACTGCTGCACCATGTACCTAACATTCTCTCCGAACGCATCCTATTAATTGGCTGTGGCAAAGAGCGCGAGCTCGATGAACGCCAATACAAACAGGTGATTCAAAAAACCATCAATACCCTTAACGATACCGGCTCCATGGAAGCGGTCTGCTTCCTGACCGAGCTGCACGTGAAAGGCCGTAACACTTACTGGAAGGTGCGTCAGGCGGTAGAAACCGCTAAAGAAACGCTCTACACCTTCGATCAGCTGAAAAGCAACAAAGTGGAGCCACGTCGTCCACTGCGTAAAATGGTGTTCAACGTGCCGACCCGTCGTGAACTCACCAGCGGTGAACGTGCGATCCAGCACGGTCTGGCGGTGTCTTCCGGCATCAAAGCCGCGAAAGATCTCGGCAATATGCCGCCGAACATCTGTAACGCCGGCTATCTGGCTTCGCAGGCTCGCCAACTGGCGGACGCGTTCAGCACCAACATCACCACCCGCGTCATCGGCGAACAGCAGATGAAAGAGCTGGGGATGAACGCCTATCTGGCGGTTGGCGCAGGTTCGCGCAACGAGTCATTGATGTCGGTGATGGAATATAAGGGCAATCCGAACCCGGACGCTAAGCCGATCGTGCTGGTGGGCAAAGGGTTGACCTTCGATGCCGGCGGCATCTCGATCAAACCTGCCGATGGCATGGACGAGATGAAGTACGACATGTGTGGCGCAGCCACCGTATACGGCGTGATGCGTGTGGTGGCGGAACTGAACCTGCCGCTGAACGTGATCGGCGTGTTGGCCGGCTGTGAAAACATGCCGGGCGGCAGCGCTTATCGTCCGGGCGACGTGCTGACCACCATGTCCGGCCAGACCGTCGAGGTGCTGAACACCGACGCCGAAGGCCGCCTGGTGCTGTGCGACACCCTGACCTACGTCGAGCGTTTCGATCCAGAGTTGGTGATTGACGTTGCCACCCTGACCGGTGCCTGCGTGATCGCGCTGGGCCACCACATCACGGGCTTGATGTCGAACCACAACCCGCTGGCACACGAACTGATCGGCGCGTCCGAACAGGCCGGCGACCGCGCGTGGCGCTTGCCGATGTCCGACGAGTACTACGAGCAACTGGACTCCAACTTTGCCGATATGGCGAACATTGGTGGCCGTCCGGGCGGGGCTATCACCGCAGCCTGCTTCCTATCGCGCTTTACCCGCAAGTACAGCTGGGCGCACCTGGATATCGCCGGCACCGCATGGCGTTCCGGCAAGGCCAAAGGGGCCACCGGTCGTCCGGTCGCGCTGCTGTCACAGTTCTTACTCAACCGTGCAGGCCTGAACGGCGACGATTAAAATACCCTTCATCTTTCAAGCCGCAGCGTTGTTGGCTGCGTTTGTTCCCCCAGTCACTGACTGTATGTCAGTTCCTGGGGATGAACGAACTTGCCGCCTGGCTGCAACTTGAAACCTATTGGGTATATAATCACGGTAACAAAGCGAAGGGCGCACAAGTTGCGCCCCTAATTTTTTCTAACGGCAATGAACTCATGAGCAAGCAGGCGACGTTTTATTTACTCGAACACGCGGAACCCGCAGGTGCGCTCAGCGCGCATGAGGCCGTGGCCTGCGCCGTTGCCGCTGAACGTTGGCGCTCCGGCAAGCGGGTGTTGATCGCCTGCGAAAGCCAGGAACAAGCCCAACGGTTGGACGAAGCGCTGTGGCAGCGCGATCCGCACCAGTTTGTGCCACACAATCTGGCCGGTGAAGGCCCGCACTACGGTGCGCCGGTCGAGCTATGCTGGCCCGGTAAACGCGGTAACTCGCCGCGCGATCTGCTGATCGCCCTGCTGCCGCAGTTTGCAGATTTTGCTACTGCTTTCCATGAAGTGGTAGACTTCGTCCCTTACGAAGACACCCTGAAACAGTTGGCGCGCGACCGATATAAAGCTTATCGCAGCGTCGGCTTCCATTTGACCACGGCCACGCCGCCAACTCACTGAACAACGATATAAAATGGAAAAGACAAACAGTCATCTCGATACCGCATACGACCCGAAAGAGATCGAACAGAAGCTGTACGATCACTGGGAAAACCAGGGTTACTTCAAGCCAAATGGTGATACCAGCCAGGAAAGCTTCTGCATCATGATCCCGCCGCCGAACGTCACCGGCAGCCTGCACATGGGCCACGCATTCCAGCAGACCATCATGGACACCATGATCCGCTACCAGCGCATGCAGGGTAAAAACACCCTGTGGCAGGCAGGTACCGACCATGCCGGTATTGCCACCCAGATGGTGGTTGAGCGCAAGATCGCCGCAGAAGAAAACAAAACTCGCCATGACTATGGCCGCGACGCGTTCATCGACAAAATCTGGCAGTGGAAAGCAGAATCCGGTGGCACCATCACCCGTCAGATGCGTCGTCTGGGCAACTCCGTGGACTGGGAGCGCGAGCGCTTCACCATGGATGAAGGCTTGTCCAACGCCGTTCGCGAAGTGTTTGTTCGCCTGCACAAAGAAGATCTGATCTACCGTGGCAAACGCCTGGTGAACTGGGATCCGAAACTGCGCACCGCCATCTCCGATCTGGAAGTGGAAAACCGCGAATCCAAAGGCTCCATGTGGCACCTGCGCTACCCGCTGGCCGACGGCGCCAAAACCGCCGAAGGTAAAGATTACCTGGTGGTCGCCACCACCCGTCCGGAAACCGTGCTCGGTGATACCGGCGTGGCCGTAAACCCGGAAGATCCGCGTTACAAAGATTTGATCGGCAAAGAGGTTATTCTGCCGCTGGTTGGTCGCCGCATCCGCATCGTCGGTGACGAACATGCCGACATGGAAAAAGGCACCGGCTGCGTGAAGATCACCCCGGCGCATGACTTTAACGACTATGAAGTCGGTAAGCGTCACGGCCTGACAATGATCAACATCCTGACTTTCGACGGCGATATCCGTCAGGAAGCAGAAGTGTTTAATACCCTCGGCGAAATCTGCACCGATTACTGCAACGAAATCCCGGCCCAGTTCCGTGGCCTGGAGCGATTCGCTGCGCGTAAAGCCGTGGTAGCCGCCTTTGAAGAGCTTGGTTTACTCGATGAGATCAAACCGCACGACCTGACGGTGCCTTACGGCGACCGCGGCGGCGTGGTGATCGAACCCATGCTGACCGACCAATGGTACGTGCGTACCGCACCGCTGGCCAAAGTCGCGGTTGAAGCGGTTGAGCAAGGCGAGATCCAGTTCGTGCCTAAGCAATACGAAAACATGTACTTCAGCTGGATGCGCGACATTCAGGACTGGTGTATCTCTCGTCAGCTGTGGTGGGGTCACCGTATCCCGGCCTGGTACGACGTGAACGGCAAAGTCTACGTTGGCCGCAGCGAAGAAGAAGTGCGCAGCGAGAACAACCTGGGCCCTGACGTGGTGCTGAACCAGGACGAAGACGTGCTGGACACCTGGTTCTCTTCCGGCCTGTGGACCTTCTCCACCCTGGGCTGGCCAGAGCAAACCGACGCGCTGAAAACCTTCCACCCAACCAGCGTGATGGTCAGCGGCTTCGACATCATCTTCTTCTGGATTGCGCGCATGATCATGCTGACCATGCACTTCATGAAGGACGAAAACGGCAAGCCGCAGGTTCCGTTCAAGACGGTCTACATGACCGGCCTGATCCGCGACGACGAAGGGCAGAAAATGTCCAAGTCGAAAGGTAACGTGATCGACCCGCTGGACATGGTTGACGGTATCTCGCTGGAAGACCTGCTGGAAAAACGTACCGGTAACATGATGCAGCCGCAGCTGGCGGAAAAAATCCGTAAGCGCACTGAAAAACAGTTCCCGAACGGGATCGAACCGCACGGCACTGACGCCCTGCGCTTCACCCTGGCGGCACTGGCTTCAACCGGCCGTGACATTAACTGGGACATGAAGCGCCTGGAAGGCTACCGCAACTTCTGTAACAAGCTGTGGAACGCCAGCCGCTTTGTGCTGATGAACGCAGAAGGCCAAGACTGTGGTTTCAACGGTGGCGAGAAAGTGCTGTCGCTGGCGGACCGCTGGATCCTGGCCGAATTCAACCGCACGGTGAAGGCATACCGCGAAGCGCTGGACACTTACCGCTTCGATCTGGCCGCCAACATCCTGTACGAATTCACCTGGAACCAGTTCTGTGACTGGTACCTGGAGCTGACCAAACCGGTTGTCAGCAACGGCAGCGAAGCGGAACAACGTGGCACCCGCCACACGCTGATCACCGTGCTGGAAGCCCTGTTGCGCCTGGCACACCCGGTGATCCCGTTCATTACCGAAACCATCTGGCAGCGCGTGAAGACCCTGACTGGCGAAACAGCAGACACCATCATGCTGCAACCCTTCCCAGAGTACGACGCCGCGTTGGAAGACGCACAGGCGTTGAACGACCTGGAGTGGATCAAGCAGGCGATCACCGCGGTACGTAATATCCGTGCCGAGATGAACATTGCGCCGAGTAAAATGCTGGACGTGCTGCTGCGCAACTGCAGCGCCGACGCGCAGCGCCGCGTGCAGGAAAACCAGAGCTTTATCGAGCGCCTGGCGCGTCTGTCGTCTATCACTCTGCTGCCTGCCGGTGACAAAGGTCCGTTATCCGTCACCAAGCTGGTTGACGGTGCCGAGCTGTTGATTCCAATGGCGGGCTTTATCGATAAAGACGCCGAGATTGCGCGTCTGTCGAAAGAGATGGGCAAGCTGGATGCAGAAATCGCGTCAATCGAAGGCAAGCTGTCTAATGAAGGCTTTGTGGCACGTGCGCCAGAAGCCGTCGTCGCCAAAGAACGCGAACGTCTGGCCGCCTGCAAAGAAGGCAAAGTGAAGCTGCAGGAACAGCAGGCGACTATCGCCGCGCTGTAATCTGTCGGTTCGCTGCAACAGCTGAAAACAGCGGGGATTTCCCCGCTGTTTTTTTATCGCCGTTGCATCCGGCCCGCTTAAGATGTTATTACAAGTTTTACCCTATAGCTTTCAAGTTGCAGCTAGGCGCCCAGCTCGCTCATCCCCAGGCGCTTACTCGAGTAAGTAACTGGGGTGAGCGAGTGCAGGTAACAACGCTGCAACTTGAAAGATGACGGGTATATTAATGCTGCATGGACGCCGCTGGAAAATAACCCCAGCGCGTTTTGTGTTGCGATAAAAACGAATGTGGTTCCCTTTAATGGCGAGTGTAAACATGACAACAGCAACCCCAGTACGTCTTCTGGTGCGCCCAATAACGGCTGACGACAATGCCGCTATTGCTAATGTCATTCGCGAAGTCTCCGCCGAGCACGGTCTGACAGCGGACAAAGGCTATACCGTTTCCGATCCCAATCTGGACGTCTTATATCAGCTCTACAGCCTGCCACGCAGCGCGTATTGGGTGATAGAAGTCGATGGCCGGATTGCCGGCGGCGGCGGTGTTGCGCCACTGCAAGGCGGTGAAGACGATATTTGCGAATTACAGAAAATGTATTTCCTGCCGCTGTTACGCGGCCAGGGCCTGGCAAAACGCCTGGCGCTGCAAGCACTGGAGTTCGCCCGTCAACAGGGCTTCCGCTGTTGTTATTTAGAAACCACCGCCAGCCTGACGCAGGCCATTGGCCTGTACGAGCATCTGGGCTTTGAGCACATTGACCACGCCATGGGCACCACCGGTCACGTCGACTGCGAAGTCACCATGCTGAAGACGCTATAGTCTTGCTTCTGCGCCCGTGGTAATCACGGGCGCAGCATGCAGCGCCCCTACTGGGCTCCCACCCTCTCCGTCTTCCTGCCCTTCACTGCCACTTCAATACGGCTGAGTACCACACTCGTCAGGTACGACACCACAATCAACAACAGCAAAATCAGCGGCGTATAGCGCGGCGCAAAAATCAGCTTTTGGGCGAAGTAATAGCAGTAGAAGCTGTGGGTCAGCCACATGTACATCGAATGCTTGCCCAGCTCGCCCACGACCCGGTTCACCGTGCTGCCCAGGCCGTCTGCGGTGTTCATCAGCGCGATAATAAACAGCGGCGTCACCAACAGCAGCCCTGGGTTATGGGCAACGATAAACACCGCCACCGTCACCATCAGCAGGATCAGCGGATGGGTGCGGCTCAGGGTGACAATCAGCTTCGCCAGCCACGAGTCCGCCGGCATCTGCTTGCTGCGGCCAAACACCATGCCAAAGCCGAAAGGCAACAGCCAGGTACAATATTCGATTAACACCTCCGGTGCCCAGGCGACATATTGCAGCCCCTTGCCGCACACCGCCGCCAGTACCAGCAGCCCCAATAACGGGTAGGTATTTAGCCGCGACAACAGCGGCAAAGAAAGTACGTACAAAACGTAAAGTTTGAAGAACCACCACTCGCTGTTATACGTGGATTTTAAGCCAATCAGGTTTTCGAAAAACAGCGACAGTGAGTGGGAATATCTTTCGCCTGGAAAGAAAAAAAGGCCAATCGGCACAAAGATAAAAAACACTATCCAGTAGCTGATATATAAGTTTTTCAGCTTTCCCCAACTATATTTAAACGTGACTTCTTTTTTAAGCGAGAATCCGTAACCGGATAAAAACAGGAACATCGACACGCAAATCTTACCGAACAGGCCAAGGTACATCTCAATGTCGACGCTGTTAACAATATGATAGACGGGGATATCCGGGCTAATTCGGAGAGGGTAGGCAAACAGGTGATGGACCAACATCAAAATGATGGCAATCCCTTTTAAATAATTAGACTTATTAATCGAAATGTCCATATTTCTTAATATCTTATCCAACCATAGAGTGATTCATCATATAGCAGCATTTTTGCGCTGGCATCCTCTTTCCTAATCGGATAAGTCTCATATTTAATATTCCGTTTAGAAACAATGCACCGAATATTTATAACAGCGTATTTTTTCCCACGTGCATCGCGTTATCCGATAAACCAAAAAATCATTAATATAATTAATTTATTTATTACTCATGAAAATCAGTAAGATGATTAATGTTAAAAACATTTTATGTGATATTCATTAACAAATTAACGATTGCAAATTGACCTGCCGCCCGCTTGCGCTACTCTGCCAGAACAGGCTAATGCCGCAATCGCACAGGGAGCAGTCATGTCGGAAAACGCTTTTGATTACATCATTGTCGGCGCTGGTTCTGCCGGCTGCGTACTGGCAGCACAGTTAATCCGCCGTACTCAAGCGCGGGTGCTACTGCTGGAGGCCGGTGGCGACGACAATAATTTATTCATCAAGATGCCGGCTGGCGTCGCGAAGATTATCGCCAAAAAGAGCTGGCCGTATGAGACCGAACCGGAGCCACATGCCAACAACCGGCGTATGCAAATCGCCCAGGGCAAAGTGTTGGGCGGCAGCAGTTCGGTCAACGGCATGATCTACATCCGCGGTCAGCGGCAAGATTATGACGAATGGGCCGAACGTTACGGCTGCGTTGGCTGGGGGTACCAAGACGTATTGCCCTACTTTAAACGCGCCGAGGCCAACGAAAGCCTGTCCGATGCCTATCACGGGGGCGGAGGGCTGCTGCCGGTCAGCGAGAACCGCTACCGTCACCCGCTCAGCATGGCGTTTATCCGCGCGGGCCAAGAGCTGGACCTGCCCTATCGCAACGATTTCAACGGCGACAGCCAGCACGGCGTCGGCTTCTACCAAACCACCACCCACAACGGCGAACGCGCCAGCACAGCACGTACCTACTTGAAAGCGGTACGCAACGAGCAACGCTTGGTCGTGAAGCTCAATGCGCTGGTACACCGCGTGGTGTTCGACAACAACGTCGCCACCGGGGTGGTGTATAGCCAAAATGGCGGCGCAGAAGTCACCGCGCATGCGACGAAAGAAGTGATCCTCAGCGCTGGCGCAGTAGGATCGCCGAAGATCCTGATGCTGTCCGGCATTGGGCCACGCGAACATCTGCAGCAGTTGGGCATCGAACCGCGCGCGGATCTGCCGGTGGGCAAGAACTTCCACGATCATCTGCACATGTCGATCAACGTCAGTACCCGCGACCCCATCAGCCTGTACGGCGCCGATCGCGGCCTGCAAGCGTTGCGCCACGGCACCGAATGGCTGGCCTTCCGCAGCGGCGTCCTGAGCTCCAACGTGCTGGAAGGCGCAGCCTTCACCGACAGCCAGGGCGACGGCCGACCGGACGTGCAGATCCACTTTTTGCCGATGCTCGACAGCTGGGACGACGTGCCCGGCGAGCCGCTGCCCAATATCCACGGCTTCACGCTGAAAGTCGGCTACCTGCAACCCAAAGCACGCGGCGAAGTTCTGCTACGCAGCCGCGACCCGCGCGATCCGGTGAAGCTGCATGCCAACTACCTCGGGCACCCGGAAGACCTGGCCGGCAGCGTGCGCGCAGTGAAATTTGGCCTGAGTTTCCTGCAAACGGCAGCCCTCAAGCCGCTGATCAAAGATCTGCTGATGCCGCAGCCGGCGTGGTTGAACGACGAAAGGCAGTTGGAAGAGTTTGTGCGCAACTTCTGCAAAACGGTGTACCACCCGGTGGGCAGCTGCCGCATGGGGCAATCCCCGCAGGATTCGGTAACTGATTTACACCTGCGGGTGCATGGTTTTGAACGACTGCGCGTGATCGACTGTTCGGTAATGCCGCAGGTGACCAGCGGCAATACCAATGCACCGACCATTATGTTGGCAGAAAAAGCGGTGGATTTACTGCTGGGCGCACCGGAATAAAAACCCATCACGGCGGCCCGGTTATCAGGCGATGGCCGGTACGCCGCTGTGGAAACGGAACTCGCTGTCCGGCGTTTGGATCAGCTCGGCTTCAATACGGCCAAAGTGAGCCACCCGTTCACTGATATCGCCACCGGCAATTTGCTCGGCCAACGTCAGGTAATCCTGATAGTGGCGCGCCTCGGAGCGCAGCAGCGAAACATAGAAGCGGTTTAATTCGTCGTCCAGATGCGGTGCCAGCCGGGCAAAACGCTCGCAGGAACGCGCTTCGATATAAGCACCACAAATCAGTTTGTCGATCAGCGTAGCGGGATCGTGAGTCCGGATCTCACGGATCATGCCTTTGGCATAGCGGCTGGCGGTGATCTTCTTGTAAGGGATCTGCCGCGCCAGCATGATCTCCAACACCTGTGAGAAGTGGTGTAACTCTTCTTTGATCAACAACACCATCTTGTCCGCCAGATCCTGGCCATAGGCCGATCCGTTTTTTGGCAGGATCTTACGGGTGAAGTTATTCTGCTGGAACAAGGCTTCCGGCACGCCCTGCGCCTCATGCAGAAACGCCTCATAAGGCCTGAGCAATGCCAACAGCGCGTCGCCGCTCTCCTTGTCAGCCACATAGCGGCGGATCAACCACATGCCGGTCTGCGCCGCTTTCAGCTCACACACCATATGGTCAGTCAGCAACAGCGGCAGGTTTTCCGGGCGGCGTGCGGCATCAATCCAGGCGTCCGGGGTTTCGCAATGCAGGAAGTGTAAAATGGGGGCTAACAGGGATTGGTATTTCATAGGCTTCAACGAAGAAAGAGGGGCTGGCACATACCGGCCCCCAGAGCAGAATTGATTAGTGGCGTTTACCGTCGTCGTCTTCGTCGATGAAGTCACCTTCTTCTTCGTCGTCGTCGCCTTCTTCGCCGTTGGGATCTTCAAAGTAGGTGCCCCAACCGTCGTAGTTAACGCCGCAACGTGCTGCCAGCGCCACCAGTTGTTCTACCTGAGTGTCGATCAGCTCGGCGTTCAGGCCGATTTCGCTGATCACGTCACAGCACATCACCAGGGTACCGTCTTCCACTTCCAGCTCTTCGGCGTCGGTCACTTCGTAGCCCAGTTTGAAGGCTTCGACAGCGGCTTTCTCCAGCACTTCAAACTTTTCAGCAGAAAGGTGGTGTTCGATAGTGTAGAGCGCCTCTGGATCACTGCCGTCTTCCAGCAGTTCTTCGATGATCAGGCGGGTCTCTTCACGTTGTTCTTCTAGCTGTTCGCGGTTTGCCATGCCTATATCCTCAAGTCAAATGGCCTGTATTCCTTCTATTTTCACACACCGCTGGCATTGCTTCCACGATAAACGTGAAAGATTTCTATCTCGGGGTTGAAATTGAATATTCATACATATAAAGTGAATTTAAATTCAATTTAAGCGATAAGGATATACGGCAATGAGTAGCATAAACCCGTTCTACAAACGTCACTTCCTGAGGTTAATGGATTTCACCCCGGCGGAACTGCAGATGCTGTTGCAGTTGTCGGCCGACTTGAAGCAGGCCAAAAAGCAAGGCAAGGAAACTCGCCACTTGCAGGGTAAAAACATCGCGCTCATCTTCGAAAAAGACTCGACCCGCACACGATGCTCTTTCGAAGTTGCCGCTTTCGATCAGGGCGCTCAGGTCACCTATCTCGGCCCCAGCGGCAGCCAGATCGGTCACAAAGAATCGATGAAAGACACCGCCCGCGTGCTGGGCCGCATGTACGACGGTATTCAATACCGCGGTTACGGTCAGCACCTGGTGGAAACCCTGGCGAATCATGCCGGCGTACCGGTGTGGAACGGGCTGACCAATGAGTTCCACCCCACTCAGCTATTGGCGGATCTGCTCACGGTGCAAGAACACCTGCCGGGCAAGCCACTCAATGAGGTGAAGTTCGCCTACCTGGGCGATACCCGCAACAATATGGGCAATACCCTGCTGGAAGCTGCAGCATTGGCGGGCATGGATCTGCGCCTGGTGGCACCAAAGGCCTGTTGGCCACAGGCCGACCTGGTGGCAGAGTGCCAGGCGTTAGCGCAAAAGACCGGTGCCAAGATCACCCTGACTGAAGACATCGCCGAAGGGGTTAAAGACGCGGATTTCCTTTATACCGACGTATGGGTGTCGATGGGTGAGCCGAAAGAAACCTGGCAGGAACGTATCGCACTGCTCAAGCCGTATCAGGTCAACATGGCGATGGTGAAACTGACCGGCAACCCGCACGTCAAATTCCTGCACTGCCTGCCGGCATTTCACGACGACCAAACCACCCTCGGCAAACAGATGGCAGAACAATACGGGCTGCACGGCGGCATGGAAGTCACCGATGAAGTCTTCGAATCAGCGCACAGCGTGGTGTTCGATCAGGCCGAGAACCGTCTGCACACCATCAAAGCGGTGATGGTGGCCACCTTAAGCGAAACGTTTTAACCATTACCCTCATCAGTGGGGTGGCTTTCTCGTCACCCCACGCCCAACCGATTAACTATTCCGCCCTCTCTGGGGGTATCGCAGATTTTTATGCACCTGACGTACATAATATCGCCCTCATTAAGCCAATGCCCTCCGCTAATGCTTTGTTTATTCTCTTGGAATAAAATAGAAGCCACCCGCATCACAAAATAAAAAACCATCCTCTTTTACCGACCGGAATAAAAATTCAAAATAATGTGCACCCATCAGAATATTAATAACCTGAAAATGCATAACTACGCCAGACGATATGTAAAATTCAATAATTACAACACATTAAGCAAGTCGCCTCTAAGGTACCCTGACTTCCCCATGGATAATTAACGCGACAAATGGGTATTAATGCATTTTGGCAAATGAAATTTCCAATAAAACAATGACGTTAATCAATTGATAATCCTTTTCATTCACCTCGCCTTCTCAATGTGACATTCATCACAAAACAACCTAAGGCAATGTTTATTATCAGCGGCAACGGAACGGCCCCAATTCTCAATAAATGAAATAACTCTTTATTTCGTTTTGTTCGATGTTACCTAAATCTGATAATAGGAAATGACATGGATAAGAATTATGTAGGTTCTGAAATAGGCCAACTGCGCAGCGTTATGCTTCACCGACCTAATTTAAGTTTAAAGCGATTAACCCCATCAAACTGTCAGGAGTTATTATTCGACGACGTATTGTCCGTCGAACGCGCTGGCGCGGAACACGATATATTTGCGCAAACATTACGTGCACAGAATGTTGAGGTCTTACTGCTGACCGATCTGCTGACCGAAACCATGAGCATTCCCGCAGCCAAGCAGTGGTTACTGTCGGCGCAGGTCTCTGACTTCCGCCTGGGGCCGTCGCTTGCCGCCGATATTCGCGGCTGGCTGGGCGATTTACCCGACCGCCAATTGGCGCGACATATGACCGGTGGCCTGACCTATGAGGAAGTGCCGGCCAGTTTCAGTAATATGGTGGTCGATACCCATCAGGGTACCGACTTTATTATGAAGCCATTACCTAATCATTTATTTACCCGCGATACCTCATGCTGGATATATAACGGCGTATCGATTAACCCCATGGCCAAACCCGCACGCCAGCGTGAAACAAATAACCTGCGCGCTATCTATAAATGGCACCCGTATTTTTCCAACGGCAATTTCACCACCTATTTTGGCGATGAGGAACGTAATTACGATCATGCCACACTGGAAGGCGGCGACGTTTTGGTCATTGGCCGTGGTGCCGTATTAATCGGCATGTCGGAGCGTACTACGCCGCAAGGGGTCGAATTCCTGGCGCAGGCGCTGTTCAAATCCCATCAGGCTGAGCGGGTCATCGCACTGGAATTGCCGAAGCACCGTTCCTGCATGCACCTGGACACCGTCATGACTCACATCAATCTGGATACCTTCTCGGTCTACCCGGAAGTGGTGCGTAAAGAAGCGCAGTGCTGGACGTTAACGCCTGACGGCAAAGGGGGTTTGCATCGCCAACAGGAAAAACACTTCCTGACTGCCATTGAACGCGCACTGGGTATCAGCCAGGTGCAGCTCATCACCACTGGCGGCGACAGCTTTGAGGCCGAGCGCGAACAGTGGAATGACGCCAACAACGTTCTCACCATCCGGCCTGGCGTGGTCGTCGGCTACGAACGCAACACCTGGACTAACGAAAAATACGACAAAGCCGGTATCACCGTCCTGCCGATCCCCGGCGATGAGCTGGGACGTGGCCGCGGTGGCGCACGCTGTATGAGCTGCCCGCTGGAACGCGACGCCATCTGACCCCCAACGGAGTAAACATCATGACTAAACCCACAGTGGTGATTGCCCTGGGTGGGAACGCCCTGCTGCGCCGCGGAGAACCGCTTGAAGCGGATATCCAACGCCGTAACGTCCTGCTCGCCAGCCGCCAAATTGCGGCACTGACCGAAAGCTGGAATGTCGTGCTGGTGCACGGCAACGGCCCGCAGGTTGGTTTGCTGGCACTGCAAAATAGCGCCTATCCGCAAGTTGCCCCCTACCCGCTGGACGTACTCGGGGCGGAAAGCCAGGGCATGATCGGCTACCTGCTGCTGCAGGCGCTGAAAAACTGCCTGCCAACACAGCAGATCAGCGCCCTGCTAACCCAAGTGGAGGTCGACCCCGACGACAGTGCGTTCGGCAACCCCAGCAAATACATCGGGCCGGTCTATGACCAGAAAAGTGCACTGGCGCTGAGCCTGGAGAAAGGCTGGACGA
This sequence comes from Serratia sp. CoH_122_TC_1, assembly GCF_058191755.1. Lineage (NCBI taxonomy): Bacteria > Pseudomonadati > Pseudomonadota > Gammaproteobacteria > Enterobacterales > Yersiniaceae > Serratia > Serratia sp. CoH_122_TC_1. Next base: position 136,011 of record NZ_JBXWLA010000004.1, read on the forward strand.
TCAAGCCGGACGGGCAATACTTCCGCCGCGTCGTGCCGTCCCCCAAGCCGCTCAACATCATCGAGGCGGACGCGATTAACACCCTGATTGCGCAGGGGCATCTGGTGATCTGCGCCGGTGGGGGTGGCATTCCGGTGTTACGCCGCGACGGCCACCTGGAGGGTATCGAGGCCGTGATCGATAAAGATCTGTCCGCCGCGTTCCTGGCAGAGCAGATCAAAGCCGATGCGCTGCTGATCCTTACCGATGCCGACGCGGTGTACCTCGGCTGGGGTACGCCACAACAGCGCGCTCTGGACAAGGCAACGCCAGACGATCTGGCCGGTATCGCCTTCGACGCGGGTTCGATGGGGCCGAAGATCTCGGCCGCCAGCCATTTTGTGCGCTACGCCCAGGGCATCGCCGGCATCGGCGCGCTACAGGATGCCACCCGTATCCTGGCCGGTGAAAAAGGCACGTTAATTACGCCAACGCTTTGAACAGAGAGGAACACGATTATGAGCATTAACTTACGTCACCGTCATTTCCTGAAACTGCTGGATTTCAGCAGCGATGAGATCCAACACCTGATCGATCTGGCCTTCACGCTGAAAAAAGCCAAATACGGCAATGTAGAAAAGCAGCAACTGCGCGGCAAAAACATCGCGCTAATTTTCGAGAAAACCTCCACCCGTACCCGCTGTTCATTTGAAGTCGCGGCGTTCGATCAGGGTGCTCAGGTGACCTATCTCGGCCCAAGCGGTTCCCAGATTGGCCATAAAGAGTCGATGAAAGACACCGCTCGGGTATTGGGCCGCATGTATGACGGCATCGAGTACCGGGGTTTCGGGCAGTCTATCGTAGAAGAGCTGGCCGAGTTTGCCGGGGTGCCGGTATGGAATGGCCTGACCGACGAATTCCACCCGACGCAAATCCTGGCAGACCTGATGACCATGCTGGAACATGCGCCAGGCAAAAGCCTCGATCAGATCTCGTTCGCCTACCTCGGTGACGCGCGTAACAACATGGGTAACTCGCTGATGGTGGGCGCAGCAAAAATGGGCATGGATATCCGCCTGGTTGCGCCGAAGGCCTTTTGGCCGGACGAAGCCTTGCTGGCGCAGTGCGCAGACATCGCCCGCGATACCGGTGCGCATATCACCGTAACCGACCAAGTTGAGGAAGGCGTGAAAGGCGTCGATTTCCTCTATACCGACGTGTGGGTATCAATGGGTGAACCGAAAGAAGCCTGGGCAGAACGTGTCAGCCTGATGCAGCCTTACCAGATCAATGCTGCAGTGCTGAAAGCCACCGGTAACCCGCAGGTTAAATTCATGCACTGTCTGCCGGCCTTCCACAACGAGCAGACCAAAGTAGGCAAGGAAATTGAACTCGCCTATGGCCTGAAAGGGCTGGAAGTCACGGATGACGTGTTCGAGTCGGCCCACTCCATTGTGTTCGATGAAGCGGAAAACCGCATGCACACCATCAAGGCCGTGATGGTCGCCACCCTCGGCGACTGATTGACGACGCGGCGGTATCGTCTGCCGCCGCGTCCTCTCTCCCTCTGAATCATTATTTTCCTGCTGCCCTGCGCAGCTGGAGGAACCCTCATGTCTGAAAAAAAACTGGGGCTGGTAGCCCTGATTGCGCTGGTCATCGGATCCATGGTGGGCGGCGGCGTGTTCAGCCTGCCGCAAAACTTCGCCTCCGTCGCCTCGCCTGGCGCATTGCTGATTGGCTGGCTGATCACCGCGGTGGGGATGATCTGCCTGGCATTAATTTATCAGAACCTAAGCGCCCGCTGCCCGCAGCTAGAGGGCGGTATTTACAGCTACGCTCGCGCGGGATTTGGCGATTTTATTGGCTTCCAATCCGCCTGGGGCTACTGGTTCTCGGCCTGGTTGGGGAACGTCTCTTATGCGGTGCTGCTGTTCAGTGCCCTCAGCTTCTTCTTCCCGGTGTTCGGCCTGGGCAATAACTGGCAATCGATCCTCGGCGCATCCATCGTTTTATGGCTGGTGCACGCGCTGGTACTGCGCGGCGTGCAGGAAGCGGCGATGATCAATACCGTGCTAACGGTGGTCAAAGTGCTGGTGTTGTTGGTGTTTATTGTGGCGGTCGTGATCGCCTTCCGCATCGGCATTTTTACCGCAGATTTCTGGGGCCGCATGATGGTGATCGACGGCAGCCATCCCGCGCTGTTTGATCAGGTCAAAAACACCATGCTGGTCACCACCTGGGTATTTATCGGTATTGAGGGCGCCACGGTCGTCTCCGCCCGCGCCGCCAGGCGCGCTGACATCGGCAAAGCGACGGTGATAGGTCTGCTGGGTTGTCTGGTGATTTATATTCTGGTCAGCGTGTTGTCGATGGGTGTGCTCGATCAGGCAACGTTGAACGGATTAAAAAACCCGTCAATGGCCGGGGTGCTGGAGTCCGTGGTCGGTATCTGGGGGGCACGCTTCGTCGCCGCCGGCGTGATTTTGTCGGTTGCCGGTGCGCTGCTTGCCTGGACGCTGTTCGCCGCAGAGCTGCCGTTTGTCGCCGCCAAAGACGGCATGTTCCCGCAGGTATTCACCAAAACCAACGCCAATGGATCGCCAGCGGTGTCGCTGTGGATCACCAACGGCCTGATACAGCTCTTTTTGTTGCTGACATTGGTCTACAGCGCGGGCTATCAGGCGCTGTTCTCCATCGCGACTGCCGCTATCCTCCCCCCTTATTTGTTCAGCGCCGCCTATGGCCTGAAGCTGGCGATCACCGGTGAAAGCTACCAACCGGGTGAAACGCGTACCCGCGATCTGATCCTCGGGCTGATAGGCACCGTCTACGGTTTCTGGCTGTGCTATGCCGCCGGTAGCCAGATGCTGCTGACTTCATTGTTGTTTGTCCCTGGTTTGCTGGTCTTCCTCTGGCATCAAAAAAACCAGCATGCAGAGCGGTTATTGAAGGGTTATGAAGCGCTCATTGCCGTTCTTTTGGTCATTGTCGCCCTTATTACCCTTTATATGATTGCGACGGGTCATATCACCCTCGGTTAACCCATCTTCATTGCATTGATTTATATAGAGTTGTCACTCATTTTTAAACCAAGGCAACATAATGGCGAATAAAACAGAAACCCTGTGGGAGAAAGAACAACGGAAACTGGCCCTGTGCCGCAAGCTGGTCGTGAGCCAACGCTATTCATCACAGGAGGAGATCCGCAGTGAAATGATACGAGGGGGTTATACGGGCATCAGCCAGTCGACCGTTTCCCGCCTGCTGAAAGCGCTGGGAGTCATGAAGGTGCAAAATGCCAAAGGGAAAAAGGTCTATTCCCTTAATGCACTGCATCATCCGGCCCCCTGTATCAGCGAACCCCTGTCAGCCATGCTGATTGATGTCGAGCATAACGACAATTTTGTGCTGATCCACATGAATTCCGGCTATGCAAAAGCCATGGCACGGATCATCGATCTTTGCGCCTGGCCCGCCGTATTGGGTGTTATCGCCAGCAGTAATGTGGTGTGGGTAGCACCGCGTGATACGCGCTATGTCGCGCAGCTGCACCAGCGCCTGAAGGCGCTGTTGGAAAACGTCCCTCTTCTTTAGCCAACCTTCCAAGCCCTCTTCATGAGGGCATTTTGCTAAATGGGTAGGGGTCGAACATGTTCGACCCGCCTTTTTCCCTGCTTACCGTTATAACGGGCGCAACATGCAGCGCCCCTGCGCCAGGCACCGGTGAAGGTTTTGCCAGCAGTCTCACACCCTCTGCATGAGGGCTTTATTTTCTGTCGCGGTGGGCGGAGGATGGCTCGGCGTCCTATAGTGCTTTTGGACATATCAAATAGCCGATTGACCTTTGTCAGTCGCCGACAAAGATTTTAACGTGGCATCCTGGCGGTGAAAACGCCGTGAAAAACAATGATAACAATACGTTCCAGACACCGGAGACCACGGTGCATTCAAGGGAAAACATCAATGAAAGCCAAAGTTCTGCCGCTATTCGTCCTCGCAGCCCTGTCTACCCCCGCACTGGCTGCAACCCCACCCAACACGCTCGTGGTGGTGCAATCGCTGGACGATATTGTCAGCCTCGATCCGGCGGAAGCCAACGAATTATCCAGCATCCAGACCGTACCCAGCTTGTATCAGCGGTTGGTACAGGCGGATCGCGATGACCCGGCAAAAGTCGTGCCCGTACTGGCAGAAAGCTGGAAGGGCGATGCCGCAGCGAAAACGCTGACGGTCAAACTGCGCCCGCAGGCGGTGTTCGCCTCCGGCAACCCGCTCACTGCCGACGATGTGATCTTTTCCTACAGCCGCGCCGTGAAGATGAATAAGTCACCGGCATTTATCCTTAACGTACTCGGCTGGCAGCCGGACAACATCGACGCGCAGCTCAAGAAAATCGACGACCACAGTCTGCAACTGAGCTGGACAGCAAACGTAAGCCCGGCGGTGGCGCTGAACATTCTCTCCACGCCGATCGCCTCGATCGTCGACAGCAAGGCGGTGCAGCCTAACGCCAAAGACGGTGACTACGGCAACGCCTGGCTAAAAATGCACTCCGCCGGCAGCGGGCCCTTCAAAATGCGCGTCTACCAACCCCATCAGGCCATTGTGCTGGACGCCAATCCGACGTCACCGGGCAGTAAGCCATTGCTGAAAAGCATCATCATTAAAAGCGTGCCGGACTCCGCCACCCGCCGTCTGTTGATCCAGCAAGGTGACGCCGACGTGGCACGTGAGCTTGGCCCAGACCAGACCGTCGCATTAAAGAATCAAGCGGGCGTGAAGGTGCTGGAGATCCCCTCAGCCGAGCAGAACTATCTGGTATTCAATACCGGCAATACCGCTAACCCGTTGCTGAAAAACCCGGCCTTCTGGGAAGCGGCGCGTTACCTCATCGACTATCAGGGCATCACCAAAGATTTACTGAAGGGCCAATATTTTGTTCATCAGAGCTTCCTGCCCGTCGGGCTACCGGGTGCACTGAAAGAGAACCCGTTCAGCTTCGATCCGGCAAAAGCCAAGGCGATCCTGGCCAAGGCCGGTATCACCCATGCCTCGCTGACGCTGGACGTAGAAAACAAACCGCCGTTTATTACCATCGCGCAGGCGTTACAGGCCAGCTTTGCCGAAGGCGGCGTGAAGGTAGAACTGTTGCCGGCGGCTGGCAGCCAGGTCTATTCACGTGTCAGAGCCAGACAGCATCAAGCCGCGATCCGTTTGTGGATCCCGGATTATTTCGATGCCCACTCCAACGCCAGCGCCTTCGCCTATAACGACGGCAAGACCAGCACGGTCGCAGGCCTCAACGGTTGGCAAATCCCACAGCTGAACCAGCAGACGCTGGCGGCAGTTGCCGAAGCCGATCCGGCCAAACGCACCGCGCTGTACACCGCCATGCAGCAGGAACTGCAGCGCAGCTCGCCGTATGTCTTTATCGATCAGGCGAAAACCGAAGTGGTGCTGCGCGATAACGTCAAAGGCTATCAGCAAGGTCTGAACGCCGATATGGTCTACTACGATCGCGTCAGCAAGTAAGCCGCGGCAAAACGCCGGGCCTGATGCCGGGTAACATCCGGCGTTTGGCCCGCGCGATACAGATCCGATCCCAACCCGGCGCCGCTGCAACCGGCAGCCAGATAGTCCGCCAGATTTTCCGGCGTAATGCCGCCAACGGCATACAGCGACGTACCTTTAGGTAATACGCTGGCCAACGCCCCGATGTAGCTCACGCCCAGCACGCTCGCCGGGAAGACTTTCACGGTATCGGCCCCCGCCGCCAGCGCGGCAAACATCTCGCTCGGCGTCATCGCCCCGATGCAGGTCATCAGCCCCGCCGCTTTGGCACGGCGGATCAACCCCGGATCGGTATTGGGCGTCACCATCAGCGACGCGCCGCTGGCGATCAGCGCGTCCAGCTTTTCGTCATCCACCACCGTTCCAGCACCAATCTGTGCACGCCCACCGTAGTGTTGCTGCAGCAGTTGCACGCTTTGGCGCCAGTCGGGCGAGTTGGTCGGCACTTCTATCATGTCAAACCCGGCCTCAAGCAGGGCAGCTGCGTGCTCCAGTACCTCGGGCGGCGTAATGCCACGCAAAATAGCCACCAGCGGTAATTTACAAGGCTGCATAAATCCTCCCGAATCCGTTCAACATGGCGACCTGCGCCTCAACAACCACCGCCTTTTGCTCAGCGATGCGACACGCGGCCAGGTAATGCGTCACCAACGGAGTGTCCCCCACCAGCGCTAACAGTTCGCTCTGCGGCCAACGCCGCGCCAGCTGTGCCAATTCGTCACCTATCAGCACACCGGATAACCAGGACGCCACGCTCGCCGCCGGCAGATACCCTAAAACCCGTCGCGAACGCGCGTAGAACAGGCGATTCAACAGACTGTCTTCCCCACGCAGCGACGCCAGCACGCCGTCGGCGAATGCCTGAGGATCGCTCTCGCCTTCCGGTAGCCCCTGCCCCAACAGGCTATGCTGGAGCAGCAACTGATACATCTCGCCGGTGATGGCGGTCGAGAATTCCGCTATCCACGCCCCCTGCGGCGAAATCACGGGTTTCACCCACTTGCTGTGCGTGCCGGGGAACAGATAAACGTCCGCCTGCTGGCAAGCCAGCGCCCCCAACAGTTGCACCTCTTCACCGCGCATCACGTTAGCGCGTTCCTCTTCTGGCAACGCCAACCCTGGGCGCAGCCACACCGCGCTACGCAACGAGGAGGGTACCGCAATGCAACCGGCGGCGATCGCCGTTACCGGCAGTGGCAGCTTTTGATAACCGCTGTCCAACCAGCCGCGATCGCTGCCGATCATGCCGGCCATCAGCACCGGAATTTGTCGCGCCTCGATCCAGGCCCGCCAGGGGGCCAGCAGCGCCATCAATACCTGGTCGTGGCTGCCCGGTTCAATGAACTTCACCCCCTGCGCCGTCTGTTGGTGCGCGACGCATTCACCGTTCTCTATCCGCCAGGCGCGCAGGTGGCTGGAGCCCCAGTCAATGGCGATATAATTTGCTGTCATATTGCTTTCCTGGCCTTAAACGTTGCGGTTAGCGGTGGCATTTTTACCCAGCGGTACCTTGACCGTTGGGCGGCTCTCCCGCTCGCGGGTGATCATGTCCAGCGCCTGTTCGCGGCTCATTTTGTTGACCGGTGTCACCAGCGTGACCACCACCGCCCCGATCAGGCTGAACAGCACCGACGGGAAACAAGGATTGCCCCAGAACGCCAGCCAGTGGCTGTTCATCAACACGGCCATCGAGGTTGCCGCCCCGGCGATCAGCGCCGCCAGTGCGCCCTGCCAGTTAAAGCGGATCCAGAATCGGCCCAGAATCGAGCAAATAAACAGGCCGGACATGATCATCGAGATCATCTTGGTGATGTAGCTAATGATGTCGTTGGAGGTCAGGGCAAACACCAGCGCCAGCGCAATCACCAGCACCAGGAAGATCCGCGACAGCCGAATCGCCTTGTCTTCCGCCGGCATATGCCCGGTAAACAGCGTGTAGAGGTCGCGCAGGATAATCGACACCCCGGCGATGGCGTCCGAGCTGCCTGAAGACATGTTCGCCGACATACCGGCCACCAGGATCACCATCGCCACCGCGTGCGGCAGCACCTGGGTGCCGTACAGGAAGGCAAAGCCGCTGTTTTCCAGATTGGGATCCATGGTCCACACCGCCATGCCGATGATTGCCGGCAGGAAGGAGAAGAACAGGTAAAGCACGCCGGTAATAGTGAATGACTGACGCACCGAGGAGACGGTTTTGGCCGAGTAAATCCGTTGACGGTAAGAGGGCGTCGCCAATACGCCCACGGCGATCACCAGTGCCAACGAGAACGCCGGCAGCATGCCCAGTTTATCGATGGCAAACAGGCTTTGCGCCGCCGGATCCACCGCGTGCTGGATGCTTGACCAGCCGCCGACGTGCTGCACCGCCAACACCGCCATCAAAATAAAGCCGAGGAACAACACAATAGATTGCACCGTGTCGATCCACACCACCGCAGAATAACCGCCGATTCCGACATACACCACAAAGGCCAGGGCAATAATCACTTTAGCCACATTAATATCAATGCCGCTGGCCCAGGCCAAATATAAACCGCCCCCTAAAATATGCGCACCCAGCCAACCAATAGACGCAATGAATATTAATAGGGCAACGACGTTTTTTATTATTTTACTGCCGCCGGTATAATAAGATATCTCTTCGCTCATGGTCATAAAACGCATTTTTCTGACCGGTGCAAACAGCCAGGCCACCAAGAGTATTCCCACCGCGCCACCAATGCCGTACAGCATGCCGGCCCATCCGTTGGCGTAGCCAAAGCCCACTGCACCTACGCTGGAGCCGGTACCGACCATAGTGCCCACCGTCGAACCGAGCGTCAGGATCATCGGCAGGGAACGACCGCCCAATAAAAAGTCATCGCCGTTTTTTTGATTGCGTGAAACGTACCAGCCAAGCGTAATCATGGCCAGGGCATATAGAGCAAACCAGATAAGGAAGGATAAATTATTCATGTCTCACATCCAGTTAGTGTTGGGTAGCAGTAAAATAAGAAAAATAAAATAGCGTTATGCCGCCCGAATTAAATCAGGCGTTTATTATTAAGGGTGGTTTAACCACCCTATACAGTTTTATATTTTAGAAAGGACTTATCGGGTAATACGTGCTGCGTTATAACAGGTAATATCAACTTCGACTTTGCAATCCACCACCAGATCGGCAACCGCACAAATACGTGCCGGTGGGTGAGCGGCAAAGAATTCGCGGAACACTTTATTGAATGACTGGAAATAACGCGCATCGGTCAGAATGACCTTCACGTGCACCACATCTTCCAGGCCGTATCCCGCTTCCGCCATAATATCCAGACAGTTTTGGATCGCCAGGCGGGACTGCTCAATAATCCCCCCCTCCACCACTTCGCCGTCTTTCATCGGCGTTTGGCCAGAAATGTACAACCAGCCGCCGGCTTCTACCGCGCGGGAAAACGGCAAGTGTTGCCCGCCGGTTCCGGTGCCACCGTCAATGCCGTATCTTTTAATCGTCATACCTTGCTCCTGTCTATTTTGTTGCCCTCGCGGCACAAAAACCGCCCGGCGCGCAGGCCGGTCACGGCCTGATGTTCGTAACTCAGTACGCCATTCACCCACACCGCGTCGATTCCGGCAGCGGGTTGCCGAGGGTTGCTGAACGTCGCGCTGTCTTTCACTTTTAACGCATCAAACAATACCAGATCGGCGTAATACCCTGTTTTGATCAGCCCACGCTGCGGCAACTGATAACGCGCCGCGGACATGCCACTCATTTTGTGCACCGCCACGGTCAGGGGGAATAACCCTTCGTCACGGCTGTAATGGCCAAGTACCCGCGGGAACGCGCCCCACAAGCGCGGATGTGGCATAGGATCGTTCGGCAGGCCATCCGAGCCCACCATCGTCACCGGGTAGCTCAACACGCGGCGCACATCCTGTTCGTCCATGTTGTAGTAAATCGCGCCCGCCGGCATCAACTGCTTGCCGGCATCATGCAGGCTCATCGACCAGGTACCGGCGATATCCCGCAATGATTGCCCCGCCATCTCCGGGTGTGGCTCTGACCAGGTAATGACAATATCGAATTCATCGGTGATCTGCTTTAAGTCCAGTGTGGACGAGCTGGCGGAATAGGGGTAGCAATCGCAGGAGACATCCTGCGTTTGGCGCACCTTGTCGAACAGCTTTAGCGTTTCCTGCGTACGGCCCCAGTTTTTGGCCCCGGCGCATTTATGGTGCGAAATTACCACCGGCACTCGGCCATGGCGCCCAATGTGGAATGCTTCCTCCATTGCGTCGAGTATGGGTTCAAACTCCGAACGCAGGTGGGTGGTATAAATGCCCTGCTCGCCCGCCAGTTCTTCCGCCAGCGCCATCACCTCTTCCGTGGGTGCCGAGAACGCCGTGGCGTAGGCCAGGCCGGTGCTCAGACCCAAGGCGCCCTGCCGCAGCGCGGTGCGCAGTTGCTCGCGCATCGCGGCGATCTCTTCGGCACTGGCCGGGCGGAACAGGTCATCCATCTGATTGCTGCGCAGCGTCGTATGCCCAATCAGCGTCGCCACATTTACCGCTGGCGTCACCGCCTCGACCTGCTGACGGTAGGCGGCAATCGTCGGATAAACGAAGTGCGCTTTTTCGCCCAACAAGTTCATAGGGTCGGGTACGCTGGTTTTGATTACCGCCCCGGCAGCGCTGATGCCGCAGTTGCCGACAATCACCGTGGTCACGCCCTGCGAAATCTTCGGCAGCATCTCGGGCATGCGGATCACGTTGGTGTCATCGTGGGTATGCACGTCAATAAATCCCGGAGACAACACCCGGCCTCGCCCGTCGATCACCACCTCGGCGTCGGCGTCGAGGGCAGGCGCAATCGCCGCTATCCGATCGTCTTTTACCGCCACATCGGCGCGATATTGCGGCCCGCCGCTGCCGTCGATCACCGTGACATTTTTAATCAGATACTGATACCGCATGAATCATCATCCTTCCGTTAGTGTCTTGGCTCACCGACTCAGTCCCCCAGCGGCTGGCGATCTGCCCCTCCGCGGTGGCTGTCCAGCGCCAGCTTGATGCGACGCAGCCGGTCACGAGACTGGCGCTTGTTCGCCATGGCCAGCGCCGTCGCCAGCACATCGACCATCGCTAACATGGCATAGCGCGACGTGCTGGGTTTGTAGATGTAATCATTTTCCCGCACCACCAGCGCCAGCAACACATCAGCCTGCGCCGCCAGCGGCGTTCCTGCAGGGGTAATCGCCACCACTTTGGCCCCGTACTGGCGCGCAATGGCTGCGCTTTCGACCATTTCCTGCGTGTAGCCGCCCAATGACAACGCCACAACCACATCTTGCTTCGTCACCGCCGCCGCCATCATCCGCACCAGCAGACCGTCGCTTTGCGCGGTCACCGGTAACCCAAGGCGGAACAGACGATGCTGGACCTCCGCTGCGCAAATGGTTGAACCGCCTCCCATGCCTAGCGCCAGAATGTGTCGCGCATCGCCTAACCACCCCACCGCCTTGGCCAGCGCAGGCTCATCAATCGTCCGACGATTAATATTCAGGACATTGATGATGGTTTCATAAATCCCCTGGATCCCTTCAAGATCAGGCTCCTCATGAATGAACCGCTGCCCCACCGCCAACGACTGCGCCAGTTTGACCTTAAGATCGCGTACGTCTCGACACCCCAAGGTTTTGGCAAAACGCGTGATCGACGCCTGACTGACGCCGGCCTGTCGGGCCAGTTCGGCAATCGGCAACGCGGTCACCGCCTCTGCATCGTCCAGAATGAATTGTGCGATGCGTTTTTCGGTGCTGCTCAGCTCAATAAAACGCTCTGTAATACGCGAGATAATGTCGATATCAACACCCATCGCTTCACCTCATAGTGGTTAAATTTTGTCATTTACAATGCAAGAAAACAGTGGAAGACTACACAAAAAACAGTTCCAAAAATGATACTTTGTACCCGAATATCGATAATAAATATTAAAAATACAGTTAAATCAAAGCAATTAATCAAGATACCTAATTTCAAAAAGATAGAACACCAAAAGGATAATGTTATGAAATACCAAAACGATTTCACCGTTACCCACAAGGCCGCCGTGATGCGCAGTGACCCGACTGCGCCAGCGAACCTGCTGAATGAAGATGTCTGCCTGCCGGCCGCCGTGATTAAGCTCAGCAGCCTGGAAAACAATATCGCCTGGATGCAACACTATGCCGACGCCCGCGGCGTCTCGCTGGCGCCGCACGGGAAAACCACCATGACACCCTGGATCTTCCAGCGCCAGGTGGCTCAGGGCGCCTGGGCCGTTGGCGTCGGTTCCGCCTGGCAGGCAAAGGTAGCGATGGAAGCCGGTGTGCCACGGGTGCTGATGGCTAACCAATTGGTTGGCAAGGCCAACATGCGCTTGATAGCCGAACTGAAAGCGCAGCATCCCGCGACAATGTTCTTTTGCTGCGTCGACAGCCTAAGCAATGCACAAAGCCTCTCGGCATTTTTCAGCCAGCAGGGGCAAACGCTGGATGTTCTGTTGGAATTGGGCGTCCCTGGCGGCCGCTGCGGTTGCCGCAACGTGGCGCAAGCGGAGCAACTGGCGCAGGAGATCGCCAGGCTGCCGGGGTTACGCCTGCACGGTATCGAGCTGTATGAAGGCGTGATGCACGGCGACGATGCCCAGCGCAAAATCGAACAGTTTCTGCGTGATGCTGCCGGCTTGCTGCGGGAACTGCACCGGCAAGGTGTATTTGGCGGTGAAGAAGCGATCCTCACCGGGGCCGGCTCTTCCTGGTATGACGTGGTCTGTAGCGTCTGGAGCCAAGAAACGCTGCCGGTAAACTGCCGTCTGGTGATTCGCCCCGGCTGTTACATCACCCACGATCGGGGGATTTACCAAGACGCGCAAAATGCCGTGTTGGCCCGTGACAGCTACGCCTGCGATCTGGCAGGGGAGTTAACCTCAGCGCTGGAACTGATTGCGCTGGTCCAGTCTGTACCGGAACCGGGCCGGGTTATCGTCAATTTCGGCAAGCGGGATGCGGCCTTCGACGCCGGCTTGCCGCAGCCGATCGCCCATTACCGTAGCGGTGTTCAGCAACAGAGCGACGTCCAACGCCTGACAACCCAGGGGATTATGGATCAGCACGCCATGCTGAGCTGTCCGGCAACGTTCCCGGTACAGGTTGGTGATATTCTGGTGTTCGCCACCTCACACCCCTGCCTGACCTTCGATAAATGGAAAACGCTATTTTTGATTGATGATGATTACAATATCATCGAAACCATAGAGACGTTTTTCTGATAACGGAAAAGGATATCTGATGAATAACCTGCCCACCGACAGTCTCTTGTCGGTGCAGAATCTCTCCCTGGCAAGTCCAGGGAAGCCACCGCGGATTCATGGCGTCACCTTTGCCCTTCAGCAAGATGAATCCGTCACCATTATCGGCCCAAACGGCAGTGGAAAATCCACGTTATTACGGCTGCTTACCGGTGAGCTAAAACCGAGTGGCGGTGAAATACGCTTTCAGGGAACGCCCTTATCCACCATCAAGCCGCATCAACGTGCCCGTTCTATCGCTTTGCTTAGCCAGCACGATAATGCCGATTTACGGCTTAAGGTTAACGAGTATGTGGCCCTGGGTCGGTTGCCCTGGCAGGCCGATAGCCTGCCATCTGAGCATCTACGCATTGTGGCAAAAGCGATGGATGACGTGGGCCTCCACTCCCTGCAACATGTGCCGTTGGGCAATCTTTCGGGTGGCGAACGCCAGCGTGCCGGATTCGCCCGGGTATTGGCGCAGCAGCCGATGCTGCTCTTACTCGATGAACCCACCAACCATCTCGATCCGCTAGCCCGTCACCAACTGCTGTCGCTGATTCATAAAAAAAAGATAGCCACGTTAAAAGTGCTGCATGATCTGGAGTTGGTACAGCCCTTTTCAGACCAGGTCATCATGATGAATCAAGGGAAAATCGTTTGCCATGGCAGCCCTGATGCCGTGCTGGAGTCGGTGCACCTGCAACAGGTGTTTGGGATGAAATCCCTGCAAGCCCGCCATCCTGAAACCGGCAAAGCCCTGCGCTTCTTCGAGGCATTGCCGACATAAACCCGCTCAAATCCCAACAATCGACGGTTGTTTGATCTAACTACATTTGTCATATGAATTATTCAGGTATGTTGCCCCCGTATCCAACGAGCCGGGTTACTGACTTCGGTTTTTGAATCTGGAGTCGATGTGAAAAAGTTAACCCTCGCCACATTACTGGCATTAACTGCAGGAAGCGCCGGCGCTTCTGGTTTCCCTGTCACGGTGGACAACTGTGGTCAGCCACTGACCTTTACCCAAGCCCCACAGCGCGCCGTTATTCAAGACATTAATATGTCGCAAATGGCGTTTGCCCTGCGGCTGCAGCCGGCGATGGTTGGCGTGACGGGGATCTCCGGCTGGTATAAAAATATCCCTGAATTCACGCAACAGCAGGGGGCGATCCCTGAACTGGCGCCGAAATACCCAACGATCGAAAACCTGCTCGCCGTGAGTCCTGACCTGTTCTTTGCAGGCTGGAATTATGGTCTGCGTGGTGACGTTACCCCGCAAGCGCTGGCAAAATTCAATGTCAAAACGCTGGTGCTGAGTGAAAGCTGCATCCACGTCGACAAGCATCGCCCACGCGCCAGTATGGATTTGTTATACGGAGACATCATTAGACTCGGTAAAGTATTTGGTAAACAGGAAGATGCGGAAACACTGGTCAATGGCTGGCAGAAACAGGTGGAAGGTATCCATCGCAAAATTACGACGCAAAAACCGATAAAGGTGTTTCTTTATGATTCCGGTGAAGAAAAGCCCTATACCAGTGGGCCTTACGCCATGCCGACGGCAATTATTGAAGCCGCTGGGGCAAAGAATGTGATGGAAGCCCTGAACACCAGTTGGACGACCACCAATTGGGAAAGTGTCGCGGCGATGGAACCTGAATTTATCATTCTGGTGGATTACCAATCAGAGGCATCCAGCGATACCGACGCACGGCAGCTTTTCCTTGAACAACATCCCCTGATGAAAAAAACACTGGCGGTTATTCACCACCGTTATTTGAAATTAAAATATCAGGAACTGACGCCGGGGCCGGCCAATATTGAAGCCATCCATAAACTGGCTCACGCTCTTTATCCCGCCGCCTTCAGCTAATGTCGGAAAAAAACCGTTTTAGGCTGGCATGGGCAGTCGCCCCACTGCTATTGGCAGGGCTCATCCTCGGCAATATCGTGCAAGGCAGTGTGCCACTCTCTTTTTCTCAGGTGATGACCGCGCTGGGTATCACCCAGGGTGATGTGCCGCCAATGATTAAAAGCATTGTGCTGGAACTGCGTTTGCCACGAACGCTGCTGGGTTTACTGGCAGGAGCCGGATTGGCACTGGTCGGCGCACTCTTGCAAACCACCACCCGCAACGATCTGGCCGATCCTTTTCTGTTCGGCCTTTCCTCCGGCGCCTCTGCCGGCGTGGTGCTGGTGATTACCCGTCTCGGTAATAGCCTGGGGGCGTGGGCTTTACCCGTTTCCTCTTTTGTTGGCGGAATACTCTCCGCCGCGGTCGTGATGCTTATTTTTATGACCCAATCGCAGAAAGGCACCGAGAAACTGATCATCTGCGGCCTGGCGGTCTCTTTTTTATTCGGGGCCTTCACCAATTATCTGGTTTTTTCCGGCGATCAACGAACAGCCGGCAGCGTACTCTTCTGGACACTGGGCGGGCTGGGTCTGGCCCGTTGGGATAATTTGATTTTTGCCTTGATCGCGCTGCTGTTACTGGTGGTATTGATTACATTACGCTGGCGATCGCTGGATGCTTTACTGGCGGGTGAACAGACTGCCGGCACGCTGGGCATCAACACCAGCCGATTACGCATGGAAGTCTTTCTGTGTTGTTCGCTGGCGACCGCGTTACTGGTGGCATTAACCGGAGTGATTGGGTTTGTCGGCTTAATGGTTCCCCATCTGGCACGCCCCTTTACCGGCGTGCGTCACCGGCGCCTGCTGCCGTTGGTTGGCGTCATGGGAGCAATGTTACTCTCTGCCGGCGATCTGCTAAGCCGCGTCATTGCCGCGCCCCAAGAACTGCCCATCGGGATTATTACTGCCGGTCTCGGCGGGATTTTCGTGCTGGTTATTTTACTGCGGCGCACTCACTGATCCTTGATTTACAGGGCAGGTTCCTAAAAGCAACCAGCCAATCGATTGCGAAATGGCAAAAAATCGGCGTTTTAGCGCTTGCAGTGTCCAAAAGCGCGAGTATAATGCGCGACAATTTGCCAGGAGAAAGCATGAAAAACGACGTTTGTTTTGTTAGCCACAACCGACAAAACCGACTGCCAATCGGCAGCCAACTGCCGTTATTTCTCCTGTTGCTAAACCGATCGTTTCAAGCCCCTCGTTGAGGGGCTTTTTTTTGCCTTAAAAAATCATGCCCGAGAGATTTCGGGGCGCAGCCAGAGGTAACCGTTTGAATCACCCTGCGCTTAGTCAGCTAAGTGACGGGGGAAAAGCGAGAAGCCAACACCGCTGCGGTTCGAAAGATGACGGGCATTCCCGCGCCACGGGCATGTGTCGAGAAGGAGTGAAAAATGGCCAATCCGCTGTATCACAAAAATATCATCTCTATTAACGATCTCAGCCGCGAGGATCTGGAGCTGGTGCTACGCACCGCCGCCAGCCTGAAATCCAATCCACAGCCTGAGCTGCTAAAGCACAAGGTCATTGCCAGCTGCTTCTTTGAAGCGTCAACCCGTACCCGCTTGTCGTTTGAAACCGCGATGCACCGCCTGGGGGCCTCGGTGGTTGGCTTTGCCGACGGCAGCAACACCTCACTCGGCAAGAAAGGCGAAACCCTGGCTGACACTATCTCGGTCATTGGCACCTACGTCGACGCCATCGTAATGCGCCACCCACAGGAAGGCGCTGCACGGCTGGCAACCGAATTCTCCGGCGGGATCCCGGTGCTCAATGCCGGTGACGGGGCCAACCAGCATCCGACGCAAACGCTGCTGGATCTGTTCACCATTCAGGAAACGCAGGGCCGCCTGAACAACATCAATATCGCTATGGTGGGTGACCTGAAATACGGACGTACCGTGCATTCACTGGCACAGGCGCTGGCTAAATTTGAAGGCAACCG
Organism: Serratia sp. CoH_122_TC_1; assembly: GCF_058191755.1. Taxonomy (NCBI): domain Bacteria; kingdom Pseudomonadati; phylum Pseudomonadota; class Gammaproteobacteria; order Enterobacterales; family Yersiniaceae; genus Serratia; species Serratia sp. CoH_122_TC_1. Next base: position 152,729 of record NZ_JBXWLA010000004.1, read on the forward strand.
CTTCTTCTTCATCGCCCCGGACGCGCTGGCCATGCCGACCTACATCCTGAAAATGCTGGAAGAAAAAGGCATCCAATACAGCCTGCACAGCAGTATCGAGGAAGTGGTGCCTGAACTGGATATTCTCTACATGACCCGGGTGCAGAAAGAGCGCCTGGACCCTTCCGAATACGCTAACGTGAAAGCGCAGTTCGTCCTGCGTGCAGCGGATCTGACAGACGCACGTACCCATCTCAAAGTCTTGCACCCGCTGCCGCGCATCGACGAGATCACTACCGACGTGGATAAAACACCCTACGCCTACTACTTCCAGCAGGCAGGCAACGGTATTTACGCGCGTCAGGCACTGTTGGCGCTGGTATTAAACGCAGATTTGGCTCTTTAAGGGGGAACCGTCATGACTCACGATAACAAACTGCAGGTTGAAGCAATCAAATGCGGTACGGTGATTGACCATATTCCGGCACAGATAGGGTTTAAGCTGCTGACGCTGTTTAAACTGACTGCCACCGATCAGCGCATCACTATCGGCCTGAACCTGCCGTCCAATGAGCTGGGCCGCAAAGATCTGATTAAAATCGAGAACACGTTCCTGACGGAGCAACAAGCCAACCAATTGGCGATGTACGCCCCCAAAGCGACGGTTAACCGCATCGATAATTACGAGGTGGTGCGTAAACTGACTCTCAGCCTGCCGGATCATATCGACGGCGTGCTGACCTGTCCGAACAGCAACTGCATCAGCCGCAGTGAACCGGTATCGTCCAGTTTTAGCGTGAAATCCCGCGACGGTGACGTACACCTGAAGTGCCATTACTGCGAGAAAGAGTTCGAACACCAGGTCGTATTGCAGGCAGACTAAATCTGCGGTTTTCGCCGGGAGACGGCGCTGTTATTCTCCCGGCGACGCCCTATAATGGGGTTTCTGGATAGAACAACCCACGTTGCTACCCAATGGATTTTAAGCCGTAGCCAACAACGCTGCGGTTTGAAAGACGAAGGGTAAATTAGGAGAAAAAATGTCACGTAACATCAGCACTGAACTCGCCCCGGCAGCCATTGGTCCTTACGTGCAGGGCGTTGATCTGGGCAGCATGATCATCACTTCCGGTCAGATCCCTGTCGATCCTAAAACCGGTGCCGTTGCCGACGACGTGACCGCTCAGGCACGCCAGTCACTGGAAAACGTTAAAGCGATCGTTGAAGCCGCAGGCCTGAAAGTCGCCGATATCGTGAAAACCACGGTATTCGTGAAAGATCTGAACGATTTCGCCACCGTTAACGCAGCGTACGAAAGCTTCTTCACCGAACATAACGCGCCTTTCCCAGCACGTTCTTGCGTCGAAGTTGCTCGTCTGCCAAAAGACGTGAAAATCGAAATCGAAGCCATCGCCGTTCGTCGTTAATTCTACGGCAACGCGCCCAACGGTCAGCCATCGGCTGGCCGTTTTTATTGGCTTGCGCGACGGATGCCGCCGGCAGCTTCTATTATCGGAGAGGATTGAGGTTTAATGTTCTTCGCGGCTTGTTTCAAAACGGCTATCACTTCCTCACGAGAAGCGGTAATCGGCATCCCCTGGGGTGTCAGGTTATTAATCTCCTCAGCAGTATAGGTTTTTACCCCCCTCACCTTTTCCCCTTCGGTTTTGTATACCTCCAGCTCATAGGCGTCATTTTTCGCTATAAGCCGATCCGTGGTTTTAATGACCATATTTCCCCCTATAATCCCGCCAGTTGATCGTCATTGTCGCTCAAATAATGTGCAACTTCAATCGAGGCCGAGTCCTCGATAAACCATTGGAATAATGCCTGCGCATCACGGTAGAGAATGCCTTTATCGCCAGCGGTGATATCAATAAAGTGATGCTCGTTGATGTAATAATCAGCGACTCTCGCATTGACCGGCGATATTAGCCGTAAGCCAGTACATCGGGTGTCGACCATCAATAATATCGCAGCATAGAGAGCAAAACGGAAAGTATTACCATCAAGACACGAGTCCTGGATGTGGAAATTTTGCAGCATTTCAACATTCAACACCGCAGACATATCGCCCGCTGCGGGACAGAACTGGCATATGCAGGCTCCGGCCGGCCTCTGAGCCGCATTCAGGATCTTAAAGCTAGATTTAAAAATATCAGGGTTATCCAGCGCCGCACCGCTTAATGCCCATGGGATACGCAGATTTTCAGCTTGCTGACGCGTCTGCACGATGCACCATTCCAAATCCTCACCAGTCAGCATGTGCACCTGAATGTTATAGGCCGCGGCAGTAAAAATTTCATTGGCGGTAGCCAAGGCGGCTCGCCCAAGCTCCTGAATGTCAAAATCATGCGGCATCATCATTCCCTTGAATACTTTTTAAAATTAACCTGTTAGAAAAATCCTTTTCTGTTTTATCGCTATCTTTTTATGCCGTTGAGGAAGAAGCAATCCCCGTTTTTTGTTACTGAGTCAGGCTCCGCAAATTTGCCCTTTTTTAAGGCGACGTTTGCTGCCAATGCACCTTAAACGTGCTTTCCTGCCCCTGAAACACGCCATTAGGTGCCATTTTCGCCCCTTTCTCACCTTGGCACATTTTATGCTGGATCCGTTTACAGCCTGTAATGTCGACGAGGTGATGATGCTAAATATCGATCTGTCCGCTTCACCGTTTTTTGATGAGATGCTTCTGGCTGAGGGTAAACACCGGGGTCACTACGAAGCTTACTGGCACTGGCTGCAACAGGCCGACCAAAAGGCCATTCAACGCAAAAGAGAAGAAGCTGCACTGCTGTTTCACCGAGTGGGGATTACCTTTAATGTCTATGGTGATGACGATGGGGCCGAACGACTGATCCCGTTTGATAGCGTGCCACGCATCATTCCCGCCAGCGAATGGGCGATGCTCGATCGCGGCATTCGCCAACGTGTTCAGGCGCTAAACGCCTTTCTTCACGACATTTACCATCAACAACATATTCTGAAGGCCGGGATCATTCCGGCAGAACAGGTGCTGGCGAACGATCAATATCAGCCTTGTATGCAAGGGGTCGATCTGCACCGCAATATTTACGCGCACATCGTTGGCGTGGACATGGTGCGTAACGGTGACGGCCAATATTACGTGCTGGAAGATAACCTGCGCACGCCCTCCGGCGTTTCCTACATGCTGGAAAACCGCAAGATGATGATGCGCCTGTACCCCGAACTGTTCGCCCAGCAACGCATTGCACCGGTGGAACGCTATCCGTCGCACCTGCTGCAAACCCTGCGCGAAAGCTCGCCGATTAACGATCCCACGGTCGTGGTACTGACTCCGGGCCGCTTTAACAGCGCCTATTTCGAGCACAGTTTCCTGGCGCAGCAGATGGGGGTTGAGCTGGTGGAAAGCGCCGACCTGTTCGTCAAGGACGGCGCCGTGTTTATGCGCACCACCGCCGGGCCTTGCAAGGTGGATGTGATTTACCGCCGGGTGGACGACGCTTTCCTCGATCCGCTGGCGTTCCGCCCCGACTCGATGCTCGGCGTTCCGGGGCTGCTGTCGGTTTACCGCACCGGCAATGTGGTACTGGCAAACGCCATTGGCACCGGCGTGGCCGACGACAAGTCGATCTATCCGTATGTGCCGGACATGGTGCGTTTCTATCTGCAAGAAGAGCCGATCCTCAACAACGTCCCCACCTGGCAATGTCGTCACAAGAATGAGCTGTCCTATGTGTTGGCCAATCTGGATCAGATGGTGGTGAAAGAGGTCCACGGTGCCGGTGGTTACGGCATGCTGATCGGCCCGGCGGCGACCAAAGACGAAATCGCCCATTTCCGCACCTTGCTGTTAGCCAAACCCCATAACTACATTGCGCAAAATACCCTGGCGCTGTCGACCTGCCCGACTTTCGTCAACGAAGGCTTGGCCCCGCGGCATATCGATCTGCGGCCGTTTGCCCTCAGCGGGGCTGAAATTCGGCTGGTGCCCGGCGGGCTGACGCGTGTGGCGCTGGCGCAAGGTTCGCTGGTGGTCAACTCGTCGCAAGGCGGGGGAACCAAGGACACCTGGGTGTTGGAGGACGACATATGCTGAGCCGAACTGCCAGTGAACTCTATTGGATGGCCCGCTATCTGGAGCGGGCAGAAAGCATTGCCCGGGTACTTGATGTGACCAACAAGCTGTCGATGATGCCAATCCGCGACAGCGAAGATCAGGATTTGCAGGTGCCACTCAATTTGACCAGCACCGGGCAACTGTATGCCGCCGCCTATCCCGATCTAACCATGGCCAACCTGGTGAGTTTTTTCGCACTCGACAGCCGCAATCACAGCAGCATTTACAGCTGCCTGCAAATGGGGTGGAACAATGCCCATGCGGTGCGTGGCAGCCTGTCCTCCGAGGTGTGGGAGTGCATTAATGCCACCTGGATCGAGATGAAGCTAATCCGCCGCCAAGGCATAGGTTCGGTAGGCGCAGATGCCTTTTTCGACTGGGTGAAAGAGCGTTCACACCTGTTTCGCGGTGCCATGTTCGGCACCTTGTTACGCAGTGACGCCATGTGCTTTATCCGCCTCGGTACCCTGTTGGAGCGGGCCGACGGCACCGCACGTCTGCTGGGAGTCAAGAATAGCTTGATGGACAGCGACGGCGACCCGGTACGCGAGTATTACCGCATGGACACGTTGCTGCGGGCCGTGAGCGCGCGCGAAGCCTATCACAGCATCTACAAACAGCAGCTCAGCCGGGACACCATTGCCGAACTGATGATCCTGCGTAATGAAATCCCACGCTCCCTGCTGGCCTGCGTCGGCGACATGGTGCAGCAGCTGGAGCAAATTGGCGGTAACCGTTCAAATCAGCCACGCCGACTGGCGCACACCCTGCACGCCGAGCTGCGATTCAGCAGCATGAAAGACCTGAACAAGGTGGGGCTAACCAACTGGTTAGACGCGTTTCTCGGGCAGATTAGCGGTATTGCGGAGAGCGTCCATCACACTTATCTGGAGGCACAATGAAACTGAACATTGAGCACAACACCCATTATACCTACGCCCAGCAGGTACAGCGTAGCACTCAGTATCTGCGCCTGACGCCACAGGACTCAGAGCATCAACGCATCATCTCCTGGCAACTGACGCTGCCGGAAGAGGCGGTATGTACCACCGACGCCTTCGGCAACGTGCTGCATGTACTGACGTTGGATCATCCACACCAGGCGATTACCATTCAGGCCCATGGCGTCGTGGAGATTGAAGATAGTGCAGAGGATCAGGTCACGGGGCATCTGTCACCGCTGGTTTTTCTGCGTCACAGCCCGTTAACCCAGCCCGACAGCGCGATACAGACCTTTGCCCTGCGCTATCATCAACCACAGGCGGTGCTGGACGGGCTGGAAAACCTGATGGGCGAACTGTTGCTAAAAATGCCTTACAGCCCAGGCTCCACCAGCGTCACCGACAGCGCCGCCCAGGCATTCGCGACCGGTACCGGCGTTTGCCAGGATCATACCCATGTGTTTCTGGCCTGCTGCCGCAGCCTGAACATTCCGGCGCGCTACGTCAGCGGCTATCTCTACAGCGAAGACTCCACCCATGTCGCCACCCACGCCTGGGCAGAAGCCTGGATCGACGAACGCTGGCACAGCTTTGACGTCACTAACAATACCCGCTTGCCGAATCAGCACCTTAAGCTGGCCGTGGGCATCGACTATCTGGACGCCTGCCCGGTGCGCGGCATGCGGTTGGGGGGAGGGTGTGAAAATATGCAAACCATGGCCGAAGTGCAGATGATGCCAACCGGGCAATAGCCTCTTGCCGAAAGCGAAGGTTTACGGCACGCTGGCGTTTGGCGGCGTGCCAGTACTGTTTTGAGGGATTTGGTATGACCTATTGTGTGGCCATGCGCTTGTCATCCGGGCTGGTCTTTGCTTCCGATTCACGCACCAATGCCGGAGTGGACCATATTTCCACCTTCCGCAAACTGCACGTGTTCCAACAAGACGGTGACCGCATGCTGGTGCTGCAAAGCGCCGGTAACCTGGCAACCACACAAAGTATCATTAGCCTGCTGCAGCGCCGCTGCAAGGACACCGAACGTCTCAACCTGTTGAATGCACCCAGTATGTACGAAGCCGCCACGCTGGTGGGCGAAACGGTGCGTGAAGTGATCCAACGCGACAGCGAAGCCCAGCAAAGTGGCAGCACCACTGACTTCAGTTGTAGCCTGTTGCTTGGCGGCCAGATCACGGGCGAAGAGATGCGGTTATTCCATATCTACCCGCAGGGTAATTTTATCGAAGCCACCCGCGATACGCCTTATTTCCAAATTGGCGAAAGTAAGTACGGCAAACCGATTATTGATCGGGTGCTGAATTACGACACGCCATTGGAACAAGCAATGCAGTGCGCGTTGATCTCGCTCGACTCTACGCTGCGCAGCAACCTGTCGGTCGGCCTGCCGCTCGACGTGATGATCTACCCACGCGACAGCTTTAGCAGTGCGCAACAGTACCGCATAACCGAAGATCACCCGCATTTTAGCGCCATCCGTAAAGGCTGGGGCGAAGGGTTAGTCAGCATTTTCAAACAGTTGCCGCCGTTGCAACTGTAGGCTTTTGAGGGCTCAGCATGCTGAGCCCCTACACATGCTGAGCCCCTACGCTCGCTGACTTACCTCACTCGACGGCGCTGGCGCGCAATAGCGTTTCCAGCGGATATACCGCCGCAATCACCACTTCATCCCGTATCTGCGCCGCTGCGTCCAGTTGCTGCTGTATCTGCGCCGCTTCTGCCTTGCTCAGCGGCTTGTCCTGTTGATAGCGCTCCAACAGCATCAGCCCCAGCGCGGATAGCGCGCCGACATCTTGCGCCACAGGCGCCAGATCCTGCATCACCCGGTTACCGGCAATCACCGTTTTTACCGGGGCAGTATTGAGCTGCCAGCGTTGTAGGCGCTCACGCAATGCCTGCGCTGACGCACGGTCGTTGCGATCCTTCACCAAAGCGGCAACCTGCTGGCCCATTTCACGTACCGCGTTACTTTCCGGGGGTAAGGCATCGGCAAAGCGGTTCAACGGTTCGAACTGATGGTAATTGCCGGCCTTGAATTTGAGATGCTGACGGGTGTAGTACTGGCCCGGCTCCACGGCTTCGGCCAGGGTTTGCAGCGGTGCAATCTCTACGCTATTTGCGAGCCGGGTAAATTCGCGCGCGGTCTCAGCATGCTGTTGCAGCCCCACCGACACCACCGACCAGGCATCAACCGCCGCCAAGCGCCGATACATGTTGTTTTCATCGGTCACATCCTGCGCCGACCACAAACGCTCCGCTACCGCAAACCCACGTGGCCACAGCTTGAGATCAAGGATAGGCGCTCTGATATTTTCCGCCCACAGCGCCGCTTCACCGCCGAGAATATTGGCCTGCTGCTTCACCCCCGGCACTACCGGCATCTTGCCTGCCGGGATAGCCGCCAGCTTGCTGCCGCTCGTCGGGTAACGTACGTTGCCGACCAACGTATACCCGCTGAGTTTGTCTTGATCTAGCCTGAACACCGGACGCGTATCCCCCATCCAGGTATCGAGACGGAAACTCACCTGTTTTGGGGAACGCCAGACAATATCGTGCAACGCACGGCGCGACTTGCCGTTGAAGTCAATAAAACCGCGCCAGCCCTGTTTCCCTTCAATCAGAGTAAAACTGCCCTCCACTGCGCTACCCTTCAGGCGTGGCATGCTGAACTGCCAGCTCTGCGCCTTCTCATCAGGCTGTACCTCGGTAGCGACGCCCAGTGGTTGAGGCAGGATCTCATTGCGATAGTGATATGCCGTGCTCTGCGGTTGATCGAGGTAAAAACCGGTGGACAGGATCCCTTGATAACCGTCCTGCGCACTGGCGCCGAGCGAGTCCGGCCCCTGCCAAGACTGGATAACGATGGTGCGCGGCAGAGACGGATGATAAATCTCATCCCAGCCGACCATCTGCCGCTGGTGCTGTTCAAGGATTTTTTCCAGCCTCTGGTTGAAGTAGGCCTGCAACGCATGGGCGTCTGCCAGCTGATGCTGTTGCATAAAGGCCTGAATGGTTTTTGATGCTTTCCACTGGCTGGCATCGACCTCGTCACCGCCAATATGCAGGTAGGGATCGGGGAAGATCGCCGCCAGCTCACCAATGATCGCGTCAACAAATTGATAAACTTCATCGCGTGTCGGATCCAGGGTGGGCTTATGTACGCCCCACTTGCGCTCCATTTGATACGGCCCCGGTGCGCTCATCAATTCCGGGTAGGCCACGGCGATACTGGAAGCATGGCCTGGCAGATCGATTTCCGGCACGACGCGGATGCCGCGAGCGGTGGCGTAGGCCACCACCTGTTGCATCTGCTCGCGGGTATAGAACTGACCATCGCTGGCCTGCTGTTGCAATTTAGGGTAATGCTCGGAGGCAAAACGCCAACCCTGATCGTCGGTCAGGTGCCAGTGAAATACGTTGAGCTTGGCTGCTGCCATGCCGTCAAGCTGGCGCAGAATATCTACCACCGGCAGGAAATGACGTGCGGAATCTAACAGCACACCGCGCCACGGGAAGCGCGGCACGTCGGTAATGCTCACCCACGGTAGGAAAGTGTTCTGCCCATCGGTCTGCACCAACTGGAGCAGGGTTTCCATACCCCGTAGCGCACCAAAACGGGTATTTGCCGTCAGCGTAACGCCGTCCGGCTTCACCACAAGTTTATAGCTCTCGTCACTGCTCGGCAGCGGCTGCATCGCCACCTTATCTTTGATATCGACCTGAATGACCACACCCGCGTCTGTTGCTGCCTGCGGTGCCAACGTCCAGCCGGTTTGCAGTTCAATACGCTGCCGCCAGCGCTGCGGTGCATCGGCCAAATCGTCGCCCTGTACCTTGATCGATAAGCGGTGATCCAGCACCAGCTTGCCCGCTGGCTGGGTCAGGTCAACCTGTTGCGGCCAGGGCATCAGCGGCAGATCGCCGGCCGGCTGCGCCAGTGCGCCCAGAGACAACAATAACGATGAAGCCAGTAGCGTATAACGCAAAGTTCTGTGCATCAGAAATTCCTCAGAGGAAAAAATATCAATAAAAACAGCAAACGATAATGAAGCTGTAAATAAAGACTGAGCACAGTGCAGATGTCCAACCCTGAGGCTGAAAAGCCGGGTTGGATCACAGATGCCCCTCCTACGGACGCAAGAGGGGCGCGGGTATTATTGCCAGCCGTAGCGGCGCACAAACCAGCCTTTTACGCACTGGGTCAGCACCATGTAACCGGCCAGGATTAGCACCAACCACGGGAAATAACCAAGTGGCAGCGCCTGCAATTGCAGGAAACCGGCCAACGGCGAGAACGTCAACCCAATGCCGGTCGTGATCACGACCAGAGTCATGATACACAGCGGCCACGAAGGGCGACTCTGAATAAACGGAATTTTGCGGGTGCGGATCATGTGCACAATCAGCGTTTGCGACAGCAGGCCCTCAACAAACCAACCTGACTGGAACAGCGTCTGCATTTCTGGCGTGTTCGCCTTAAACACCCACCACATCAGGCTGAAGGTCAGCACGTCGAAGATCGAACTGATCGGCCCGAAAAACACCATAAAGCGCCCAATATCGCCGGAGTTCCAACGCTGCGGCTGCGTTATCTGATCGTCATCCACGTTATCAAAGGGAATCGCAATCTGCGAAATATCATACATCAGGTTCTGAATCAGCAGGTGCAGCGGCAACATCGGCAGGAACGGCAGGAAAGCGCTGGCGATCAGCACGCTGAACACATTCCCGAAGTTGGAGCTGGCGGTCATCTTGATGTACTTGAGCATGTTGGCAAAGGTACGCCGCCCCTCAATCACCCCCTGCTCCAGCACCATCAGGCTTTTTTCCAGCAGAATGATATCCGCCGCTTCCTTGGCAATATCCACCGCGGAATCAACGGAAATACCAATATCCGCCGCACGCAGCGCGGGCGCATCATTGATGCCGTCCCCCATAAAGCCGACCACATGGCCCTTCTGGCGCAGCAGCTTGACGATACGCTCCTTGTGCAGCGGCGTCAGCTTGGCGAACACCGTGGTGCGTGCCGCCGCTTGTGCCAGCTGCTCGTCGTCCATTTGTTCGATTTCACTGCCGCGCAGCACATGATCCGCCGCCAGCCCGACGTCTTTACACACTTTCGCCGCCACCAGCTCATTGTCACCCGTAAGAATTTTCACCGTGACGCCGCTGTTTTTCAACGCCGCCAATGCGGGTGCCGTGCTCTCTTTCGGTGGATCGAGGAAGGCCACATACCCTTCGAGGATCAGATCGGATTCGTCGGCCACACTATATTCATGGGCCTGCGCCGGCAGGATTTTGTTCGCCACCGCCACCACCCGCAGCCCTTGCTGGTTAAGATCGTCGGTGATACGCCGAATCCGAGCCAGCAGCGCCTCAGTAAGCGGGATGACCTCATTTTCCTGCCGCACATGGCTGCAAATCGCCAGCATCTCTTCCAGCGCACCCTTGCAGACAAGCTCGTGATATTGCGCGTCTTTGGCGACCACCACCGACATGCGGCGGCGTTCAAAATCAAACGGGATCTCATCGACCTTGCGGTAATGCTGCAGCACATCCGGCTGTTCATTTTGCTCTGCGCAGCTCAGCACCGCCACATCCAGCAGGTTTTTCAACCCCGTCTGGTAGTAGCTGTTCAGCCAGGCATAATGCAGCACCCGGTCACTGGCGACACCGAAGACGTCAGTGTTGCGTTCCAGCACGATTTTATCCTGGGTCAGGGTGCCGGTTTTATCAGTGCACAGAATGTCCATGGCGCCAAAGTTTTGAATGGCATCCAGACGTTTGACGATCACCTTCTGCTTGGACAGTTTCACTGCCCCTTTGGCCAATGTCGACGTGACGATCATCGGCAGCATTTCCGGGGTTAGCCCCACCGCAACCGACAGCGCAAACAGCGCGGCCTCCCACCAGTCACCCTTGGTGTAGCCGTTGATCAACAACACGATCGGCGTCATCACCAACATAAAACGGATCAACAGCCAGCTGACCTTGCTAATGCCGCTCTGGAAAGCGTTCGGTTGTTCATCCTGGTTGATTACGCGCTGCGCCAACTGGCCAAAATAGGTGTCTCCACCGGTGCCGATCACCATCGCAAACGCCGTGCCACTCACCACGTTGGTCCCCATAAAGCACAGGTTTTGGCATTCCAGCGGATCTTCCGCCTGGCCGCGCAGCTCGGCGATCTTTTCTACCGGCAGGGACTCACCGGTCAGCGCGGCCTGGCTGATGAACAGATCCTTCGCGGACAGCACGCGGAGATCTGCCGGGATCATGTCGCCCGCCGCCAATTTAATGATATCGCCCGGTACCAGCTGAGATATTGGCAGTTCAATATGCTCGCTTTTGCCCGTCAGCGCGTCACTGCGGATCACTGTCGCGGTGTTGCTGACCATGGCTTTCAGCGCATCCGCCGCCTTGTTGGATCGCGCTTCCTGAATGAAATTCAGTAACGTTGAGATCACCACCATCAGGGCGATCACCAGCGCGCCGGTCAGATCTTCCGTCGCATAAGAGATCATGCCCAGCGCGGTCAGCAACAAATTGAACGGATTGCGGTAGCAGTGCCACAGGTGTTGCCACCAGGCCTCTTGCTGCTGATCGTCGATAATGTTTTCACCGCAGCGCTGGCGCACCACATCCGCCTCATGGGCGGTCATCCCTTCCGGGTGGCTATGGAAGCGCAAATAGAGCTGGGTTGTGTCGGCAACAGCACAGTCTAAACGTTGCTGCGCCAGGCCGGCGGGCAGCCCCTGTGCTTTGCCGCCAAGGCCATCCAACAGGCTGTCACGGTGCACCAAACGGCGCGGTAAATTGCGGCTGAGCAGGCCCAGCAGCCGACGGGGGATATTTTTCAGTTTCATTTTTTCGCACCTCGTCGCCCATTGCCTCACGGCAGCGGGTGAACGCAGGATCTTTCCCCTGCCGGGCTTTCGGACACGCCAAAAAGCCTCTGCCGGGGCAGATTCTTGTATTTTTAAAAGCAGCAGGAGCGAACGACGGACGTGCGCTACCGGTTACCGTTTACTTCACCGGTAAAACAGCAGCGCAGAGCGGGCAGGTTTTACCGGATCACCGAGTGAGTGTCTAAGGCTGTCGGATCGGGATCCATACGGGTGATAACCTCCGGTAAATGAAAAGATCAAACGACAAGAGCGGCCGTTCAGCGCAGTACACAAATCCCCTTATTGCGCCAAGATCCGTTGCGGAAAATAGGCTATGCTGACGGGCATTCAGCGTACGCCGTCAATTTACGCCTTTTAACCTAAACGACAAGTAAACCATGCAAAACCGGCTGACCATCAAGGACATCGCACGCCTGAGCGGCGTAGGAAAATCCACCGTATCACGGGTGTTGAACAACGAAGGCAGCGTAAGCCCGCAGACCCGCGAACGGGTAGAAGCGGTGATCCGTCAGCAGGGGTTTACGCCGTCCAAATCGGCACGTGCGATGCGCGGCCAAAGCGACAAAGTGGTGGGGATTATCGTTTCCCGACTCGACTCGCCGTCGGAAAACCAGGCGGTGCGCACCATGTTGCCGCTGCTGTATCAACAGGGCTTTGACCCCATCGTTATGGAAAGCCAGTTTGAAACCCGGTTGGTGAAAGAGCATCTGCACGTCCTGCAACAGCGCAACGTCGACGGGGTGATCCTGTTTGGCTTCACTGGCCTGACCGCGGTGATGCTCAGCCCGTGGCAAGACAAGATGGTCGTGCTGGCGCGTGAATACGAAGGTTTTTCTTCCGTTTGCTATGACGATGACGGTGCCGTACGGCTGTTGATGGAACGCCTGCAACAACAAGGCCACCGGCATATCAGCTACCTGGGGGTGCAACTGTCGGACGCCACCACCGGCCTGCGTCGCCACCAGGCTTATCTGGACGCTTGCCAACAACAACAGATAACCCCAAGCGTCGCCTTGGGCGAGCTGAGCTATCAGAGTGGTTTCCAACTGGCGGCTTCTGCCATCGACTCCCAGACCACGGCACTGGTGTGCGCCTCGGACACCATCGCCCTCGGTGCCATCAAATACCTGCAACAACAGCATATTGCCCCACTGCAGGTATGCGGCATCGGTAACACCCCGCTGCTTAACTTCCTGTTCCCCGAGACATTTTCTGTTGACCTCGGCTACGGCAGCGCTGGGCAGCAGGCAGCCCAACAGTTACTGGGCCAGCTCAGCGGTGAATTGGGTATCCGCCAGATCATCGTACCAAGCAAACTCGCCTGACAGCGGTTTTGCTATGGTTGTTAGATAGTGTGATACCGCCCCTCAAGGCCGGCCTTCATAGCCATCCCAGTAGGTAGCCACGGCGGAATCCAGCAGGATCTGCTGTCGCTTCTGCGGGTTGTCTACTGAATACTTACGATTGATAAAGATACTTTTATTGCCTGTTTCACCGATGAATTCAGGGCTGCGGAAATAGGCTTCCCTCTGCTCCGCCTGCTGGCGCGTCAATCCCTTGGCCCGATCGGTTTTCCCCATCTGATAGAACTGATCAAAGAACGGGATAGACGCTTTTATCGAATCAGGAATTTGGGTGCGCATTTCAGGGGAAAAATCCTCCCGCGCCAACTGATAAATCGCATGCCGGGCATGGCGCTCCGGGCTGCTTTTTTGGCTGGTACAGGCGCTCAGGAACAGGGCGGTGAACAAAATAAGGGTACGGGGTACTGTTAGTATCATCATTCTTCCTTGAGAAAAGTGCGTGGTCGCGGCATGAATGCCACCCAAACAAACCAACCTGTTGATTGTTAAGGCTGACAGTATAGCCAGCATTTCGTGTATTCAAAATAATGCCCCTGAATATTTCGGCCAGCGCTCACATTCCTCTGTCGTAAAAATGGTCATTTTTTTATCGTTTTGTGATCCTCGCCCCAAACCGGGAACGTTCCCATTCCATAAGAAAAGCGGAATGACTAAGCTTTGATCATGATTCGGACAACACCTCTGCGGCAGTCTCATACCAAGAAAGGTATCTAATAATGGGCAAAGTAAAACAGCAGGATATCGATCGCCTGATTGTGCTGGTGGGCGGACGCGAGAATATCGCCACCGTCAGCCACTGCATTACCAGGCTGCGTTTCGTTCTTAATGATCCCAGCCAAGCAAAACCGAAAGAAATCGAAGAGCTGCCGATGGTCAAAGGCTGCTTCACCAATGCCGGGCAGTTCCAGGTAGTGATTGGCCCGGAGGTCGGTGACTATTATCAGGCTTTGATCGCCACCACTGGCGTTAATGAAGCCGATAAAGAACAGGCCAAAGTGGCAGCACGCCAGAATATGACCTGGAGCGAACGTGCCATCTCCCACTTCGCCGAAATCTTCTTCCCACTGCTACCCGCGCTGATCAGCGGCGGTTTGATCCTCGGCTTCCGCAACGTGATCGGCGACATCCCGATGTCTGGCGGCCAAACGCTGGCGCAAATGCACCCGGCGTGGAAAACCATCTACGACTTCCTGTGGCTGCTCGGCGAAGCCATCTTCATGTTCCTGCCGGTCGCCATCTGTTGGTCAACGGTGAAAAAAATGGGCGGCACGCCGGTGCTTGGCATCGTGCTGGGCGTCACCTTGGTGTCCCCGCAGTTGATGAACTCCTATCAGCTCGGCCAGCAGATTCCAGAAGTGTGGAACTTCGGCTGGTTCACCATTCAAAAAGTCGGCTACCAGGCACAGGTTATCCCTTCCATGCTGGCCGGTATGGCGCTGGGCTGGATTGAAACCCGCTTGAAAAAGATCGTGCCGGATTACCTGTATCTGGTGGTGGTACCGGTGGTTTCACTGCTGCTGGCGGTGTTCCTGGCGCACGCCTTTATCGGCCCGTTCGGCCGCATGATTGGCGACGGCGTAGCCTGGGCGGTGAAAGCCGTAATGACCGGCAGCTTCGCGCCGATTGGTGCCGCGCTGTTTGGTTTCCTGTATGCGCCACTGGTGATTACCGGTGTGCATCAGACCACGCTGGCCATCGATATGCAGATGATTCAAAGCATGGGCGGCACCCCAGTGTGGCCACTGATTGCGCTGTCTAACATTGCGCAAGCCTCAGCGGTGCTGGGTATTATCATTGTCAGCCGTAAAGCCAACGAGCGTGAAATATCGGTACCGGCGGCAATTTCTGCCTACCTCGGCGTCACCGAGCCGGCCATGTACGGGATCAACCTGAAATACCGCTTCCCCATGCTGTGCGCGATGATCGGCTCCGCCTTCGCCGGTTTGATCTGTGGTCTGGACGGCGTGATGGCCAACGGTATCGGCGTCGGCGGTTTGCCGGGCATCCTGTCGATCAAACCGCAGTTCTGGATGATTTACACGGTGGCGATCCTGGTGGCGGTCATTATCCCGCTGGTACTGACCATCATGGTTTACAAACGCAAAGCCAGCCGCGGTGAGCTGCCGGTTTAACTCACCCGATATGAATGTAGGGGCCCGGTATGCCGGGCCTGTTGTCACGATTCAAAGGTATGACTATGAGCAATCCAATCCCCTGGTGGCAAAACGGCGTCATCTACCAAATCTATCCAAAGAGTTTTCAGGACAGCACCGGCAATGGCTACGGCGATCTGGCCGGAGTGACCCAGAGGCTGGACTACCTGCAGGAACTAGGTATCGACGCTATCTGGCTGACGCCGGTGTATGTCTCACCGCAGGTGGATAATGGGTATGACGTGGCGGACTACTGCGCCATCGACCCGGCCTACGGCACGATGGAGGATTTCGACCGACTGATCGCTGCCGCCCACCAGCGCAGCATCCGCATCGTGATGGACATGGTGTTCAACCATACCTCGACCGAACACCCTTGGTTCAAAGCCTCACAGGATCCTAACAGCCCGTTCCGTCAGTTCTACGTTTGGCGCGACGGCGAAGGCGACACGCCGCCAAACAACTGGCGTTCCAAGTTCGGCGGCAACGCCTGGCAATGGCACGCCGACAGTGGCCAGTATTATCTGCACCTGTTCGCGACCGAGCAGGCAGATCTTAACTGGGAGCACCCGCCGGTACGTGAAGAACTGAAGAAAGTGTGCCAATTCTGGGCCGATAAGGGCGTCGATGGTCTTCGCCTCGATGTGATCAACCTGGTCTCCAAGCAGCAAGATTTCCCCTCCGATAACCAGGGTGACGGCCGCCGTTTCTATACCGACGGGCCGCGCATTCATGAGTTTCTGCAGGAGATGAGCCATGACGTATTCCAGCCACGCGGCTTGATGACCGTGGGTGAGATGTCGTCCACCACATTGGAACATTGCCAACAGTATGCGGCGAAAAGTGGTGAAGAGCTGTCGATGACCTTCAATTTTCACCACCTGAAAGTGGACTACGCCGGTGGCGAAAAATGGACGCTGGCAGCACCTGATTACGTTGAACTCAAACAGATTTTCCGCCACTGGCAACAGGGTATGCATAACCAGGCCTGGAACGCGCTGTTCTGGTGTAACCATGACCAACCGCGCATCGTTTCCCGTTTCGGTGATGAAGGCGAACTGCGGGTACCGGCCGCCAAAATGCTGGCAATGGTGCTGCATGGCATGCAAGGCACGCCTTACATCTACCAGGGCGAAGAGATCGGCATGACCAACCCGGGCTTTAGCGCCATCGGGCAGTATCGCGATGTGGAAAGCCTGAACATGTACGCCGAACTCAGCGCACAGGGCAACAGTGACGCCGAGCTACTGGCGATATTGGCCAGTAAATCACGCGATAACGGCCGCACTCCCATGCAGTGGAGCGCCGCACCGAACGCCGGCTTTACTCAAGGCACACCGTGGATTAGCTGTGCGGAGAACTACCCGCAGATCAACGCCGAAGCCGCACTGGCCGATCTGGACTCGGTGTTTTACGCCTATCGTCAGCTGATTACCCTGCGCAAACAGTACCCGCTGCTCACCCACGGTGACTATCAGGATCTGGCCCCGACTCACCCGGCGCTGTGGTGCTACCAACGTCGTTGGAACGGTCAACGCCTGCTGGTGGTGGCTAACCTCAGCCGCGAACCGCTGGCCTGGCAAGCGGAAGGCATGGAGCCATCAGCGTTGTGGCGCCCACTGATGAGCAACTACGCCGATGCGCCATCGCAGCCGCAAGCCGCGACCTTACGGCCATTCGAAGCCGTATGGTGGATATTAGAAGACTAATGCTGTCGGGGCGTAGCCTGCTGCGCCCTACAGTTTTTCTACCTGCGCCACCACCCCCGCCGCCTCTTGCGCCAGGTGTTCATCGCTCATATCAAATACGCCCTGTACCAGATACGGCGGCAGATAATCCATACCGGTCAGGTTAGCCATCGCATGGAACGGACGCAGCAAATCCTCGACCGGATAGCGGTTATAGCCTTCTGCCGTATAGGCCTGCTGATTACCGCCGGTAGTCACCACCAGCTGCAAGGGTTTGCCCTGCAGTTTGGTGCCATCGGTGCCGTAAGCAAAACCGTGGGTTAATACCGCATCCTGCCACTCACTAAGAATGGCCGGTGAGCTGTACCAGTAGAAGGGGAACAGCATCACCACGGCATCATGGTTTTGCAGCAGCTCTTGCTCACGCGCCACATCGATTTGATAGTCCGGATAAGCACGCATCAGTTCGTGGACGGTGACGTTAGGCAAAGGGCGCAGTGCTTCGATCAACGCTTTGTTGATACGTGAATCATCCGGGAAACGGTGGGCGGTCAACACTAAAATACGCGACATAAGAGATCCTTGATTGATATTTGATAGCCTATTTTTCCATTTCCTTCGCCCAAGGTGTAGGCTGCTGATTGTCACTTCAATTTCAACCGAAAGTATCAACCACTATGTCGCTGCCCTTTGACGTGCATCGCCTGTTGCCGGCCTTTCTCGCCGCGGCTCAGGCACAGAACTTTTCCGCCGCCGCGCGCCAGTTGGGCGTTACCCCGGCGGCGATCAGCAAGAATATCCGCGTGTTGGAAGAGAAGCTGGCACTGCGGCTGTTTCAGCGCAACACTCACAACGTGGTGCTGACCGACGAGGGCAAGGTGCTGTTGCAACAGGTAGCGCCGCTGTGGCAAGCGCTGTCCGCCACGCTGGAAACGGCCGGTAGCGCGCAGCAGACGCCTTCCGGCACGGTGCGCGTCAGCATGATCCCCGGTTTCGGCCGCCAAATGCTGATGCCCTTAATCCCCCAGTTTCTCGATCGCTATCCGCAGATCGATCTCGATCTTTCACTGGATGCGCGAGTGGTCAATCTGGTGGGCGAAGGTTTTGACGTGGGTATCGGCAGCCGGGTCGATCCCGACAGCCGACTGGTAGCGCGCCCCCTGTACCCCATGCAGATGGTGCTGGCAGCCTCACCCGGTTATCTGGCGCAACATGGCATGCCGATGGATCCTGACGATCTGTTGCAACATAACTGCCTGCTGCACCGCAATCCAGCGACCGGACGCAGCGCAAAATGGCCGCTGCGCCAACACGGCGAAGCCAAAACGCTGGAGCTGCATGGTCGCCTGGTTGCCAGCCGACCCGAGATGCTGCTGGATGCAGCACTGGCCGGATTAGGTATCGCCTGTCTGGCTCGCTGGTACACGCAACAGCATTTTGCGCAAGGTACCCTGCTGCCGGTGCTGGCGGACTGCTGGCCACAGCCGACCCAACTGTGGCTGTATTACGCCTCTGCCGATCTACCGCCCCGGGTACGCGTCTGGGTTGAGTTCTTACTCGAACATTTCCGCCACCGCCCGGCCTGAATTTCAGGCCGTAAATTATCCTTTGTACAGCTAACGTCCGCTCTTTCCATTTCTTTGTCCCACGTCAAAAGAATCCCGCCAATATCTATATATAGTGCATTAAGAAATATCAGCATCTATATATAGTAGTTATCCACAAAACCATCCACACGTCGCCTCAGCCCTTGTGCGCTGCGGCATTGCCCTGTGGATAAGCCGAAATCATACCGATACCCAATAGCTTTCAGGCTCAAGGGCATCAGTGCTCCCTCGGGGAACAAGGAGTAACAACGTGAAACCAGTAGTGATTAAACGGGACGGTTGCCAGGTACCTTTTGACGAAGCACGCATTGGGCAAGCTGTCGAGCGGGCCGCGCTGGCCGCCGGAATTGTCGATGCCGACTACTGCGCTACTGTCGCCCGTGTGGTCGCTCAACGGATGTCACAGCAGCAGCGCGTTGATATCCATGAAATACAGCAGGCGGTTGAAAATCAGCTGATGGCCGGCGAATACAAACAGCTGGCACGCGCCTATATCGAGTATCGTCACGATCGTGACGTGGCGCGCGAGCTGCGCGGGCGACTCAACCAAGAGATCCGCGGCCTGGTGGAACAAAGCAACATGGCATTGCTGAACGAAAATGCCAATAAAGACAGCAAGGTGATCCCCACCCAGCGCGATCTCCTGGCCGGGATCGTTGCCAAGCACTATGCCAAGCAGCATATCCTGCCGCGTGACGTGGTGCTGGCCCACGAACGTGGTGAGATTCACTACCACGATCTCGATTACTCGCCCTTCTTCCCAATGTTCAACTGCATGTTGATAGATTTGAAAGGCATGCTGACCAACGGCTTCAAGATGGGTAACGCCGAGATCGAGCCGCCGAAGTCGATCTCCACCGCGACCGCCGTCACCGCGCAGATCATCGCACAGGTCGCCAGCCATATTTATGGTGGCACCACCATTAACCGCATCGACGAAATCCTGGCCCCCTTCGTCAGCGAAAGCTTCAACAAGCATCGGCAGGTCGCCGAAGAGTGGCAGATCCCGGACGCGCAAGGATACGCCATGGCACGCACCGAGAAAGAGTGTTACGACGCCTTCCAGTCACTGGAGTACGAGGTCAATACCTTGCACACCGCCAACGGGCAGACGCCGTTCGTCACCTTCGGATTCGGCCTGGGCACGTGCTGGGAATCGCGGTTGATCCAACAGTCGATCCTGAAAAACCGTATCGCCGGGCTGGGTAAGAACCGCAAGACGGCGGTATTCCCGAAACTGGTGTTCGCGATCCGCGACGGCCTGAACCACCAGTATGGCGATCCAAACTACGACATCAAACAGTTGGCGCTGGAGTGCGCCAGCAAGCGCATGTACCCAGACATCCTCAATTACGATCAGGTGGTGAAAGTCACAGGTTCGTTCAAAACGCCGATGGGTTGTCGTAGCTTCCTCGGCACCTATGAAGAGGAAGGCGAATTGGTCCACGACGGCCGCAACAATATCGGTGTCATTAGCCTAAACCTGCCGCGCATTGCGCTGGAAGCCATGGGGGATGAAAGCCGCTTCTGGCATTTGCTGGATCAACGTTTGCTGCTGGCGAAAAAGGCACTGATGACCCGCATAGCACGGCTCGAGGGTATCAAAGCCCGGGTGGCCCCCATTTTGTATATGGAAGGTGCCTGCGGTGTGCGGTTGAAAGCAGACGACAATATCGCCGACATTTTCAAAAATGGCCGCGCGTCGATCTCGCTGGGTTATATCGGCTTGCATGAAACGATCAATGCGCTATTCGGCAGTGAACAGCACGTTTACGACGATGAAGCCCTGCGCGCCAAAGCGGTCGCCATCGTTGCGCACCTGCGGGCCGCCACCGACAGCTGGAAAGAAGAGACCGGCTACGGTTTTAGCCTGTACAGCACACCAAGCGAAAACCTGTGCGATCGCTTCTGCCGACTCGACACCGCCGATTTTGGCGTGGTGCCAGGCGTAACCGACAAAGGCTATTACACCAACAGCTTCCACCTCGACGTGGAGAAAAAGGTCAATCCGTACGACAAACTGGATTTTGAAGCGCCTTACCCACCATTGGCCAATGGCGGGTTCATCTGTTACGGCGAATATCCGAACCTGCAACACAACCTGAAAGCGTTGGAAGACGTGTGGGATTACAGCTACAGCCGCGTACCTTATTACGGTACCA
Source organism: Serratia sp. CoH_122_TC_1 (assembly GCF_058191755.1). NCBI lineage: Bacteria > Pseudomonadati > Pseudomonadota > Gammaproteobacteria > Enterobacterales > Yersiniaceae > Serratia > Serratia sp. CoH_122_TC_1. The sequence goes on from NZ_JBXWLA010000004.1 coordinate 173,645, forward strand.
ACACGCCGATCGATGAGTGCTACGAGTGCGGCTTTACCGGCGAATTTTCCTGTACCAGCAAGGGCTTCACCTGTCCAAAATGCGGTAATCACGAGCCGTCCAAAGTGTCCGTTACGCGCCGGGTGTGCGGCTACCTCGGCAGCCCGGACGCCAGGCCGTTCAACGCCGGCAAACAAGAAGAAGTGAAGCGCCGGGTGAAACACCTCGGCAATGGGCAGATCGGCTGAAAGCGCCGCGCAGCCTATGCAGAAGCCTGTTCATCAGGCGTGATTGTCGCAGCCAGTTTGCCTTCGGCCAGCGCGCACAAACCGCAGCGTACACGCAGTACGTGAGGATTTGGAGCACTGCCCGGAGGCAAAATGGCCAGTAAAATAGCCTGATGGGCAGGCCTCACATGAACTACCACCAGTACTACCCTATCGATGTGGTCAACGGCCCCGGCACCCGCTGCACGCTGTTTGTTGCCGGCTGCGTGCACCAGTGCCCCGGTTGCTATAACAAAAGCACCTGGCGGCTGAATTCCGGCCAGCCTTTTACTCAGGAAATGGAAGACCGGTTGATTGCCGATCTGAACGACGCGCGCATTCCGCGCCAGGGGCTGTCTCTGTCCGGCGGCGATCCGCTGCACCCGGCCAATGTAGCGGCGGTGCTACAACTGGTAAAACGGGTACGCGCCGAATGCCCCGGCAAAGATATTTGGCTGTGGACCGGTTATCGACTGGCGGAGCTGGACGCACAGCAAATGCAGATAGTAGACAGGATTAACGTATTGATTGACGGCAAGTTCGTGCAGGATTTGAAAGACCCGGCGCTGATCTGGCGCGGCAGCAGCAACCAGGTGGTGCATAGGTTGCGCTGAGCTAGCGGTACTTGCCTCAACGTGTGTTAGCCCCAGTTCAACCAGGTATGGCTACAGTATGGAGACAATTTGATGGGCGGGTTTGTGCCAGGAGCGGATATTGCCTATCAAACGCTCGATGGGTTAAAACCTATGGTAATTGATTATTATTTTTTACCACATCATAATGAGAATATATTAATTAAAATTTCAGATAGGTAAATATGACTGACGAAATGAATGGATACGTATATATATTGGAGGTTTCTGATATTGACTTACCTGTATGTAAAATCGGAATGACGACCAGAGATCCAACTTCCCGATGTGATGAGATAAATAAAAGCTCAACTGGTGATTTTATTTGGTCAGTTGCCCACTCTATTTTTGTTAGTGATTGTAAAAAACTAGAAAAAATAATTCACGATAAATTAAGCCCCTTGCGGCAAAAGAGAAGAGAGTTTTTTAATTTATGCGCTGATGATGCATACAAAGCAGCAATATCAATTTTTGAGTCTCAGGATGAGATAAAAATAATAAGTGAGTTAGAATCGAAATCCTCATCAATAATTAACCCGGACCATAAAGTTAAAAAGAATAGCAGTCATCTGTCCAGGCATGATTCTGCCGAATATGCAGAGATATTACAGTCTTTTTGCGAAATTCTGGACGTGAAAGGAAGGGCTTTTGGCCAGCTCAATAAGCCATTCTTTGGCATGAGCGATGGAAATGAAGGCGTCCAATGGAATATTTCTGTGTATACGCAAAATAATAATTTCCGTATAGGTGTTAATCTTGAAGGTAAAAAATACAAAGATTGGCCTATAGCTCAGCTTATTAAAACAGAGTTATCAGTCCCTAAATTTCTAAGTGTAATAAAAGAGTTAGATGCCGCAGACGAAGTTTTTATGACTTTTTATCGTGATGCCTGGCAGGCGGCTTCCAGGCCTGAAATTAGAGAGAAATACATAGGTGGCAGAGAATTCAGCCTCAATGAACTGACTCATGGGGAATGGAAACGTATTTTAAATGAGGCGTTAAATTGCCTGGATAAAGAGTGTAACTATCAACGGAGAAATACGCAGGATGTTACGATGGTAAAAAAAGATGGTAGTAATCTTGTTCGTAACATGCAAGTTTCCCCTCATTTAACAATATGGTCTCCATTAATAATTAACGATAATATTGAGGATTCAATCCGAAATAAGTTTAATCAATTAATTCATATTTATCGTTGGATGATGCAGTTGAGCTGAAAAAATTGAGTTTGTTATGTTCGCTCCTCGCTCAAAGCCGACAGCCAGATAAGATTGTGTTCTATCCGTGGAAACTGTCGGTTCAGCTCTGAGCCAGTACAGCTCGACATTATCGCCGATAACTCCCCCGGATTTTCGCTTTGAATATAGCCATTCGTTTTTCTACCTCCGAATGGCTTATATAAACCGCAGTGCCGTTTCTTAAGCGTTCAAAGGCGGCATCCACCCTCTCACGCAACCCTTCCTCTTGGGACATAAACTTCGCGTCCACTTCAGGTTTATTCCGCTGTTCCATTTCCATCTCCTCCCTTGAGACAGCATCAGGCCACGAATCAGTGGCTATAAGTTACACCAACCCCATCCCCACCACGCCCGTGATGATGCCGCACAACACCACCAGCAATGCAGTCAGACACAGCGCTTTGGCAGAGAAGGCTTTGTTCAGCATCAGCAGCGAAGGCAAGCTGACCGCGGGCAGGGTCATCAACAGCGCCAGCGCCGGGCCGGTGCCCATCCCCGCCAGCATCATGGCCTGCACAATCGGAATTTCCGCCGCCGTCGGGATCACGAACAGGCAACCGGCTATCGCCAACCCAATAATCCACAGCAGGCTGTTATCTATCGCGCCATCGGCATGCGGGAACAGCCAAACGCGCGCGGCCCCGAGCGCCAGCACGGCCAGAATGTAAATCGGAATGGTTGACCAAAACAGCGACCACAACGCCTTGAGCCAACGGCCGAGGAAGGGGTGATCCTCAGTTTTATCCAGCGGTATCAGAGGCTGTTGCAGCGCAGCGGGGTGTGGATCCTTAGCCGTAACACGCTGCACCAGCCAGGCAATGCCGAGCACCATAACGACGCCCGCCACCAGCCGGATCGCGGCAAACTGCCAGCCGAGCACAAACCCCATAAAAATCAGCGTCGCCGGATTTAACACCGGGTTACTGAGCCAGAATGCCATCGCCGCCCCGCTGGATACCGACTGGCGACGCAGCCCGGCGGCAACCGGTGCCGCACAACAGGTGCACATCATCCCCGGCAGAGCCATCGCCGCCCCCAGCAAGGTGCCGGAAAAACGCGGGTGTCCCAACGTGCGTATCAGCCAATCACGTGGGATCAGCACCTGTACCAGTGAGCCCAGCACCACGCCCAGTACCGCCGCCTTCCACACCGCGGTGAAGTAGACCAGCGCATAGTGCCATGCCGCCAGCCACGGGCTGCTCTCACCGTTAGCCAGTATCGATTTGCCGATCGAGTGAGTATCCGCCGCCAGGAAGGCCTTGCCGTAATAAGGCTGCCATTTGACGTAGTAGAGGCCCACGGCCATCACCAGCAGAAACAGGATCGGCTTCCACAATGGCCAAGGGCGGGGACGGTTTTCAGTTGCAGTCAGGGGATGCGGCATGGGGTTGGCTCGGTTCAATCATCAATAGCATCAGCTTAGCGCGACGCAGGCCCGTACGCATCATCGGCCTGTCCTAAATAGTTCATCTGTTCGCCACCGACGCGTAACGCGATTGTCATCTGGCCCCGGCAAGATTATGCCAACTTCACCACGGGGTACACATCATGCAACGCCAACCATCTGCATACAGCGAGTGGGTATCCGGCACGACGAGGTTTTTATTATGATGGACTTATCTAGACATCCGACCAGTTTCCCTACCCGTTACCAGCAAATCGCGGCACAGCTTGAGCAAGAGTTACGCACCCAATACCGCTGCGGCGACTATTTGCCTTCCGAGCAGCAGTTGGCAGAGCGCTATCAGGTGAACCGCCATACCTTGCGTCGCGCCGTCGACCAATTGGTGGACCGCGGCTGGCTACAGCGCCGACACGGCATTGGCATTCTGGTGCTAATGCGCCCGTATGATTACCCGCTGCATGCCAATACCCGCTTTAGCCAGAACCTTTTCGAACAGGGAAGTCACCCCACCAGTGAGCGCTTACTCGCAGTATTACGCCCGTGTAATGGGCATATCGCCAGTGCGCTGTCACGTGAAGAAGGCGAAATGGTGATCCATCTGCGTACCCTGCGTCGGGTCAACGGCGTGCCGATGAGCGTGATCGACCATTATCTGCCTGATTTGGACTGGTGGCCGGCACTACAGCAGTTCCACAGCGGTTCGCTGCACGAATTTATCGAATCAAACATCCACCAGTCGCTGACCCGCAGCCAGACGCGCATCAGCGCACGCCGCGCTCAGGCTAAAGAGAGCCGGTTACTTGAAATTGCCACCCACGCACCTCTGTTGTGCGTACGCACCCTGAACGTCTGCACCGGCAGTGACAGCGTGGCGGAATACTCCGTCAGCCTGGCGCGCGCCGACATGATTGAACTGACGATGGAGCACTGAATGCAAACCTTACAGCCTAGACAACGCTGGATGTCAGTATTGGCGCACAGCCAACCCGCCCAGTTGCGCAGCCACTGGCAGGCGCTGAACCTGAACCCGCGCTTCCAAACCCTTCGCGCACCGGAGATTGGCCTGGCGCAGTTGCAGGGGCGCATGGGCGCGACCGGCCGCCGCTTTGTATTGGGTGATATGACCGTCACCCGTGCGGTGGTCCAACTCGACAACGGCGGTTACGGTTATAGCTACATTGCCGGGCGTGACAAGGCTCACGCCGAACTTTGCGCACTGGCAGATGCCCTGCTGCAACAGCCGGATCAGGCCGAGTTACTGCAACAGCAGCTGATTGAGCCGCTGGCTGCCCTTCAGCATGAACAGCGCCAGCTGCGTGCGCGGGCAGTGGCGTCCAGCCGGGTGGATTTCTTTACGCTGGTGCGGGGGGATTAATCCATGAGCCTACTGACAGGTTTTGCACAACCGATCGAACAATCACAGCACGCTTTTCGCTTGATTCTTAAAGCGTTAAGCGAGCCTGGGCATGTCGTTACGCTTCCGGGTAGCCCCGCTTGGGGCACCCTGAACGCCGCCAGTACCGCCGCGCTACTGACACTGGCAGATCAAGAGACACCACTGCAACTCTGCCCAGCGCTAGAAAGTGAGCAAGTACTAACAAACATTCGCTTCCACAGCGGTGCGCCATTGGCAACACAGGCCGATAACGTGAGTTTTGCCCTGTTTGATATGCAACTGCAAGCCACTGATTTACAAGCATTACCACACGGCAGTGAGATTTCCCCTGAATTCAGTACCACCGTGGTGGTGCAGATCGCGAGTTTAGAACAAGGCACCGCATTACGGCTGACCGGCCCCGGCATTGAACATCAACGGGTTATCTCACCGTCGTTACCCCCGGCACTACTGGACTATCTCATCAACCGACCGCAACGCTTCCCGCTGGGGTTGGACTTTCTACTGACCTGCGGTGAACGTCTGCTGGCGTTACCGCGGACCACCCGCGTGGAGGTGTGCTGATGTACGTTGCCGTTAAAGGGGGCGAAAAAGCCATTGAGGCCGCCCATCAGTTACAAGAGCAATTGCGACGCGGTGACGACAGCGTGCCGGCGCTCGGCACTCAACAAATTGAACAACAGTTGGGATTGGCCGTGGATCGCGTGATGACCGAAGGCGGTATCTACGACCCGGAGCTGGCAGCGCTGGCGATCAAGCAGGCGAGCGGCGATCTGGTCGAGGCGATTTTCTTACTGCGCGCCTATCGCACCACCTTGCCACGGCTGGCGGTCAGCGAGCCTTTAGAGACCGTAAATATGCGGCTGGAACGCCGTATTTCTGCGGTTTACAAAGACTTGCCCGGTGGGCAGGTTCTCGGCCCCACCTACGACTACACGCACCGCCTGCTGGATTTTGCCCTGTTGGCGGAAGGCGAAACACCGCGTGCTCCCCATGCCGACGAACCCTTGCCAGAGAATTGCGCGCACGTGTTCAGTCTGCTCAGCCAGCAGCAATTAGCGCAGGCGGAACAGGACGACGGCAGCACGCCAGATGACATCACCCGCAATCCGCCGGTTTATCCTTGTTCACGCTCGGCACGCCTGCAACAACTGGTGCGCGGCGACGAAGGTTTCTTGCTGGCCCTGAGCTACTCCACCCAGCGTGGCTACGGTCGCACCCACCCGTTCGCCGGTGAGATCCGCACCGGCTATGTGTCGGCGGAGATCGTACCTGAAGAGCTGGGTTTCGCCGTAGATATTGGCGAGATCCTGTTAACCGAGTGCGAAATGGTCAACGGTTTCATTGACCCGGTCGATCAGCCACCGCATTTCACCCGCGGCTACGGCCTGGTGTTTGGCCGCGCTGAACGCAAAGCGATGGCGATGGCGCTGGTGGATCGTGCTCTGCAAAGCCCCGAATACGACGAAGGTATCGCCAGCCCGGCGCAGGACGAAGAGTTCGTACTGGCCCATGCCGATAACGTCGAAGCCGCCGGTTTTGTTTCCCATCTCAAATTGCCGCACTACGTCGACTTCCAGGCCGAGCTGGAATTGCTCAAGCGTCTGCGCCAGGAATTCAGCGAGCGTCAGGAGGCCCGCAATGAGTGAAATATTAACCGGTTATAACCTTGGCTATCTGGACGAGCAGACCAAACGCATGATCCGCCGCGCGATTTTGAAGGCGGTGGCGATCCCCGGTTATCAGGTCCCGTTCGGCGGCCGTGAAATGCCGATGCCCTACGGCTGGGGGACTGGCGGCATTCAGTTGACCGCCAGCGTGATTGGCCGTGCCGACGTACTGAAAGTGATTGACCAAGGGGCCGACGACACCACGAACGCGGTTTCCATCCGCCGCTTCTTCCAACGCGTTGCCGGGGTTGCCACCACCGAACGCACGCCGGAAGCCACGCTGATCCAGACCCGGCACCGTATCCCGGAAACCGCCTTGCGCGAGGACCAGATCCTGATTTATCAGGTTCCGATCCCGGAACCTCTGCGCTTTATCGAACCGCGTGAAACCGAAACCCGCAAGATGCACGCACTGGAAGAGTATGGCGTGATGCAGGTGAAGTTATATGAAGACATCGCGCGCTACGGCCATATTGCGACCACCTACGCCTACCCGGTGAAGGTCAATGACCGCTACGTGATGGACCCGTCGCCGATCCCGAAATTCGATAATCCGAAGATGCACATGATGCCTGCACTACAGCTGTTTGGCGCTGGGCGTGAGAAACGTATCTACGCCCTGCCACCGTTTACCAAGGTAGAAAGCCTGGACTTCGACGATCACCCCTTCAGCGTGCAGCAGTGGGACGAACCTTGCGCGCTGTGCGGCTCACGCCACAGCTATCTGGATGAAGTGGTTCTCGACGACCAGGGCAACCGCATGTTCGTCTGCTCCGACACCGATTACTGCCAGCAGCAACTGGCGCAACCTTCGCAAAAGGTGCAGCACTGATGACTTCTACCCCGTTGAGCACCACGCCGCTGCTGTCAGTGGCTAACCTGACCCACCTGTACGCACCCGGCAAAGGTTTTAGCGATGTGTCTTTCGATATTTATCCCGGTGAAGTGCTGGGTATTGTCGGCGAATCCGGTTCTGGCAAAACCACCCTATTGAAATCCATCTCTGCACGGTTGGCACCGCAGAATGGGCAGATCCTCTATCGTCCTCAAGCCGGGCAACAGCATGATCTGTATGCGATGGCGGAAAGCGATCGCCGCCGCCTGCTGCGCACCGACTGGGGCGTGGTGCATCAGCACCCGCTTGACGGGTTACGGCCCAAGGTGTCTGCCGGCGGCAACATCGGTGAACGTCTGATGGCTATCGGCCAGCGCCACTACGGCGATATCCGCCGCCAGGCCAGCCAGTGGCTGGAGGATGTTGAGATCCCTGTGTCGCGCCTTGACGATCTGCCGACCACCTTCTCCGGCGGTATGCAGCAGCGGTTGCAAATCGCCCGCAATCTGGTGACCCACCCGAAACTGGTATTCATGGACGAACCGACCGGCGGGTTGGACGTGTCGGTACAGGCGCGGCTGCTCGATCTGCTGCGCACCCTGGTGGTGGAGATGCAGTTGGCGGCGGTGATCGTGACTCACGATCTTGGCGTAGCGCGCCTGCTGGCACACCGATTGTTGGTGATGAAACAAGGCGAGGTGGTGGAAAGCGGGCTGACCGACCGGGTGCTGGACGACCCGCACCATCCCTATACCCAACTGCTGGTTTCTTCGGTGCTGTCGTAACGCAAGGTGATAACAGATGACTATTCAAATCCGGGTTGAACACCTCAGTAAAACCTTTGTGCTCCACCAGCAACATGGCACACAACTGCCGGTGCTACAGGATGCCAATATGACCGTCAGCAGCGGCGAATGTGTCGTTCTACATGGCCATTCCGGCAGTGGAAAATCGACCCTGCTGCGTTCGCTGTACGCGAATTACCTGCCCGACAGCGGCCATATTTGGGTCAATCACCAGGGCGAATGGTTGGACATGGTGCAGGCCGAAGCACGCCAGATTCTGGCCGTACGCCGCCACACTCTGGGCTGGGTCAGCCAGTTTCTGCGGGTGATCCCGCGCATTAGCGCACTGGACGTGGTAATGCAGCCGCTGTTGGAACAAGGCGTTAACCGCAACGAGTGCCGCGAACGCGCCGAGACGCTGCTCAATCAACTCAACGTGCCGCAACGTCTGTGGCAGTTGGCGCCATCCACTTTCTCTGGCGGTGAACAACAGCGGGTCAACATCGCGCGCGGCTTTATCGTCGACTACCCGATCCTGCTACTGGATGAGCCGACGGCCTCACTCGACAGCCGCAACAGCGCGGCGGTCGTCGGCCTCATCGAACAGGCAAAACAGCGCGGTGCCGCAATCGTCGGCATTTTCCATGATGAAGGCGTCCGTCAGCAGGTCGCCGACCGGTTATATGACATGCAGGCGCCACAGGCGCTGGAGATTCTCTGATGATCATCAATAACGTTAAGCTGGTGCTGGAAGATCAGATCGTCGAAGGATCGCTGGAGATCAGCGACGGCATTATTCGCAGCTTTACCGATACGCCGAGCCAGTTGCCGCAAGCACTGAACGGCGAAGGTGGCTGGTTACTGCCAGGGCTGATTGAGCTGCATACCGACAATTTGGACAAGTTTTTCACCCCGCGCCCGAATGTCGACTGGCCGGCACATTCGGCGATGAGCAGCCACGATGCGCTGATGGTTGCCAACGGCATCACCACGGTGCTGGACGCGGTGGCAATCGGCGACGTGCGTGACGGCGGGCACCGTCTGGAAAACCTGCAAAAAATGATCGATGCCGTGATCCACAGCCAGCGTGCGGGGGTCAACCGCGCCGAACACCGGCTACACCTGCGCTGTGAACTGCCGAACGAAAGCACCCTGCCGCTGTTCGAACAGCTGATGGACAAGCCTGGTGTGTCGCTGGTGTCGTTGATGGACCATTCGCCGGGCCAGCGTCAGTTCGCCTCGCGTGAAAAATACCGCGAGTATTACCAAGGTAAGTATCACCTCAATGACCAGCAAATGAGCGAGTATGAAGAGCAGCAGGTAAGCCTCTCCGCCCGCTGGGCAACGCCGAACCGCGAGGCGATCGCTGCCCATTGCCGAGCGCGCAAAATTTCGCTCGCCAGCCATGATGACGCCACCGCGGCACACGTCAGCGAGTCCTGCGGGCTGGGTAGCGTAATCGCTGAATTCCCGACCACCGAGGACGCCGCTCTCGCTTCGCATCAGCAAGGGCTGCAGGTGCTGATGGGCGCCCCCAACATCGTGCGTGGCGGTTCGCATTCCGGCAATGTCGCAGCGCACCATCTGGCGGCGCTGGGGGTGCTGGATATCCTGTCCTCCGATTATTACCCGGCCAGTCTGCTGGATGCGGCATTCCGCATCGCCGCCGATGAACGCAACGGCTACAACTTGCCGCAGGCGGTGCAAATGATCACCCGCAACCCTGCCAGAGCATTGGATTTACACGATCGCGGGACGATCGCCGAAGGCTTACGCGCGGACCTGGTATTGGCGCGATCACACGGTGAGCACATCTACGTGCAAAACGTGTGGCGCCAGGGCAAGCAGGTGTTCTGATGGCGTACCTTATCTATTTGATGGGGCCTTCCGGCTCAGGTAAAGACAGCCTGCTGGCTGCACTGCGTGCCGATGCTGACAGCGCGCCGCTGGTTGCACACCGCTATATCACAAGGCCGGCAGACGCTGGCTGCGAAAACCATATTGCGCTCAGCGAACGCGAATTTCTGCGCCGCCGAGCCAAGGGGCTTTTTGCCCTCGACTGGCAAGCGCACCAACACCATTACGCCTTTGGGATCGAGGTCGATCTCTGGTTGCTTCAGGGGATCGATGTCGTGGTCAACGGTTCGCGCGCCCACCTGCCGCAAGCGCAGCAGCGCTATGGTGCACAACTGCTGCCGGTCTGCCTGCAGGTCAGCACCGACATTCTGCGCCAGCGTCTACACAACCGCGGGCGCGAAAGTGCCGACCAGATCGAGCAGCGGCTGGTTCGGGCGGCGGAGTATCAACAGCATCTGCCCCCCCATTGCCGTTTGTTGGATAACGACGGCAACCTCGATGCCACTCTGGCGGCACTGTTCGCGCTGCTGCCTTCATCCACAAAATACCCTCAGGACGCCATACCATGAGCGACTTTGCACAACCGAGAATCGGCGACAACGTGACCCTTACCCGCAGTCGGCTCGGTCTGTATGTCCATCTGGCTGACGACGCCATTCTGGAGGAAGTAGAAATGGGCGACTATTCCTACACTGCCGGACATAACCAGATTTTTTACGCCACCATCGGCAAATTTGTGTCCATCGCCTCTTACGCACGCATCAATCCTGGCAACCACCCTACCTACCAGCGCATTGCCCAACATCATTTCACCTACCGCGCTTCAGAGTACGATCTGGGTGAGGATGACGAGGCATTCTTCGATTGGCGGCGTGAGCACCACGTGACCATAGGCCACGACGTGTGGATCGGCCATAACGCCATCGTGATGCCCGGCGTCAGCATCGGTAACGGTGCGGTCGTCGGCAGCGCAGCGGTCGTCACCAAAGATGTCGGGCCTTATGAGATTGTCGCTGGCGTGGCAGCCAAAAAGATTGGCATGCGTTTCGACGATGCCTTGATAGAGCGCATTGAACGCAGCCAGTGGTGGCATTGGGATCATCAGACGCTGCAACAGCGGCTGGCGGATTTCCGTGATATCCATGCCTTTGCGGAGAAATATCTCTAAGGCCTTATCAATATTACCCAATGAATTTCGCGTTGCGGCCAGGCGGCAAAGGCGAAGGGAATAGGAGTGACGACATGCAACTGACGTTTCTCGGCACCGGCGGCGCGCAGCAAATCCCGGTGTTCGGCTGTGACTGTCTGGTGTGTCAGCGGGCGCGGCGTGAACCGGCTTTTCGGCGACGACCGTGCAGCGCGATGCTTAAATTTCAGGGAGAAACGACCTTGCTGGATGCGGGATTGCCGTCGCTAGAACGGCGCTTTTCGGCGGGGGAAATTCAACGTTTTTTACTGACACATTACCACATGGATCACGTTCAGGGGTTATTTCCTTTGCGCTGGGGGTGCGGAAATTTCATCCCCGTGTACGGTCCGGCGGATGAGCAGGGTTGCGATGACCTCTTTAAACACCCCGGTATACTGGCATTTCAGCCTCCGCTTACACCTTTCGAACCTATTGCGCTGGGGGGGCTGCACGTCACCCCACTGCCCCTACAGCATTCGAAACTCACGCTGGGTTATCTGATCCAGGCCGCAGGGAAATCACTGGCCTATCTGACCGATACCGTCGGTTTGCCGCCGGATAGCGAGGCTTTCCTGCGCCAAGTGCCGCTGGATTTGCTGGTACTCGACTGTAGCCTACCGCCCCAACCACAGGCGCCACGCAACCATAACGATTTAACCCGTGCGTTGGAGATCCAGCAGCGCCTGCAGCCCGGCCGCACGTTGCTCACGCATATCAGCCACCATCTCGATCTGTGGCTGATAGATAACGAATTACCGCGCGGCCTGGAGTTGGCGTTCGATAATCTCAGCGTGTGCTGTGATAACAATGCAGCCGATCGGATTCCAATACCTTAACGCCGCTGCCGGGACTGAACGCCTGCTCCAGCAGCGTCTGCGCCACATCCTTCGCGGCAACGGCACGCCATTTGCCGGGTAACAACGAGAACAATGGCGCGGTGATGCGTTCGAGCAAACGTGGCGACGAACGTTCGCCCAACAACATTGAGGGGCGTACCAACGTCAGGCGCGGCCAGTTTTGTTCACGCAATGCCTGCTCCATGTTCCCTTTAGTACGGTTATAAAGGAAGGTAGAGCGGGGATTTGCACCTAATGCGCTGACAACCAGACAGTGTTGGGCGCCTAACCGCCGGCCGGTCAACGCGCTTTCGATCACCAGCGTGTAGTCGACATAGTGGAAATTCGCATCGCTGCCCGCCTCACGTCGTGTGGTGCCTAAACAACAGAAAACAATATCGGCCGGTTGCTCCTGCTCTGTCAGCAACGCGAACAGATCATCACCCACAGGGTTGGCTAATTTTTCATGCGCCGGCAACGGCTTACGCGTCGGCGCTACGATCGCCGTGACCTGCGGATTGGCCTGCAACAAACGCAGCAATTCGCTGCCCACCAGCCCTGTGGCCCCTACAATGAACACCCGTGCCATAGATCCTCCCGCCAATTGATGAGTATGAGAAAGTATACACACTAGATCATTGGAGTTGCGTCGAGGCGGCAAGTCTGTAAACCCCCGGGAGCCTGGTCAACCAGGTGGCCGGGGTGAGCAGCCGCAGCCAACAAAGAGGCAGCTTCAAGTATGACGGGTATAGTGTGTTGTGTCAGGCCCGCGCCCAATGCAGCTTTTTACCGAAGCCGAGCGTGTTGTCCGTCATTTTCACTTCTTGCAGTTCCAACCGCCAAATCGGTGCTTTCATCATCTTGGCTATTGGAAAACGCTTACAGTAACGCGCCCGGGCCAAGGCTTCTTCATCGCCGGTCAGTATCACCGCTTCGGCCCGATACTGTACGCCGCGGATCAGTGCGATAGTCTTCGGCTTTGGCGCGACTGTCCCCACCACTCCCGCGTTTTTCAGCATCAGTTCGCCGTGACGCGTGTGCGTTTCCGTCATCACCCACAGCGCCATATTCTCGGCATCAAGCACGTAAAAACAGTTGGCACACCACATGTCCATACCATTGCCGGCGCACAGCGTTAGCACATGCTGCTTACTGAGGAAATGCACGATCTGTTGTTGCTCTTCAGTCGTTTTCAACGTCTGTTCTCCCTTTTACCTCTCCTCATCTTACCCTGCGTTGTTGAGGAGGGTCACAAATAACGATAATGCCTGCAAAAACTAAAATAGAATATAAAAACAATAAAAGTGCATTAATATTCCAAACAACCGCAAGTGGGTTTATAACATAAAAAAAACAAAGCATCTTTATATGTGCATTATACAGCCGGTTTAAACGGGGTTCTTTTGCTCAGTCTCTATCTCGGGCAAAGCGTAATGCAAAAAAACCTTTTTCTTTTATCAATCTATTTACATGCAGAAAATCCCATAAATCACTTTTTATGCACACAACTGAATAATATATGAATAATTATTTATCAATTGCCGCATTTACGTGACTAACGTCACATAATTTAGCTTGAAGGGCGTTAAAATAGCGCCATCTTTTCACTCAGCAAGGTGGATTAGAAATGGAAAACAACAACCGCAAAATGGCGCATATTAGGCGCACAACACATATTATGATGATGGCTCATCGCAGCTGCTTTAGCTTTGCCTTCTTTAACTTCAGATAACGCCCCCTCTCGCTTTACCCAAAGCAGCTTGTCACTATTACACCCACATTATTTGTCCTGAGAAATCGGGAAGGATATGCACTTCAATTTTTCAATAAATCGTGCAAGTGAATAGCTGCATGGCGTAAGCGCCGCATCAGAAAATACAAAAGAGCGAACTCAGGCTGTGCTATTAAGCACTGCCGCGTTCTTCTCTCGCCTTTATTTTATATAAGGTACCCACGATAAGATCACGCATCTTGTCGGTGGAAGACCTTTGCCTGAAGAATGATGAAAATGAATAAATTAAAAATTGCCGCCAATACCAAAACCCTAGGCTGTTTTGAAACTTCTCGCGAAATTGTCGATGTCCATCAGAGCGACTTTAATGATATTGCTGCCATCGTATTGTCAATAGAAGACGTCACGCAGGGTATGGTGGCGCATCTCGAAGAGATCGGCTTGAATATTCCTGTGTTCGTCGCAGTTTGCTGCGAAGAAGAGTTGGACAACGCCATACTGCCTGCCCTGCATGGCGTATTTGAACTCTGTGGAAAAAACACCCAGTTCTATGGCAAACAGCTGGAAGCCGCAGCGGTTAAATATGAAAGTGAACTGCTGCCCCCTTTCTTTAATACGCTCACGCAGTATGTCGAGATGGGTAATGCGACCTTTGCTTGCCCTGGGCATCAGGGGGGTGAATTCTTCCGTAAACACCCGGCAGGACGCCAGTTCTTTGACTTCTTCGGCGAGACCCTTTTCCGTTCTGATATGTGCAACGCAGACGTGAAGTTGGGGGATTTACTGATTCATGAAGGCGCCCCCTGCGCAGCACAACAGCATGCCGCTAAAGTGTTTAACGCAGATAAAACCTATTTCGTTCTCAACGGCACATCTGCCTCAAACAAGGTCGCGACCAACGCCCTGCTGACACGCGGTGATTTGGTGCTGTTTGACCGCAATAACCATAAATCGAACCACCATGGCGCGCTGATCCAGGCGGGGGCAACGCCGATCTATCTGGAAACTGCCCGTAATCCGTTTGGCTTTATCGGCGGAATCGATGCTCATTGCTTTGAAGAACGCTATTTACGTCAGCAAATCCGCGAAGTCTCCCCTGAACGCGCCAATGAAGCCAGGCCTTTCCGTTTGGCAATCATCCAGTTAGGCACCTACGACGGCACCATTTATAACGCCCGTCAGGTGGTCGATAAAATTGGTCATCTGTGCGATTACATTTTGTTCGACTCTGCCTGGGTTGGTTATGAGCAATTCATTCCAATGATGAAGGACTGCTCGCCGTTGCTGCTTGAGCTCAACGAAAACGATCCGGGGATCATTGTTACTCAGTCTGTCCATAAACAGCAGGCCGGGTTCTCACAAACCTCGCAAATTCACAAGAAAGACAAGCATATCAAGGGGCAAGATCGCTACTGCAACCACAAACGCTTTAACAATGCCTTTATGCTGCATGCGTCCACCAGCCCGTTCTACCCCCTGTTTGCCGCACTGGACGTCAATGCCAAAATGCATGAAGGCAAGAGTGGCCGGCGTCTGTGGAAAGAGTGCGTTCGCGTAGGCATTGAAGCACGCAAGATGCTGCTGGACACCTGCAGCCTAATCAAACCTTTTGTTCCAGACCAAATCGACGGCAAAGCCTGGCAGTCCTATGACACTGAAACGATGGCCAACGACTTGCGTTTCTTCAACTTTGTTCCCGGCGAGAAATGGCACGCCTTTGAAGGCTATGCGGAATCGCAGTATTTTGTCGATCCGTGCAAATTGCTGCTCACTACGCCGGGAATTGATACGGCAAGCGGTCATTATAGCGATTTCGGTATTCCGGCAACCATTTTGGCCAACTATCTGCGCGAAAACGGCATCGTACCGGAGAAATGCGACCTCAATTCTATTTTGTTCTTGCTTACACCGGCCGAAGACATCGCCAAAATGCAGCATTTGGTGGCGCTTATTGCCCGTTTCGAAAAGCATATCGAACAAGACTCTTTAATTAGCGACGTTTTGCCTGCGGTTTATAAAAATAACCAGCAGCGCTATGAAAACTATACCCTTCGCCAGCTCTGCCAAGAAATGCACGACCTCTATGTAAGCTACGACGTTAAGGAACTGCAAAAAGAAATGTTCAGGAAGAGCTATTTCCCTCGTGTAGCCATGAATCCACAGGATGCGAATACCGCATTTGTTCGCGGCAATGTGGAATTAGTCTCGCTGGCAAAAGCCGAAGGCAGAATTGCCGCCGAAGGTGCCTTGCCTTATCCCCCAGGTGTTTTGTGTGTTGTGCCTGGAGAAATTTGGGGTGGTGCTGCACAGCGTTATTTCCTGGCATTGGAAGAAGGCATCAATTTATTGCCTGGTTTCGCACCGGAATTACAAGGCGTGTATATCCAGAAAGATGAAGATGGCTGGAACCGTGCTTACGGTTACGTAATGAAAAATTAAACACCTTACAAGGCGGTGAATACCCTTCACCGCCCAGATCGCATTATAAAAGAGAGAATGATCATGAGTAAGTCTACTAATAAAATGGGGGTCGTGCAGCTAACGATCCTCACCGCAGTGAACATGATGGGTTCTGGCATAATTATGCTGCCGACTAAACTGGCCGAAGTGGGCACAATTTCCATCGTATCCTGGTTGGTCACTGCCATAGGTTCAATGGCGCTCGCTTATGCCTTCGCCAAATGCGGCATGTTCAGCCGAAAATCCGGCGGCATGGGCGGGTATGCCGAATACGCCTTCGGTAAATCGGGGAACTTCATGGCGAATTACACCTACGGTGTATCGCTGTTGATTGCCAATATCGCCATCGCTATTTCCGCCGTCGGCTACGGCACTGAATTGTTTGGCGCCAATCTAAGTCCACTGGGGATCTGTATCGCCACCATTGGCGTGCTGTGGTTAGCGACGGTTGCTAACTTCGGTGGCGCGCGCATTACCGGCAGGATCAGCGGTATCACGGTCTGGGGCGTTATTATCCCGGTCGTGGGGATCTCTATCATCGGCTGGTATTGGTTCAGTGGCAGCGCCTATATCGCCGCATGGAACCCGCATTCGGTACCCACCTTTGAAGCCATTGGGGCTTCTATCTCCATGACCCTGTGGGCGTTCCTGGGCCTTGAATCCGCCTGTGCCAATACTGACGTAGTGGAAAACCCTGAACGGAATGTTCCGATCGCCGTACTCGGCGGCACCCTCAGTGCTGCGGTTATCTATATCGTTTCAACCAACGTCATCGCCGGCATCGTCCCCAACATGGATCTGGCGAATTCGACCGCGCCTTTCGGGTTGGCGTTTTCACACATGTTCAACCCGACGGTCGGTAAGATCATCATGGCATTGATGATCATGTCCTGCGTCGGCTCGCTGCTGGGTTGGCAGTTCACCATTGCGCAGGTGTTCAAATCCTCTGCCGACAGTGGCTTCTTCCCGAAAATTTTCTCAAAACTCAGCAAGGCGGATGCACCGGTTAAAGGCATGCTGACCATTGTTGTCATCCAGAGCCTGTTGTCTCTGATGACCATCAGCCCGTCACTGAATAAACAGTTCAACGTGCTGGTGAATCTGGCGGTGGTGACCAATATCATCCCCTACATCTTGTCGATGGCAGCGCTAATCATTATTCAAAAGGTGGCGAAAGTGCCGGAGAACAAAGCGCGGATCGCCAATATTATCGCCGGTATTGGGGCACTCTACAGCTTCTATGCACTCTACAGTTCCGGCGAAGAAGCCATGATGTGGGGCGCAATTGCCACCTTCCTCGGCTGGACGTTATACGGCATGGTTTCACCGCGCTTTGAAATGGCGGGGAAAAAAGGCTAACGGGCGTCAACTCTGGGTGGCCGGGGATGGGATTACGGCAGGGAACATGCCATCATATTCCGACCTTGGCCACCAACGTTGCTGCTTATCCATGACGGAAACACACTCAGCCTGGCATCTCTACATGCTGCGCATGCCCAGCGGTATGCTATATACCGGCATCACCACCGATGTGGCACGGCGGTTAACGCAACATCAAGCCGGTAAAGGTGCGAAGGCACTGCGAGGGAAAGGGGAACTGGTGCTGGCGTTTCACTGCCTGGTGGGGGATCGCTCGAAAGCATTGAGACTGGAATACCGGGTAAAACAACTGACTAAAATGCAAAAAGAGAGGCTGGTGAGTCACCCGCCTCTTTCATTGGATTATTTACTGCCGGACGTTAATGTTAAAGCCGGTTAAACGGCTCTGAGTACTCAACCAATCCGCTTACGTCGGTCAAGGCATCTTCCGCCAGTGGGTACACCTGGAACGCAGTTTCGGTTCCCGGCCAACGACATTGCAGGCCGTAGGCGGCGGCAGGCTTAAAGCCCAATCGCCCGTAGTAGGCCGGTTCGCCCAGTACGACTACCGCGGCATAGCTGAACTCGTTCAGTGCATCCAACCCCTCGTAAATCAGCTTTTCGCCCAACCCTTGCCGGCGCAGGCTTTCATCTACCGCCAGCGGAGCCAAACCGACCCATTGGCGATCAACGCCTGCGACATCTACCGGGCTGAACGCGGCATAACCCACCACGCCGCCTTCATCGTCGGTGGCGACAATGCCGAGCGTCAGCAGGCCATCTTCGCGCAGTTGTTGCACCAGGTCAGCCTCATCATCACGGCCGAAGGCGCGGCGCAGCAGCGCATCGATCCCCGCGGCATCTACCGGAATTTCTACGCGAATTAGCATGATACCGGCACACGGGAAGTGTGCACCGTGCCCTCCTGCAGCCCTGCTTCCACAAACTCAGCCAGTTGCAGCAGACCCACGCGCAATGGTGTAGGCATAGCTTCCAGCTCAATGGCGTCCATCAGATTTTTTACGTACAGGCCCAATTCGGTATCCCCTTCAATCTGCAGCCGACGCTGAAAGAACAGCGTATCCGGATCTTGCTTACGCGCCGCGATCAGAATCAGATCGTTGGCGTCCCCGCTGAAGCTCACATCAGCCTCGGCGTGTTGGCTGACAACCAGTTTGTCGTTTTCTACCGTCATAAACCAGTGTAGCGCCAGATCGCGAACTTCGATCTTTAACCAGCGCGACTCGAGAAATGCCAGATCGCCATCCGCCAACGCCTGACGGAACTGCCAGCCCAACACCTGTTCCAGAAGTTGACGCTGCAAAACAAACGGCGTGAATTTTAGCGGTACGCGCAGCAGCGACGGCCCCTGGCGCACAATGCGCGCTCGTAATTGTTCCAACACTGTCGTTCACTCCTTTCAATACAGACTCGCACTATTTTGCCACAATGACGCGCGGCTGAAGCGCTCTATATCAACAAATAGTGCATTTCACCGCCAACGTTATCAATACGCCAGAAGCTGCCCCAAATCAAAGCCTGTTCATCGCGCTTTCACTAAAATTGCCTCCCGATTAGCGTTTGCCGGTTGGAAACGGTCACCGGCAACCATTGTGACAGCCTACGCCCGTCACGGGTGTGCGGCTGAGTCAGGATAAATCTATGGAGCTGCTTTGTCCCGCCGGTAATCTGCCGGCCCTGAAGGCTGCGGTGGATAACGGCGCAGATGCCGTGTACATCGGCCTGAAAGATGATACTAACGCGCGCCACTTTGCCGGCCTTAACTTCACCGAGAAAAAGCTGCAGGAAGCGGTCGACTACGTGCACCGCCACAACCGTAAACTGCACATTGCCATCAACACATTCGCCCACCCGGACGGTTATGCCCGCTGGCAGCGCGCAGTAGACATGGCGGCACAATTGGGTGCCGACGTGTTGATCCTGGCTGATTTGGCCATGCTGGAATACGCCGCCGAACGTTACCCGCAGCTTGAGCGTCATGTGTCAGTGCAAGCCTCCGCCACCAATGAAGAGGCAATCCGCTTTTACCAACGCCATTTTGATGTCGGCCGGGTCGTCCTGCCGCGCGTGTTGTCGATGCATCAGGTCAAGCAGTTGGCACGTACCAGCCCAGTACCACTGGAAGTCTTCGCCTTCGGCAGCCTATGCATCATGGCCGAAGGACGCTGCTACCTCTCTTCTTATCTGACGGGGGAGTCGCCCAATACCGTCGGTGCCTGCTCGCCGGCACGCTACGTGCGCTGGCAACAAACGCCTCAAGGTATGGAGTCACGCCTGAACGGCGTGTTGATCGACCGTTACCGGGATGATGAGAATGCCGGCTACCCTACCCTGTGTAAGGGCCGCTATTTAGTCGACGACGTGCGTTATCACGCGCTGGAAGAACCCACCAGCCTCAATACGCTGGAGCTGCTGCCAGAACTGCTGGCCGCCAATATTGCCTCTGTGAAGATCGAAGGTCGCCAGCGCAGCCCGGCCTATGTCAGCCAGGTTGCCCGCGTTTGGCGTCAGGCCATTGA
The DNA here is from genome assembly GCF_058191755.1 of Serratia sp. CoH_122_TC_1. Lineage (NCBI taxonomy): Bacteria > Pseudomonadati > Pseudomonadota > Gammaproteobacteria > Enterobacterales > Yersiniaceae > Serratia > Serratia sp. CoH_122_TC_1. Next base: position 193,824 of record NZ_JBXWLA010000004.1, read on the forward strand.
CCGCTGTCAGGCCGATCCGGCTGCCTATCATGCTGATGCCGGCTGGATGGAAGCCCTTGGGGCGATGTCTGAAGGTACGCAAACGACGCTCGGTGCCTATCACCGCAAATGGCAGTAGCAGGAGGAAACATGAAATACGCATTAGGCCCGGTGCTGTACTACTGGCCGAAAACCGAGGTCGAAGATTTTTACCGGCAAGCGGTGAGCAGCAGCGCAGAGATTATTTACCTCGGCGAAAGTGTCTGTACCAAACGGCGCGAGATGAAGGTCGGTGATTGGCTCGCGTTGGCACAAGAGATCGCCCGCAGCGGTAAACAGGTGGTGATCTCCACGCTGGCGCTGTTGCAGGCCCCCTCTGAGCTGAACGAGCTCAAACGCTATGTGGAAAACGGGGAATTCCTGATTGAGGCCAACGATTTAGGCAGTGTGAACATGGCGGCAGAACGTGGCCTGCCGTTCATCGCCGGCCATGCCCTAAACTGCTACAACGCCTATACCCTGCGCCTGCTGCACCGTCAGGGCATGATGCGCTGGTGTATGCCCGTTGAATTGTCACGTGACTGGCTGGCTAAACTGCTGGAACAGTGCGATGAACTGGGTTTCCGCCAGCAGTTTGAGGTTGAAGTGCTGAGTTATGGTCACCTGCCACTGGCCTATTCTGCACGCTGCTTTACCGCACGCTCGGAAGATCGCGCTAAGGATGAATGCGAAACCTGTTGTATCAAATACCCGCAGGGGCGAATGATGCGCTCGCAGGAACAGCAGCAGGTGTTCGTGCTCAATGGCATTCAGACCATGAGTGGTTACTGCTACAACCTGGGTAACGAGTTGGCCAGTATGCAGGGATTAGTGGATATCGTACGCCTGTCTCCGCAGAGCACAGAGACGTTGGCGTTGGTCGAGCGCTTCCGCGCCAACGAGCAAGGTGCGCAGCCGCTGGCTTTGACCAATCACGCCGACTGCAACGGCTACTGGCGCCGGGTGGCGGGGCTGGAATTGGTGTCTTAGCGAGGTAAGCGCCGGCGGCACTCTGCCGCCGGTGTTGGTTTACACCGTACGTTTCTCCTGTTTTCTCTGCAGCATTCCTCACTTTGCCGCCTTCAATCACCCGCTTTACGCGCCATTATCTGTTTTGTTCACTGTGCTTCTTGATTAATTCATTTGAATGAATTAATTTTTTAGACGAGATTCAATAAATGAGATGAGGAGTAACGACATGCTGACACGCCCTGAACCGTTATCTCTGGCCGAGCGCGACCGCCGCTGGCAGTTGGCGCGGGACATTATGCAGGCGGAAGATCTTGCGGCCCTGATCGTCTATGGCGACCGGGAAGCGGCCGCCCCTGCCGGTTTCGCACCGGATTGCTACTTCACCAACGATCGTCCCGGTTCGATCGTCGTTTTCGTCGGCGATGAATCACCACGCATTTACACCTTCGCTTCAATGATGGTGGCCGACCACCTGCAGGCCTCGTTGCGCGGCGATCTACAGTGGGTCGGTGCGGAACAGCTGTTCGTCGGTAAAACCGGCCGCGATGTCGGTGCCTGGCTGGCCGAGCGCCGTTTAGCAGGAACCCGCATCGGCATCATCGGGCTGGAACCATACCCCCCCTTCTACTTCGACGGCGCCATGCCGGCCCGCACGCTGCAGGGGTTGACGGAGGCGCTCCCAACGGCCAATTGGATACCGGTCTACCGCGAATTCTTCCGGCGCGCCTCGGTAAAAAGCGAGGAGGAATTGCTGCTGGTACGCTATGCCGCACACATCGGCGAAGCCATGAGTGAAACATTGCGAGCCACTGCCAGCCCCGGCGTTTCCGAAGCCGATCTGGTGGCGGCGGTGACGGCGACCTGCTTCTCGATGGGCGGTTATACTGCAGAGCTGCTGTTGGGATCCGGCCCCGAATACGTCGGTTGGGGGCCACCGGCCTGGCAATATCGCGCTCAGGCGCCACGGATTCTGCAAGAAGGCGATTTGGTGCTGTCGGAGATCTTCGCGCTGTACGGTATGATGGAAACCCAGCATCAGGCCGCCGTCGCCATCGGTGAGGTACACCCCGATATTCTGAGCGCTGCGGCGATCGCCAGAGCGAGTTATGAGGCGGGATTAGGCGCGCTACGAACGGGTAACACCTTCGGCGATGTGGTCGACGCCATGGAACAACCGCTGCTGGCCGCCGGTGGCTGGCACGTGCATCCGCTGATCCATAGCCTTAATCCCTATGGTCCGGTCGGTTTCGGCACCGCGCCCGGCATAGAGTCTCTCCCCGAAGCCGCCCGTTATGCGCAGCTCAGGCGTTTGCCTACCGTGGGGCGTGAACTGCCGCTGCAAGCGGGCATGTGCTTCGCTTTTGAACCCAACTGTGCTTTCGGCAGGCATATGGCCAACATCGGTGGTACGGTATTGGTGGGTGAAACAGGCGGCGTGGCACTGAATGAGAACTCAACCCGGCTGATGTTCGCAGGCGGCTAACATCGATAATCAGGAGACAATGTTTCAATGCAGAATCAGGACAGGCTCAATGAGCGTACCCGCGAAACCCAGGAACGTCTTATCCGGGCAGGCTTGAGCCTGTTCAGCAAACATGGGCTCGAAGGCGTGCGCACCCGCCAACTTGCCGAAGCGGCAGGGGTGAATCAGTCCGCCATTCCCTACCATTTTGGCGGCAAGGAGGGCGTCTATCTGGCGGTGCTGGAACATGTAGCCGGTAGCATTGTCGCCCATTTGGCTTTGCCGCGCCGCCTACTCGCCGGGCAAACGCCGGCGGAAGGGTTACGGACATTGATGCAAGATTTCGTCACCGCCTTGCTGGGCTCGGAAACATCTGCGGCAAGCAGCCTTTTGTTGGCACGTGAACAGCTCCAGCCCAGTACGGATTTCGATGCTCTGCATACCCGTTTATTCTCACCGCTACATCATGCCGTGAGCGAGCTGGTCACGGCGATCCGCTCCGACCGACCTGACCTGAAAGAGAATATCCTGCGCGCGCACGCCATTCTCGGCCAGGCGTTGTCCTTCGCCGTCGCGCGCGAGGCGCTGTTGCGAAGGCTGGGAGAAAACGCGCTGTCGCCACAGGATATCGCGCAGATCGCCGCTCTGGTTGGCACGATGTCAGTCGCCGCCGCGCAAGGCTGAACGCGGCGGCATCGGTTACGCCCGCCGTTTCCTGAACATCCCGCGCAACGCCACGCTGTTGCGAATAAAGCCCACACCGAAGCCCAACAGGGTGTAAATGATCCCCAGCACCAGCAGCATCACTACGTCACCCCCGACTTCGTTCAACGAAAGCCCCATCTGATTAACCCCCGCAACAGCCTTGGTGGCCCAAGTGGAGGGAATACAATAGGAAATCGCCCGCACCCAGCCCGGCATCGCCTGCAGCGGCCAGATGGTACCGGAGAGGTAGAATATTGGCGTGGTAATAAAGGCCAGCGTCAGGTAGATCATCTCTACGCTGCGCAGACACTCGGTCACCAGCTTGCCCAGCCCCAATACCGCCAGCAAAAACGGGAACGTCAGCAGCAGAATTTCCGCGATGCCTGCGGTTTGCCGGTAGCCAAGCACCCATGGCCACAGCACAAACAGCACGATAGACAAAAATAACCAGATAGGCAGCAACGCCGTCAGCCCCCCCAGATGTGCTGCCAGCGGTGCTTTCCCACCAGGCATACTCTTCATGGCAATACTAACTCGCACACAGGCAATCAACAGCGAGTGCTGTAGAAGCATCACCAACAGGCCGGGGAAGATAATTGCCGCAAAGCTGATACCCGGGTTGAACACATCCAACGTCTGCCCCACTATCGGCGTCAGGATCACCTGCGCCTGGCGCTCACTGAAGCCGCTGCGCAGCAGCAGCCCGTTGTTGTACTGGGTCAGCAGTTGCTGATAAGCCGCCACGACGTCCTGCTGGATCTGGCCATTAGCCAGGCGGTTGGTCGCATCGCCGTAAACCGGCACCACGATATTTTGGCCGCTCAGGATCTTCTTCTCCAGATCCACCGGCATGATGATCACCGCGAACAGCTTGCGCCAACCGAGATCGCGCTGTGCCTGTTCCAGGCTGTCGTAGGTCACGATGGCGATTTTCGATGTGGCGTCCAGTTGACGGATAAGTTGACGGCTGGCCGTGCTGTGATCCTGATCGATAACACCCACCGGCAAATCCCATACCGTACGGTTGGCATAGACCATACTCATCACGCACAGCGACAGGATCAACATCAGCCACATCGGCCGCTCAAGCATCCCGAGCAGCACCCGGACGAAAGTTTGCCAATAGAGCTTCATCCTGCGTTCCCTTCTTTTTGCAGCCGCACCAAGAGCCGGTTGCGCACCAACAGCCCAGCCACCAGCGGATAAATCGACAGCAACGCACAAACGCTGAAAATGGCACTGGCCGGCACCTGCCGCAGAAACACGTCAAACATCGCGTACAGTGCGTGGGTCAGCGGCTCGATATTGGAGATAATACGCGCAGGCAGCGGCATCGACAGTTCCGGCACCGCCATGCCCGAGAAGGTCAAAGCAATACTCACCAAAATGGCGATCAGGCTGTAAGCGGTGATGGTCGTGCTGGTGAAGGTAAATAACAGCAGGCCAATGCTTTGCGCCGCCATGACATAGAAAAAAGCGATCATCAGCATGAACAGAGGATTGCCGCTGACGCGAGCATCAAAAATACCGACCAGCGCGGCAATCTCCACCATCAGCAAACTGGTGAAACAAAGGGTATAGGGCGCCAGTTTACCGAGCAGTGCCAAGCTGAACGGGCGGGCTTTCAACAGCGATTTACTGCGCGCCAAAACGTAGATCGTGCAGGTCACCACAAACAGCTGCAGTAAATGGATGGTGGCGGCAAACTGCTGGTAATAGATGTAACTGCCGCTGGCGTTAAACAAGCTGCCATAGGATAACGTCACGTCCGCCAAAGGCGGCAGCGTCTTACCCATCTCACCCGCGATAATACTGCGGTAGCTGGCGTTAATCTCAGCCATCAACCCGCTGAAATCCTGGGTGGAATACAGACCGGCACCGTAAAACAACGCGTTGTAGTACATCACTACGCTGGGCTGCTTGCCTGCCAGCGCGTTGGCTTCAAAATCCGGTGGCACATACAGTAGTGCGTAATCTTGCGCACTGCGCAGACGATGCAGCGACTCAGCCAACCCACCGTTATAAGCTTCAACATGGGCATGTGAACCAGCATCCAACCTTCGGGTCAACGACTTGGACAATGAGCTGTGATCGTTATCCACCACCGACACGGGCAGATCCAGCAAGGTCCCTTCCGAAAAGTTACTGCTGATCAGCCCAAACAGGATCAACGGAAAGATCCAGCTTAGCCAGTGTACAACCGGGCTGCGGAAGGCCATGCGACATTCGTTATCGAATGCGTGGCTAAAACAGCGCCAACCGGCCCTTACTCTTTCCATAGCCATAAGCTGCTCATCCCTGGACGCAAGCCTTCCACCGGTTGTGACGGATACAGACGCACTTCAAACGTTTTCAGATCGAAGTCACCGGTAGCGCGCGTGGCGCGTTTGGTGGCGTAATCACCCAGTGGGGCGATATAGCGTACTTCGGCTTCAATCATTTTGTCCTTCAGCGCCGGTACACGCATCTTGATCTTATCGCCCTTGCGCACATGGGCCAAAATGTCTTCGCGCAGGTTGAACACGAAATAGGCGTCAGGAATGCGGATCAACGTCAACAGCGGGCTACCGGCGTTCAACAGTTCCCCGACCTCTGCCGGAATAGGCCCCACTTCACCATCGACCGGCGCTAACACCTGCAAATCGTCCGTCTGTGCTTTGACTTGCAGCAGATTTTCTTCCGCCGCCCGCAACGCCGCCGCGTATTGTTGCCGCAGTTCGATACGGTCACCGTTGGTGCCTTCATCCAGATTGGCTTTGGCCGCTTGCACCTGCTGGAAGGCGGTATCACGCGCACGGCGTGAGCTGTCCAGCTCAGACTTTGAAATATAGCCTTTGCCGGATACGCTCAAGTTACGGTTGTAATCGTTCTGTGCATTACGGTATTGCGCTTCGGCCTGCGCCAGATTGGCACGCAAGTTACGGATGCTTTCTTCACGCGTCCCGTGCAACGACTGATCGAGCTGCGCCTTGGCTTCGTCCCGCGTCGCCTGTGCGGAGCGCAGTTGGGCCATCAGCTCTGGGCTGTCGAGCTGAATCATCACCTGCCCGACCTTCACGTCGTCACCGCGTTCCACTAAACGTTCTACGACCCGCCCCTTGGCCTTAGACGCCACAATCACCTCGGGTGCGTCCACTTCCCCTTGCAGCAGCAGGTCTTGGTTATGGGCACGGAACAAAATCGCCATGGCGATCGCTACCACCATCAATAGCAGGGTAAACAATGTCTTTTTTTTCATTATCTCAGCTCCCTGAGCGGTAAGCGGCAGGCGGAAATCAACACGTCCATATTTCAATAAGCTCCCAAAAAACCATTTTTATCATAAGGATATTACAAGCACATATATCCTCTTTTATAACCATAAATTGGATTATGCTTTTAACACTAAAAGCACATTCTGCTTTGTAGTTTGCAGATCCCTGCAATCGCCCTTTAAGCGATCAACTCTTTGATGGACGATGACATGACTGAAAAAACTGCGGTACCGGTTTCGGTACTGGATTTATCTCCCATCCCGCAAGGGGCCAAACCGCGTGATGCGTTTCATGCCTCTTTAGATTTAGCACAACACGCCGAGAAATGGGATTACCAACGCTATTGGCTGGCTGAACACCACAATATGACCGGCATCGGCAGCGCGGCAACGTCGGTGCTGCTGGGTTATCTCGCGGCCGGCACCCAAAGCATTCGTCTTGGTTCCGGCGGCGTAATGCTGCCTAACCATTCGCCGTTGGTGATCGCCGAACAATTCGGTACGCTGGAATCGCTGTACCCTGGGCGTATCGATTTGGGCCTTGGTCGCGCCCCCGGCACCGATCAGCGCACCATGATGGCGCTGCGCCGCCATCTGTCCGGCGAAGTGGATAACTTCCCTCGCGACGTACAAGAACTGCAACATTACTTCTGCGATGCGCAGCCAGGACAGCCGGTGCAGGCCGTCCCCGGGCAAGGATTACATGTACCGCTCTGGCTATTGGGCTCCAGCCTGTATAGCGCCCAACTGGCAGCCAAGCTCGGCCTGCCATTTGCTTTCGCGTCCCACTTTGCGCCGGAGATGCTGTTCCAGGCACTGAACCTGTACCGCGATAATTTCAAGGCCTCCGAACAATGCCAACACCCGCACGCCATGGTATGCGTCAACGTGGTGGCTGCCGACAGCGATGCCGATGCGCGCTTCCTGTTTACCTCGATGCAGCAGCAATTTATTAATCTGCGCCGCGGCTCGCCGGGCCCGCTGCCAGCGCCAGTGGACAATATCCACGCGCTGTGGACGGCCGGGGAGCAATACGGGGTCGATCAGGCGTTGCGCATGTCGATTGTCGGGAATGAAAGCACGGTTCGTAACGGATTGCAGACATTACTGCGCGAAACCGGCGCGGATGAAATCATGGTCAACGGCCAGATTTTTGATCATCAGGCACGGCTACATTCGTTTGAGATTGTTGCCGCAGTCAAAGGCGATCTGGTGAAAGGCTAAACGACTCGGGCGCCTGCACGGCGCCCTCATTTTATCAGCGCTGGATTAAATAACGGATGGTCGGCCCGTCCTGTTGGATATCCAGCACCTTGTAGCCATGGTTGCGCGCATCGAGAGGAATGTTGTTGATCGACTGCGGGCAATCGCTGATTACCTCCAGGATTTCCCCCGGCTTCAACTGCGGCATCGCCTCCAGCGTCGCCACCGCCGGATAAGGACAAGGCTCGCCGAGCATATCCAGCCGGTAATCCGGCACTATCGCCGCTTGCTTCATGACACACTCCTTAAATTAACCACCTGCGCATTGGGTTTCGCGCGGAAAAAACGCTTCTCCCACCACAGCATCGCGGCAAATGCCAATGCCAGCAGCAGGTAGGTCACAAGCAACCCTCCGATAGGACCGAAGGTATCGAGTAAATTGACTTTGTCGTAATCCGTCGCCAATGCCGGGGCCAAATCATCCCAATAGTAAGCCAACAGCGTGGCCCCGATAATATTACCCAGCCCGACCCACCAATAGTGGACTTGCCCTTCCACCGCCCGATACATCCAGCCGGTTTCACAACCACCGGCCAGCACGATGCCAAAGCCGAACAGCAGGCCGCCGAGTACCGCATTCGGGCCGGCCCACATGATTTTCGGCGCCACACCCAGTTGCACATAACTGAAAATGCCAATGGCGCTGACCGCCATGCCGATGATGATCGCTTTTGCCATATGAGTACGTCCGGTGATCCATAAATCACGAAACGCCGAGGTAAAGCAGATCTGTGCGCGTTCAATCAACAGGCCAAAACCGATACCAAACAACATGGCAATACCCAGCTTCGGCGCATCAAATAACGTCCACAATGACCAGGCAATCGACAGGAAGAAAATCACCATCCCCAAACGGAAGCGGCGACGAGCCTGCTCCGGCTTTTGCGTCAATGGTGCGGCAGCCTTCACTTTCTGTAATTTTATCGGGATGCGGAACATGGGCAACAGGGTAAATTTAGCGCCAAAGTAAGAGCCCGCGGCGGTTGCCAACGCGAAGAACCAAGCGTGGAGCGAGAACTGAGGAATACCGGTAAAGAACGCAGCCAGATTGCAACCCATCGCGAGACGCGCCCCAAAACCGGCGATAATACCGCCCAGCAGCGCTTGTACAATACGGATACGATGCTGCGGCTGCCGCAGCTTGATGTTATTGGCCCACAGCGCCGCAGCGATACAGCCGGCGAACATGCCGATGATCATCCGGCCATCAATGCGTTGCAGCGGCGTCCCCTCAAGGCCAATGACTTTGAAGTAACCCCATTGTTCAGGGTGGAAACCAAACCATTGCAATACATGGCCGCCCCAACGGGTAAACTCCCCCGTTACCGCCCAGAAGGTACCGGTCAGGCCGAAGTAATAGGTAGAAAGGATCCCCGCAGCAATCACCGCGGGTAAAGGTGCCCAAAAACGCACCAGGTATTGAGACTTAAACTGCTGCCAACTCATGGCATCTCCCGTGCATAGTATCCATAAGAAAAAACCTTATAAATGATACGCCATTTTCCTGCACTTCATGGTGAATTTCAGGCATAAAAAAACCAGCCCGAAGGCTGGTTTTTAGTCCGACTCACCGCGAACGGTTAAATCAGGCGTTATGCATCACCGAAGCGACGACGTGGTGTAGCCGGAGCGGCGTCATCACGACGTGGTGCGCGCTGGCCATCACGGTTGAAGTTGCCGCCACGACGCTCGCCACCGTTGCCAGCAGGTGCAGCAGCACCGCCTTCACGACGATCACCGAAAGAACGACGACCTGGGTTTGCCCCTTCACGACGTTCGCCGTTGAATGGACGACCACCGCCACGACGCTCGCCGTTACCGGCAGAAGCAGGACGCTCACGACGCTCATGCGGCTGTGCATCGCCCAGCAGTTGCATGTTCATCGGTTTGTTCAAGATACGGGTACGGGTGAAGTGAGACAGGATCTCGCCCGGCATACCTTTTGGCAGCTCAATAGTAGAGTGGCCAGCGAACAGCTTGATGTTACCGATGTAACGGCTGCTGATGTCGCCTTCGTTAGCGATCGCGCCAACGATATGACGAACTTCCACGCCATCATCACGGCCCACTTCAATGCGGTACAGCTGCATTTCACCAACGTCACGACGTTCACGACGTGGACGCTCAGCGCCACCATCACGGCTGTCTGGACGTGAATCACGACGACGGTCGTTACCACGATCGTCACGGTCGTTGAATTCACGACGTTGACGCGGTTTGAATACAGGATCCGGTGGCAGAATCAGAGGACGTTCACCCTGGGCCATTTTCAGCAGTGCTGCGGCCAGCGTTTCCATTTCCAGCTCTTCTTCCGGCTGCAGTTTAGCCAGCAGTGCGCGGTACATGTCCAGATCGCTGCTTTCCAGCTGTTGCTGTACTTTAGCGGCGAACTTGGCCAGACGACGCTCACCCAGCAGTTCTGCATTTGGCAGTTCTACTTCTGGAATGGTCAGCTTCATGGTGCGTTCGATGTTGCGCAGCAGGCGACGTTCGCGGTTTTCTACGAACAGCAGCGCACGGCCGGCACGACCAGCACGGCCGGTACGGCCGATACGGTGAACGTAAGACTCTGAATCCATAGGGATATCATAGTTTACAACCAGGCTGATACGCTCAACGTCCAGGCCACGAGCCGCAACGTCGGTCGCGATCAGAATGTCCAGACGGCCACTCTTCAGACGCTCCAGGGTTTGCTCACGCAGGGCCTGGTTCATGTCACCGTTCAGCGCGGCGCTGTTGTAGCCACTGCGCTCCAGCGCTTCAGCCACTTCCAGGGTCGCGTTTTTGGTACGAACGAAAATAATCGCCGCATCAAAATCTTCAGCTTCCAGGAAACGCACCAGCGCTTCGTTTTTACGCATGCCCTGTACAGTCCAGTAACTCTGGCTGATGTCCGGACGGGTAGTGATGCTAGATTGGATGCGCACTTCCTGCGGCTCTTTCATAAAGCGGCGGGTAATGCGACGGATCGCTTCCGGCATAGTTGCAGAGAACAGCGCGGTCTGATGTTCAGCCGGGATCTCCGCCATGATGGTTTCTACGTCTTCGATGAAGCCCATGCGCAGCATTTCGTCGGCTTCATCCAGCACCAGACCGCTCAGGTTAGAGAGGTTCAGGGTGCCACGCTTCAGGTGGTCCAGCAGACGGCCTGGAGTCCCTACTACGATTTGCGGGCCCTGACGCAGAGCACGCAGCTGCACGTCATAACGCTGGCCGCCGTACAGGGCCACGACGTTAACGCCATGCATGTGTTTAGAGAAATCGGTCATCGCTTCAGCAACCTGAACCGCCAGTTCGCGGGTCGGTGCCAGCACCAGGATCTGAGGTGCTTTCAGGGAAGCGTCAAGGTTGTGCAACAGTGGCAGCGAGAATGCTGCAGTTTTACCGCTACCGGTCTGTGCCATGCCCAGCACATCACGGCCGTTCAACAGGTGAGGAATACACTCAGCCTGGATCGGTGACGGTTTTTCGTAGCCCAGATCGGTCAGGGCAGAAATGATAGGAGCAGACAGCCCCAGGTCAACAAAAGAGGTTTCAAGCTCAGTAGTCATGTACACGTGCCTCATTAATAATGGCAGCCAGTCTACATAACTCGTCGAGAAAATTTTCAGTCATTTTCATTGAAAAGTGTGAACCGGCTCAAATTAGATTATAAAACGAACAAAAAAGCCCTCGCCCGTAAAGGCGATAACTTTGGCAGTAAAACCAATGTCAATCAGGCTGATTACCCTTCATCTTCCAAGCTGCTGTGTTAGCTGCTCTCCCTCATCCTCGTCACTTAGTGAACTAAGCTCCCAGGGATTCGTTAGATTGCCGCCTTGCCGCAACGTGAAATCTTTTGGGTAGAGGTGTTCGTCAGCTATTGCTGGTCCGATTCCGATAGGTCGTCTTGTTCTTGGCCCAACAGCGCCAATTCCAACAATGCATAGCGGTGCTCAACGAAATTATGAACGTTGTTAGCAACCGTCAGTTTGAACAGCGCCGAAGCGGTGTCCTTGTCCCCCAGACTTAGGTAATGTTTACCTAAATAGAAGTCAGTTTCACTGAGATGCTCAGCGAGCGAAGTGTTATCCGTTGCATCTGCCTTGAGGCGTTCCATCAGCGTTTTTTCGCTAATGTTGCCCAGGTAGAATTCGACAATATTCCATCCCCATTGCCCTCGGTTCGCTTTGTCATAACGCTGCTGGAGCGCTACGTCAGCCTTCTTGGGATCGATTTCTCTTTCCACAAGATACAGCCACAACGAACGGAAGGGATCGTTTGGGTCGTCTTGATAAAACGCCTGCAGATCATCCTGCGCCAACGGGAAGCGGCCGCCATAATACAGTGCGATGCCCCGGTTTAAACGCGCGTAATTGTAAGTTGGATCAAGCTCTAGTACAGAATCAAACGCTTCATAGGCAGCATCAAAATTGCCTGCCTGCGTTAAGTAAATGCCCAGGTAGTTGAAAACTTCTGGCATATCAGGACGTATTGCTAGCGCTTGCGAGAAATCATTGCGCGCTAATGCACGTAGCCCGAGGCTATCATACAACACACCGCGCTCATATAAAAGCTGCGCACGCTCATCGTCCGTCAGTGCCCGGCTGGCAAGTATTTGTTCCATGCGCGCCAGGATCACTTCCTGCTGCAGAGTTGGCTGCAACGGGATTGCCAAAACTTCGTCTTTACGCCAATCATGGTTGCTGCATCCTGCCAGCATGAGTGCTGTCGCAACGTAACACCAGCGCAAGAAAGGCTTCATTTCCCACTCCCGAAGACAAACATTGGATGAACGTCCTGTCATCCGTTTGCTAATACGCAGGCATCCTACCCGCGCGATACGAACAGCTCCCAACCCCATGGCGGGGAGCTGTAAATCTATCTATACAGTTTTTCTACTTATTCTGCTTCAGGCGCAGGTGAACCTGCTTCTGGTGCGGTCGCTTCTTTGATGCTCAGACGCACACGGCCCTGACGGTCAACTTCCAGTACCTTCACAGGCACTTCCTGACCCATTTGCAGATAGTCGGTCACTTTCTCAACACGCTTGTCAGCGATTTGAGAGATGTGAACCAGGCCTTCTTTACCGCCGCCGATCGCCACGAATGCGCCGAAATCAACGATACGGGTAACTTTACCCTGGTAAATACGGCCAACTTCGATCTCAGCAGTGATCTCTTCGATGCGGCGAATAGCGAATTTCGCTTTCTCACCGTCGGTAGCAGCGATTTTAACTGTACCATCATCTTCGATTTCGATGGTAGTGCCGGTCTCTTCAGTCAACGCACGGATGACAGAACCGCCTTTACCAATCACGTCTTTGATCTTATCCGGGTTAATGCGGATAGTATGAATACGTGGTGCAAACTGAGAGATATCGCCACGCGGAGTGCTGATAGCCTGTTCCATCACGCCCAGGATGTGCAGACGTGCGCCCTTGGCTTGGTTCAGTGCCACCTGCATGATTTCGCGGGTGATGCCTTCAATTTTAATGTCCATCTGCAGCGCGGTGATACCGTCGCGGCTACCGGCCACTTTGAAGTCCATGTCGCCCAGGTGGTCTTCGTCACCCAGAATGTCGGACAGAACAACAAAGTTGTCTTGTTCTTTCACCAGGCCCATTGCGATACCCGCAACAGCAGCCTTGATTGGCACACCTGCGTCCATCAGCGCCAGAGAAGCGCCACAGACTGAAGCCATGGAAGAAGAACCGTTAGATTCGGTGATTTCAGAAACCACACGCACCGTGTACGGGAAATCTTCTGCTTTAGGCATCATAGCTAATACGCCACGTTTCGCCAGGCGACCGTGACCAATTTCACGACGTTTAGGCGAACCCACCATCCCAGTCTCACCAACGGAGTACGGAGGGAAGTTGTAGTGGAACAGGAAGCTGTCGGTCTTCTCGCCCATCAGCTCATCCAGATTCTGTGCATCACGGGCAGTACCCAGCGTTGCAGTAACCAGAGCCTGAGTTTCACCACGGGTGAACAGTGCGGAACCGTGAGTACGCGGCAGAACGCCAGTGCGCACGTCCAGACCACGAATCATGTCTTTTTCACGGCCATCGATACGCGGTTCGCCACGCAGTACGCGGCTACGAACGACGTTTTTCTCAACGCTGCCCAGGATGTCCTGAATTTCTGACACGTCCAGAGTTTCGTCTTGCGCCAGCAGGGTTTCAACAACGCTGCTCTTAATCGCATCTACCTGAGCATAGCGCTCTTGTTTCTCGGTGATGTGATAAGCGTCGCCCAGACGGGCTTCTGCCAGTTCTGCAACGCGCGCGTGCAGCGCTTCGTTGATGGCAGGTGCCTGCCAATCCCACTTAGGTTTGCCCGCTTCAGCAACCAGAGAATTGATGTTCTCGATAACAACCTGCTGTTGTTCGTGGCCAAATACCACCGCGCCCAGCATTTGATCTTCGCTCAGAACGTCTGCTTCGGATTCAACCATCAGCACTGCACCAGCGGTACCCGCCACCACCAAGTCCAGGCTGCTTTCTTTCAGCTCGTCGGTGGTTGGGTTCAGCACGTACTGGCTGTTAATGTAACCGACGCGCGCTGCACCGATTGGGCCATTGAACGGAATACCGGACAGGCTCAGGGCTGCAGAGGCACCGATCATCGCAACGATGTCTGGGTTAACCTGTGGGTTTACAGAAACAACGGTCGCAATCACCTGAACTTCGTTCAGGAAGCTGTCTGGGAACAGTGGACGGATTGGGCGGTCAATCAGACGTGAAGTCAGCGTTTCGCCTTCGCTCGGGCGGCCTTCACGACGGAAGAAGCTGCCTGGGATACGACCAGCAGCATAGGTACGCTCCTGATAGTTAACAGTCAGTGGGAAGAAGCTCTGGCCTGGTTTGGCTTTTTTCTGGCCAACCACGGTAACGAATACGGCGGTGTCATCCATGCTCACCATAACAGCGGCAGTGGCCTGACGAGCCATCATGCCCGTCTCAATAGTGACGGTATGCTGGCCATACTGGAATTTGCGAATGATCGGTGTCAGCAAAATTATATCCTTTGATTAGGCGCGCAATCGTATTGACGACTCGACACGCCAGTGACTCGACTTGCCTTCTCACTACATCCTCGCGACTAATGACAATCCTTATCTCAAGCCTGAGACAAAGCCTCTCATTAGCCGCGCGAACCTCTGTAATGGAAGATCCTATTTGGAAACATCAGTAATACATTAACCTGATTTGCTTATGCTTCCTAGAAGAAAGGGGCCAAAATAGGCCCCTTTCCACTGAAACTCGCTAGATTAGCGACGCAGACCCAGACGCTCGATCAGGCTGGTGTAACGTGCTACATCTTTACGCTTCAGGTAGTCCAGCAGCTTACGACGCTGAGAAACCATACGCAGCAGACCACGACGGCTGTGGTGATCTTTTTTGTGCTCTGAGAAGTGGCCTTGCAGATGGTTGATCTGCGCAGTCAACAGGGCAACCTGAACTTCGGAAGAACCGCTGTCGTTAGTACCACGACCGAAATCAGCTACGATTTTAGCTTTAGCTTCAACACTTAGAGACATTGTCATACTCCAGAATTATAGATAATAAATACAGGCGCCGATCTCTAATTCAGCAACCCAATGCATAAGCTGCGCCATTCTACTCTTAGCGCAGTGCGATCGCAAGGCAGCGCGCTTTCTACCCTCAGTCGAAATATTCGACGACCAGGCGGCGCGGCGCCACACGACCATCATCGGCAATATCACCCACGCCGATAAATTTACGTTCTTCACCTTCAGTGATGCGCACCATACCTGAAGCCGGTGCGCCGGCGACCTGTACCGGCTGCCCCTGCTTGACGTAACCCGCAACAACGGGCAGCAGGTTCACTTCCGGGTAGTTTTCAACCGGGCTATCCATCGGCATCAGCAGCGGATCGAGCAATTCTGCCGGCGCGATTTCCTGCGCCTGGGCTTGCTCCATCAGTGCGTTCAACTGCTCCAGCGTGACCATGCGTTCGGTCGGATAGGTCGCCACCTGCAGACGACGCAGGTAGATCACATGCGCACCGCAGCCTAACAGCTCGCCGAGGTCATCGGTGATGGTGCGGATGTAAGTGCCTTTTGAGCAGTGAATCTCCAGCTCCAGCTCATCCCCTTCCCAGCGAATAAATTGCAGCTCGTAAACGGTAATGCTGCGTGCTTCACGTGGAACTTCAATACCCTGGCGTGCATACTCATAGAGTTTCTTGCCTTGATACTTCAGCGCTGAGTACATCGAAGGCACTTGCTTGATATCGCCACGGAAGCTTTCAAGCGCTACGTCAAGCTGGGCTTGGGTGAAATTCACCGGACGCTCTTGCACGATTTGACCATCGGCATCCGAAGTATCCGTACGCTGACCAAGACGGGCGATAACACGATAACGTTTATCGGAATCGAGCAGGAACTGTGAAAACTTGGTCGCTTCACCGAGACAGATCGGCAGCATACCGGTCGCCAGCGGATCGAGCGCACCCGTGTGGCCCGCGCGGTTGGCGTTATAGAGACGTTTTACTTTTTGCAGGGCGTCGTTGGATGACAAGCCCTGCGATTTGTCCAACAGCAGGACACCGTGGATATCACGGCCGCGGCGACGAGGGCGACTCATTAAGCCTCCTCGTCATCGCCTGATGCGGAACGGCGTTCGACGTCCTTCTTCACGACGTTGGTGACCAGGTTAGACATGCGCATGCCTTCAACCAGGGAGTTGTCGTAAGCGAAGGTCAACTCTGGAACGACACGCAGGCGCATAGCTTTACCCAGCAGCGTGCGGATATAACCGGAAGCGTCTTGTAATGCTTTAATGCCGTTAGGCACCAGTTCCGGATCGGCGTTTTCGGTCAACACGTTCAGGAAGGTGACATAAACTTTGGCGTAGGCCAAATCACGAGAAACTTCTACACCAGAAACGGTAGCCATGCCGATACGCGGATCTTTGACTTCACGCTGCAGAATGATAGCAATCTCTTTTTGCATCTCTTGTGCCACGCGCTGACCGCGGCTGAATTCTTTTGCCATTTTGGATTCTCCAGACAAATCGGGGGGCACAAGGCCCCCCAGAACAGACTTAAGCAGATGTGCTAGCGTTAAGCGATGGTGCGTTGGATCTCGATGATTTCGAACACTTCGATCATGTCGCCGACGCGCACGTCGTTGTAGTTCTTAACGCCGATACCACATTCCATGCCGTTACGGACTTCGTTAACGTCATCTTTGAAGCGGCGCAGGGATTCCAGCTCGCCTTCATAGATAACCACGTTGTCGCGCAGAACGCGGATTGGGTTGTGACGCTTGATGTTACCCTCGGTAACCATACAACCTGCAATGGCACCAAATTTAGGGGATTTGAACACGTCACGTACTTCGGCCAGGCCGATAATCTGCTGCTTGTACTCAGGCGCCAACATACCGCTCATCGCCTGCTTCACTTCGTCGATCAGGTTATAGATCACGGAGTAGTAACGCAGATCCAGGCTTTCTGCTTCAATCACGCGGCGCGCAGAAGCGTCGGCACGGACGTTGAAGCCCAGGATGATGGCGTTGGAAGCGGCTGCCAGCGTTGCGTCGGTTTCAGTGATACCACCGACACCGGAGCCAACAATCTTCACTTTCACTTCGTCGGTAGAGAGTTTCAGCAGTGAATCCATAATGGCTTCACAAGAACCCTGTACGTCAGATTTCAGTACGATGTTCAGCTCAGAAACTTCACCGTCGGTCATGTTCGCAAACATGTTTTCCAGTTTAGATTTCTGCTGACGCGCCAGTTTAACTTCGCGGAACTTGCCTTGACGGTACAGCGCAACTTCACGCGCTTTCTTCTCGTCACGCACAACAGTCGCTTCATCACCGGCAGCAGGAACGCTGGACAGGCCCAGGATCTCAACCGGAATAGAAGGACCTGCAGAGGTCACTTCACGACCCAGTTCGTCACGCATCGCACGTACGCGGCCGTATTCGAAACCACACAGAACGATATCGCCTTTATTCAGCGTACCTTCTTGTACCAGTACGGTAGCAACCGGACCACGACCTTTATCCAGGAAGGATTCGATAACCACGCCACTTGCCATGCCGCTGCGAACTGCTTTCAGTTCAAGCACTTCAGACTGCAACAGGATTGCGTTCAGCAGTTCGTCGATACCGGTACCGGCTTTCGCAGATACGTGGACGAACTGTGCTTCGCCGCCCCACTCTTCCGGCATAACGCCGTACTGGGACAGTTCCTGCTTAACGCGGTCTGGATCAGCTTCTGGCTTGTCAATCTTGTTCACTGCAACAACCAACGGCACCTGCGCTGCTTTCGCATGCTGGATAGCTTCGATGGTTTGCGGCATCACGCCGTCGTCGGCAGCAACAACCAGAACAACGATGTCAGTCGCCTGAGCACCACGGGCACGCATTGAGGTAAACGCTGCGTGGCCTGGGGTATCCAGGAAGGTGATCATGCCGTTTTCGGTTTCTACGTGGTAAGCACCGATATGCTGGGTAATACCGCCGGCCTCGCCTGCTGCCACCTTGGTGGAGCGGATGTAGTCCAGCAGAGAAGTTTTACCGTGGTCAACGTGGCCCATGATGGTCACAACTGGCGCACGTGGCTCAGCAGCGGCACCGGTATCACGATCGCTCATCAGCGCTTCTTCCAGCTCGTTCTCACGACGCAGGATAACTTTGTGGCCCATCTCTTCGGCAACCAGCTGTGCGGTTTCCTGATCGATGACCTGGTTGATAGTGGCCATTGCGCCCAGTTTCATCATCGCTTTGATGACCTGAGAGCCTTTAACCGCCATCTTGTTAGCCAGTTCAGCTACGGTGATGGTTTCACCGATCACAACGTCACGGTTAACCACTTGAGCCGGCTTGTTGAAGCCCTGCTGCAGAGTGCTTGGCTTACGCTTGCCTTTACCACCACGGGTAACGGCGCGCGCTTCTTCACGGTCTGCTTTAGACTCGGAAAGCTTGTTGCCTTTCTTCTGCTTGGTTGCTTTACCGCCACGCGTACGGCTGCGGCGTTCGCCTTCAACTTTAGCGTCGTTTTCGTCTTCGGCTGCACGGGCGTGCTGAGAGGTGGTCACGTGGTAGTCGGCTGTTTCAACCGCAGCGCTTGCTGCTTCAGCTTCGGCCCACTTCTCACCGTTCTCTTCGGCCATGCGGCGCGCTTCTTCCGCGACACGTTTGGCGTCTTCTTCAACCTTACGTCGTACTTCCTCTTCCGCTTTACGTTTCAGTTCGGCGGCTTCGGCTTCACGGCGTGCTTTTTCTGCCTGAGCTGGCTTGGTCATTTCGTCGGTATGTTGATTCGTCACTTTTTCTTTTTCCGCTGAATTACGCTTAGCAATCTCCGCGGCCTCACGTTTGGCTTGCTCTTCGGCTACGCGCTTTGCTTCTGCTTCGCGTTTCGCTAGCTCTTCTGCTGCGCGCTGTGCCTGCTCTTCCGCTTCACGCTGTGCCTGCTCTGCCGCTTCAGCCTGTTGGGCTTCTGGCGTATCGCGATTTACATAAGTGCGTTTCTTGCGGACCTCAATTTGCACCGATTTACTTTTACCGCCGGTGCTCGGAATATTCAAGGTGCTGCGCGTTTTGCGCTGCAACGTGAGCTTACCCGGCGCGCTACCGTGTTCACGGTTCAAGTGCGCCAGTAAAGCTTCTTTCTCATGTTGGGTTACAGAGTCTGTCTCAGACTTGTTAATCCCTGCATCAGCAAACTGCTGTACCAGGCGATCAACTGGAGTCTGAATCTCTGCTGCCAGCGATTTTACGGTTACATCTGTCGTCATGCTGTTCCTTCCTGCTACAGTTTATTACGCGTTGTCGCCAAACCAACAGATATTACGTGCGGCCATAATCAGCTCGCCGGCTCGCTCATCGCTAAGCCCTTCAATATCAGCCAGATCGTCAACACCCTGCTCGGCAAGATCTTCCAGCGTACAAACCCCACGCGCGGCCAGTTTAAAGGCCATGCTGCGCTCAAGACCCGGCAGGTTGAGCAAATCATCAGCAGGTTTTTGGTCGCCCAGGCTTTCTTCTTGTGCCAGGGCCAGCGTGGTCAATGCAGCTTTGGCGCGATCGCGCAACGCTTCAACCATATCTTCATCCAGACCGTCGATTTCCAGCAACTCTTTGATTGGCACGTAAGCCAACTCTTCCAGAGTAGAGAAGCCTTCTTCAACCAGTACGGTGGCGAAATCTTCGTCAATATCAAGATGCTTGGTGAAGGTATCAATGGCGGCATGAGCTTCGGCCTGATGCTTGGCCTGCAGATCGTCCGCCGTCATCACGTTCAGTTCCCAACGGTCATCGTCACGATGTTGTTTTAACAGCTGGGATGCCAAACGCACGTTTTGGCCATTACGGCCGATCGCCTGTGCCAGATTGCTGGCTTCAACGGCGATGTCCATAGTGCAATTATCTTCATCAACCACGATAGAGGCAACATCAGCTGGCGCCATAGCGTTGATGACGAACTGCGCTGGGTTATCATCCCACAGGATGATGTCGATACGTTCACCGCCGAGCTCGCTCGAAACGGCCTGAACGCGCGCACCGCGCATACCGACGCAAGCACCGACAGGGTCGATACGCTTGTCGTTGGTTTTCACTGCAATTTTTGCACGGGAGCCAGGATCACGGGCTGCCGCTTTAATTTCGATAACTTCTTCGCCGATTTCCGGTACTTCGATGCGGAACAGTTCTTTCAGCATCTCGGCGCTGGAGCGGCTGACAAACAGCTGCGCACCACGGGCTTCAGGACGAACAGCGTACAGGATGCCGCGGATGCGGTCGCCCGGACGGAAGTTTTCGCGTGGCAGCATGTCTTCACGACCAATCACTGCTTCAGCGTTGCTACCCAGATCCAGCGCAATGCTGTCACGGTTAACTTTTTTCACCACGCCGGTGACGATTTCACCTTCGTGCTGACGGAAAGCATCAACAACCATGGCGCGCTCAGCTTCGCGTACTTTCTGTACGATAACCTGTTTCGCGGTCTGAGTGGTGATACGGTCAAAGGTAACAGACTCAATCTGATCTTCGATGTAACCGCCCAGCTCAATGCCTGGCTCTTCATACTGTGCAGCTTCCAGCGTGATTTCACGCGTCGGCTGAGTCACTTCATCTACGGCGACCCAACGGCGGAAGGTATCGAAATCGCCAGTTTTGCGATCAATGCTGACGCGAACTTCGATTTCCTGCTCGTATTTTTTCTTGGTGGCGGTGGCTAATGCGGTTTCCAGCGCTTCGAAAATCTTCTCACGCGGAAGGGATTTTTCATTGGAAACAGCTTCAACAACAGCCAGAATCTCTTTATTCATCCTAGTTGCCTCATCCAAACTTTAAAAGTGGGGTACCAGGTTCGCTTTCTGGATATTGCTCAGCGCGAACACTTCATCTTTCCCTTCCACAGTAACCGTGATCATCTCGCCATCGACAGACTTAATAATGCCCTGCCATTTGCGACGGTTCTGTACGGCCATGCGCAGGACCAGGCTGACTTCTTCACCGAGGAAACGCGTATAGTGCTCTGCGGTGAACATCGGGCGATCAAGGCCAGGAGAGGAGACTTCCAAGTTGTAAGCGACTGTGATTGGCTCTTCAACGTCCAATACAGCGCTGACCTGGTGGCTGACATCAGCACAATCGTCAACATTGATGCCGTTTTCACTATCAATATAGATACGGAGCGTCGATTGGCGCGCACGAATAAATTCGATGCCTACAAGTTCAAAGCCCAACGCTTCTACCGGTGCCGAAAGCATCTCTGTTAATTTTTGCTCTAATGTGGACAAGCCCACCCCCAAGACATAAAAAAAGGGCCTAATAGCCCAGTGATTCTGTTGCCAAATAACAAAAAACCCCGAAAATTCGGGGCTTTATGCAACTGGACCCTGTTTGCCGCTAAGCGGCTTCGGTGCAACTTTCTAACAAGTGTCATTTTCAAATGTTGATCGAGAAAAGCGGAATTCAATCGAAAAGTGTATTTGAAAATAAACACTTAAAGGAAAGTGGTTGCGGGGGCCGGATTTGAACCGACGACCTTCGGGTTATGAGCCCGACGAGCTACCAGGCTGCTCCACCCCGCGTCCGAAAACGTGGCAAATATTACGCCGATAATCGCAAAATTGCAAGTTATCTCTGGGATTTGGTACCGAGGATGGGACTCGAACCCACAAGCCCGTTAGGGCACTACCACCTCAAGGTAGCGTGTCTACCAATTCCACCACCTCGGTACTGATTCTTACTGCTAACGGCTGTTATTTATATGAGGTAACAACAACCGTTTTCAAACTCTGTTACTGCTTGGCGCTTACTGCGGGATATCGCTGCTCGGCTTGGTTGGTGCTGCCGGCGCGGTAGTCTGCTCAGATTTCACTGGCTGACCCAAATTTTCCCACTCGCTGCCTTTCTTGCTCTGGTTGGTGCTCAGGTTGCCCAAGATCAGACTGATGACGAAAAACAACGTCGCCAACACAGCTGTCATGCGGGTCATGAAGTTACCGGAACCACTCGAACCGAACAATGTGCCAGATGCACCTGCTCCGAATGAGGCTCCCATATCAGCGCCTTTACCTTGCTGCAGCATAATCAGAGCAACCAGCCCGATTGAGATCAGCAGGAAAATTACCAGAAGAGCTTCGTACATAGTTGTACCCGTATCCTTGCGGCTTCACCGCGTGCCAAATGCTTCACACCCCAAAGGCTTCTATTTCTATTAAGAAGTCGCAGGCGATATATCAAACTGCCCACTGAAGCGGGTGTGAATACTAACCAAAGGCGCCAAACCGCGCAAGGGCAATTTGCAGCCACTGGCGCGTTTGCAGAAAAAAACACCAATAAAATTCGCAGGCTGTGATTTCCGGAGACACTTAGTGGCCCCGGAACGCAGTAATGGTCAATTAACCCGCAGACTTCACCGCATCAGCAATGCGATGCGCCAGCGCAGTAACCTGCTGCTCATCTTCACCTTCCACCATCACACGGATCAAAGGTTCAGTCCCCGATTTACGCAACAGCACGCGGCCACGACCCGCCAATTCAGCCTCAACCTGCTCGGTGATTTTACGCACGTCTTCAGACTCCAGCGGGTTGTGTTCACCGACAAAGCGCACGTTGACCAGAATCTGCGGCAGCAGTTTCATGCCGCTGCACAGATCATGCAGGGTCATGCTATTGCGTACCATCGCGGTCAGCACCTGTAGCCCGGCCACAATGCCATCGCCGGTGGTGGTTTTGTCCAGCAGGATCACATGGCCTGAGTTTTCTGCACCGATGCGCCAGCCCA
The DNA here is from genome assembly GCF_058191755.1 of Serratia sp. CoH_122_TC_1. Taxonomy (NCBI): domain Bacteria; kingdom Pseudomonadati; phylum Pseudomonadota; class Gammaproteobacteria; order Enterobacterales; family Yersiniaceae; genus Serratia; species Serratia sp. CoH_122_TC_1. Next base: position 216,756 of record NZ_JBXWLA010000004.1, read on the forward strand.
GTTCCTGCAGCTTTTCCAGTACATAGCGGTCGCCTACCTTAGCGCGCGCAAACGGGATGCCCAGCTGTTTCAATGCCAGCTCCAGCCCCATGTTGCTCATCAGCGTGCCGACAGCGCCACCGCGCAGTTGCCCCTGACGAAGCCCTTCACGGGCAATGATGTAGAGAATCTGGTCGCCATCAACCTTGTTGCCCAAGTGATCCACCATCATCACGCGGTCACCGTCGCCATCAAACGCCAGACCGACATGTGCCTTTTCCAGCAGCACACGCTCCTGCAGTTGACGCACGTCTGTTGCACCACATTTTTCATTGATGTTCATGCCATCCGGCTCAACGCCGATAGCAATCACCGTGGCGCCCAGTTCACGCAGAACGCTAGGTGCAATGTGATAAGTCGCGCCGTTGGCGCAGTCCACCACAATTTTCAGGCCCTTCAGGCTCAGTTCGCTCGGGAAGGTACCTTTACAGAATTCGATATAACGACCCGCTGCATCGATAATTCGGCTGGCTTTACCCAATTCTGAGGATTCGACACAGGTCAGCGGTTTTTCCATTTCAGCTTCAATGGCTTCTTCGACGTGGTCTGGCAGCTTCGCCCCGTCAATGGAGAAGAATTTGATGCCATTGTCGTAAAACGGGTTATGCGATGCCGAGATCACAATACCGGCCTCCGCACGGAAGGTCCGCGTCAAGTATGCCACCGCCGGCGTTGGCATGGGGCCGGTAAAGGAGGCAGACAACCCTGCAGCTGCGAGCCCCGCTTCCAGCGCCGACTCCAGCATATAACCGGAAATACGGGTATCTTTGCCGATAATAATTTTACGTGAACCGTGACGTGCCAATACTTTACCCGCCGCCCAGCCAAGTTTCAGAACGAAATCAGGGGTAATCGGGCTATCACCGACCTTGCCACGAATGCCGTCAGTACCAAAATATTTGCGCTCGCTCATGTCTCTGTCATCCTTTAGCTGAAAGTGTTGCCTCGACGACACGCATCGCCTCGACGGTTTCTTTAACGTCATGCACTCTGACAATCTGTGCGCCCTGCATGGCGGCGATCACCGCACAGGCCACGCTGCCGATAACTCGCTGATCAGGCGGTACATTCAGCAGTTGTCCAATCATCGACTTGCGCGACATCCCTACCAATAGCGGCAGGCCGAAGCGATGAAATTCTGACAATCTGGCCAGAAGCTGATAATTGTGCGCTAAATTCTTACCGAAACCGAATCCTGGGTCGAGCAGCAATTTCTGATTTGTAATACCGGCAGCATGACAACGTTCAATATGTCGTTGGAAAAATGCATGCACATCGCCGATAAGATCATCATAGTGTGGCGTCTGCTGCATGGTACGCGGCTCACCCTGCATGTGCATCAGGCACACCGGCAGGCCACTTTCTGCGGCCGCCGCCAGCGCACCCGGTTCTTGCAGCGAACGAACGTCGTTGATCAGGTGTGCGCCCGCCTGGGCCGACTCGCGAATCACCCCGGCTTTCGAGGTATCCACAGAGATAAAGACTTCAAAACGCTGAGCTATCGCCTCGACTACCGGCACTACCCGTGCGATCTCCTCCTCTTCACTGACCTCTGACGCTCCCGGTCTGGTCGACTCACCACCCACATCAATCATGGTCGCACCGGCCGAAATCAACGCATGTGCATGTAACAACGCTTGATTGAGCTGGTTGTGCTTACCGCCGTCAGAAAAAGAATCCGGAGTTACATTGAGGATCCCCATCACCCTTGGGTGGGAAAGATCGAGAGTCATGTCTCGCACGGTTAACTGCATGGCTAATTCACCTTACTATTGCCTGATTGCCTGGTTTACTGCCCACCGGGCAATAAAAAACCCCGGCATGCCGGGGTTCGATGTTATTACACAGCTAAAGTTACTTGTCTAGCTGTTCAGACATGGTATTGCCTGGGTTTGGCGTACGTGGTTCATCAACCGGCGTTGGGGCTTTTGGTGTGCCGCCGTTGTCGGAATTGCTGCCTTTACCCGCATCGTCCCAACCCGCTGGCGGACGCACGTCTTTACGGTTCATCAGATCGTCGATCTGTGGCGCATCGATGGTTTCATACTTCATCAAGGCATCCTTCATAGAATGCAGGATGTCCATGTTTTCCATCAACAACGCACGCGCACGGATGTAGTTGCGTTCGATCAGGGATTTAACTTCCTGGTCGATAATGCGCGCAGTTTCGTCAGACATGTGCTTCGCCTTGGCGACGGAACGGCCCAAGAACACTTCGCCCTCTTCTTCCGCATACAACAGTGGCCCCAGCTTCTCGGAGAAGCCCCATTGGGTCACCATGTTACGGGCAATCGAGGTTGCCACTTTAATGTCGTTCGACGCACCGGTAGAGACTTTCTCTGGCCCGTAAATGATTTCCTCAGCCAGACGACCGCCATACAGAGTAGAGATTTGGCTCTCCAGTTTCTGACGGCTAGCGCTGATCGCGTCACCTTCCGGCAGGAAGAAGGTCACACCCAATGCACGGCCACGAGGAATAATCGTTACCTTGTGCACCGGATCGTGTTCAGGAACCAGACGACCGATAATGGCGTGGCCTGCTTCGTGATACGCGGTCGACTCTTTCTGCGCTTCGGTCATCACCATGGAGCGGCGTTCTGCCCCCATCATGATCTTGTCTTTGGCTTTTTCAAACTCAACCATCGACACGACACGTTTATTGCCACGGGCAGCAAACAGCGCGGCCTCGTTGACCAGGTTGGCCAGATCGGCACCCGAGAAGCCCGGAGTACCACGTGCCAGCACGGAAGCATCAACATCTGGAGCCAGTGGTACACGACGTGAATGCACCTTCAGGATCTGTTCACGACCACGTACATCTGGCAAGCCAACAACCACCTGACGGTCGAAGCGGCCTGGACGCAGCAATGCCGGGTCAAGCACGTCTGGACGGTTGGTTGCAGCGATGACGATAATGCCTTCGTTGCCTTCAAAACCATCCATTTCAACCAGCATCTGGTTCAGCGTTTGCTCACGTTCATCGTGACCGCCACCCAGACCGGCGCCACGCTGGCGACCAACGGCGTCGATTTCATCGATAAAGATGATGCACGGTGCGGCTTTTTTCGCCTGCTCGAACATATCACGCACACGAGAAGCACCAACACCCACAAACATTTCGACGAAGTCGGAACCGGAAATGGTGAAGAACGGCACTTTTGCCTCACCGGCGATCGCTTTCGCCAGCAGCGTTTTACCGGTCCCTGGAGGGCCAACCATCAGCACACCTTTAGGGATCTTACCGCCCAATTTCTGGAAGCGGCTCGGCTCGCGCAGGTATTCAACCAGTTCGCTCACTTCCTCTTTCGCTTCGTCACAACCTGCAACGTCAGCAAAGGTGGTTTTGATCTGGTCTTCAGTCAGCATGCGGGCCTTGCTCTTGCCAAAGGACATCGCGCCTTTGCCGCCGCCGCCCTGCATTTGCCGCATGAAGAAGATCCAAACCCCGATCAGCAACAGCATTGGGAACCATGAAATAAAGATAGAAGCCAGCAAACTCGGCTCTTCAGGCGGTTCACCAACAACTTTCACATTCTTGGTTAACAACGTATCCAGCAACTTAGGATCGTTGACAGGGATATAGGTCGTGTATTTGTTACTGTCTTTCTTGGTAACGTTAATTTCACGTCCGTTGATTCGCGCTTCGCGAACCTGATCTTGGGTCAGTTCGGACATGAAGGTAGAGTAATCCACCCTACGGCCATTCGACTCGCTGGGCCCAAAGCTCTGGAATACAGACATCAACACTACCGCGATGACTAACCAGAGAATTAGGTTTTTCGCCATGTCACTCAAGGGATTAACCTCATATTACAACTGTGTTAACAAACAGCGTTAGGGTACTACAGCTTGCGCCCTGTCGCTACAATGTACACTTCGCGCGAACGTGCGCGGGAAGCGTCTGGCTTACGAATCTTAACCTTCGTAAACAGGGAGCGAATTTCCCGTAGGTACTCGTCAAAACCATCTCCCTGGAACACCTTCACCAGGAAACTTCCGCCTGGTGCGAGGACATCACGACACATTCCCAGTGCTAATTCCACCAGATACATCGATCTTGGAATATCGACGGCCGGAGTGCCACTCATATTCGGAGCCATGTCAGACATGACTACCTGAACCTTGCTTTCACCTACACGTTCCAACAGAGCCTTGAGCACCAGTTCATCACGAAAATCGCCCTGAAGGAAATCGACGCCAACGATAGGATCCATTGGCAAAATATCACAGGCGATGATGCGGCCGGAACCGCCGATCTGGGTCACGACATACTGCGACCAACCGCCCGGCGCCGCACCTAAGTCCACGACGGTCATGCCAGGTTTAAACAGTTTGTCACTCTGCTGTATTTCATCAAGTTTAAACCAGGCGCGCGAACGCAGCCCTTTTTTCTGCGCCTGTTGCACATATTTATCGCTAAAGTGTTCTTGTAACCAGCGACTGGAGCTAGCAGAACGCTTTTTATTAGCCATCTCGTTTTCCAACTATCATAAAAAGAGTCTTAATGTCAGGTTCGCAGCTCTTGTAGACTCACACCGGTGAAGACCGATTTGGTGATATACATGAGATGGCGGTAGAATGTACCGTTTTCAATCCCAACTTAAGCAAAAAAGACAATGAATCTGAATAATAAACAAAAACAGCACCTGAAAGGCCTGGCGCATCCGTTAAAACCGGTTGTCATGCTGGGTAATAACGGTCTCACCGAAGGGGTGCTGGCTGAAATTGAACAGGCTCTGGAGCATCATGAGCTGATCAAGGTAAAAATCGCTGCTGAAGATCGCGAAACCAAAACCCTGATCGCCGACGCTATCGTGCGTGAAACGGGTGCCTGCAACGTGCAAGTTATCGGCAGTACGCTTATTCTTTACCGCCCGTCTAAAGAGCGCAAGATCAGTCTACCGCGTTAATAAGCATTGGGTTAACGAAAAGGTGCCATGCACCTGATTCAGATAAAAGGCCGCGTGCGGCCTTTTTCCTTTCTTTACAAAACCCTGGCGAATTTCTGAACGAATAGCGAATATTCAGAGATATTCAACCTTCAAGATCTCATAATCGACATCGCCGCCCGGTGTTTTTATCACAACAACATCATCTTGCTCTTTGCCGATCAAACCGCGCGCCATTGGGGAATTGACCGAAATCAGATTTTTCTTGAAATCAGCTTCGTCGTCGCCAACGATACGGTAAGTCACTTCTTCTTCGCTATCCAGGTTCATCACCGAAACGGTGGAGCCAAAAATCACGCGGCCATTATTGGGCATCTTGGTGATATCGATCACCTGCGCGTTCGACAGCTTGGCTTCAATTTCCTGGATACGCCCTTCACAGAATCCCTGCTGCTCACGCGCGGCATGGTACTCTGCGTTTTCTTTCAAATCGCCGTGTTCACGGGCGTCAGCGATATCCGCAATGATTTTCGGACGGCGCACACTTTTCAAAAATTCGAGCTCTTCGCGCAGTTTTTCTGCGCCAAACAAGGTCATCGGAATCTGTTTCATCGTGTAAATACCTCTAAATCTTTCCTGTTCAAATAGCCGTCATCCTGACGTGTTCGTATGAAAAAACGGGGGGTACGTGCCCGCCGCCTCCAGGCGATAAACAAAAGAAGCCTGACTCGGGACACTAGCCCAAGTCAGGATCGATTTTGCATTTTGATACGCATTTTAGCGTAGAGTTCCTTGAGGGTCATCGTTTACTTTTTCCCTGAATGCACCGTAGTATGACGGCACGTTATCCAGCTGTTATCCCGAGATTATGCGTTTTTCACGAATTGTCAGTGCATTGGCTTGCGCATTTGTTCTAAATGCGAATGCGGCCCCGGTTGAAGATTACACACAATATTTGCCTGATGGGGCCAACCTTGCCCTGGTAGTTCAGAAGATCGGCGCCGATACGCCGACCATCGATTATCATTCACAGCAAATGGCGTTACCGGCCAGTACCCAAAAAGTGCTGACCGCGCTGGCTGCATTGTTGCAGCTCGGCCCCGATTACCGCTTCACGACCACGCTGGAGAGTCAAGGCGATATCAGCGACGGCGTTTTGCGCGGCAATTTGATTGCCCGCTTCAGCGGCGATCCCACCTTTAAGCGCCAGAACCTGCGCAATATGGTCGCCATACTGAAAAAGCAGGGTGTGCGGCAAATTACCGGTGATGTGCTGGTCGATACGTCCGTATTCGCCAGCCATGACAAAGCTCCCGGTTGGCCGTGGAACGACCTGACGCAGTGTTTCAGCGCGCCGCCGGCCGCGGCGATTGTCGATCGCAACTGCTTCTCGGTGTCGCTCTACAGCGCGCCGAATCCGGGCGACATGGCCTTTATTCGCGTGGCCTCTTATTACCCGGTCAATATGTTCAGCCAGGTGCGTACGCTGGCGAAAGGGTCACCGGACGCCCAATACTGTGAGCTGGATGTCGTACCCGGCGAGTTAAACCGCTTTACTCTGACTGGCTGTCTGACCCAACGCAGCGATCCATTGCCGCTGGCCTTCGCTATCCAGGATGGTGCCAGCTATGCCGGAGCCATCCTGAAAGATGAGCTGACACAGGCTGGCATCCAGATAGACGGCCACCTAAAGCGCCAGACCCAGCCAGGGCTGAAAGGGACCGTGATAGCACAAACGCAGTCAGCACCGCTGCACGACCTACTGAAGATCATGCTGAAGAAATCGGACAACATGATCGCCGATACCGTATTCCGGACGATCGGGCATGAACGTTTTGGTGTCCCAGGAACGTGGCGTGCCGGCGCTGATGCCGTACGCCAAGTGCTGCGCCAGAAGGCCGGTGTTGATCTGGGCAATAGCATCGTCGTGGACGGTTCAGGGTTATCACGCCATAACCTGCTGGCCCCAGCGACCATGATGCAGGCGCTTCAGTACATTGCGCAGCATGACAATGAGCTGAACTTCATTTCGATGCTACCACTGTCAGGCTACGACGGAACCCTGCGCTACCGCGGCGGGCTACACGAAGCCGGCGTCGACGGTAAGGTTTCTGCAAAAACCGGTGCGCTGCAAGGCGTATATAATCTGGCAGGGTTCATTACAACCGCCAGCGGTCAGCGCTTTGCATTCGTACAGTATCTGTCAGGTTATGCCGTACCGCCGGAAGATCAAAAACAGCGCCGCGCTCCGTTGGTGCGTTTTGAAAGCCGCCTGTACCGGGATATTTATCAGAATAACTGAGGGTTATGATGAAACTGCTGATTGTGGAAGACGATGAGCTCCTGCAACAAGGATTGGCGCTGGCATTAGCAGGGGAAGGCTATGCTTGCGACTGCGCCGCGACGGCGGCGGAGGCCAACGCCCTGCTCATTACTAGCCAGTACAGCATGATCATCCTCGATTTGGGTCTGCCTGACATGGATGGCGCCAGTCTGCTGCGGCAGTGGCGTCGTCAACAAGTTGATTTGCCGGTACTCATTCTGACGGCTCGCGATGCCCTTGAAGACCGTGTTGATGGGCTGGACGCCGGTGCTGACGATTACCTGGTAAAACCCTTTGCGTTGGTTGAACTGCAAGCGCGTGTACGCGCCTTAATTCGCCGCTATCAGGGCCACAGTGACAATCTGATGCAGTTGGATGATCTCCAGCTCAATCTTTCCAGCCAACAAGTCTATGTTCAGCAACAGCCGGTGGAAGTCACACCGAAAGAGTTCGCCATTCTGTCACGCCTGATGATGCGCGCCGGCCAAACGGTCAACCGCGAGTTGTTACAGCAGGATCTTTATACCTGGCAGGATGATTTGGGCTCTAATACGCTAGAAGTGCATATTCATAACCTGCGCCGCAAATTAGGTAAGGACCGTATCCGTACCGTACGTGGCATCGGCTACCGCCTGGAGTCTTCATCATGATCAGCATGCGCCGCCGTCTGTTATTGATGCTGGCGCTGATCCTTTTGGTCACCCAGCTTATTAGCGCCTTTTGGCTTTGGCACGAAAGTCAGGAGCAAATCAGCTTTCTGGTAGATGAAACCCTGTCGGCTAAAGTGCGTACTGAACGTGTCGATACGGAGATCGCCGAAGCCATCGCCTCGCTACTTGCCCCCTCGTTAATCATGATGATAGTCACGCTGCTCGCCTCATTTTGGGCTATCAGTTGGATTATCCGGCCACTCAATCAATTGCAGGAACGGCTGGAGAAGCGTTCCGCCGATAATCTGACGCCACTCCCGCTCAGCAGTGACAGCCTTGAAATGATGGCGGTTACCACCACACTCAACCAACTGTTTTCACGACTGGATAACACTATTCAGCAAGAGCGGCTCTTTACCGCCGATGCCGCACACGAACTGCGCACGCCGCTGGCAGGGATTCGGCTGCATCTGGAACTCATGGAAAAACAGGGCATTCCACAAAGCGGCCCGTTAATTGCCCGCATTGACCAGCTGATGCACACCGTCGAACAATTACTGATGCTCGCGCGCGCCGGGCAAGATTTTGCCAGCGGCCATTACCAACAGTTCGACTGGGTAAACAACGTGATCCAACCGCTGCAGGAAGAGCTTGAGGAATTGGTCGCCCAGCGCGAGCAAAAACTGCAATGGCAATTGCCTGAAACCGCGCCGGTTCATGGTGACCCTGTCCTGTTACGCCTGTTGTTGCGTAATTTGGTGGAAAATGCCCACCGTTACAGCCCAGAAGGCAGCAGTATTCGGGTACAGCTTGCCGCGCAGAAGCACGGTTATTTGCTGCAAGTGATTGATGAAGGCCCGGGAATCAAAGAAAAAATGGTTGGCGAACTCACCCAGGCGTTTCGTCGTATGGACCAGCGCTACGGCGGCAGTGGATTGGGGCTAAATATAGTGACCCGTATCGTACAGCTGCACCAAGGGCGCCTGACGATGGAAAACCGCCAGGATACCCACGGGCTGAATGCCCAATGCTGGCTACCGGAAAACGTGCTAAATAAATAGTGTCGATAAAAAAAGGGCCCAGTGTTAACTGAGCCCTTTTCTTCACAAGATTACTTCTGGTAAACGATTTCGACGCCTTCGTCGTCATCTTCGTCCCAGTCATCATCCCAGTCGTCATCCGCTTCAGCTTCCACTTCTGCGAGTTGTTCACGGTGGTAATCATCCCACATGAACTCGACTTTCTCCGGCGCGCTTTCTTCGATCGCCATCGCCTTCGGCTGCGTGTTGATAAACTGCATTACATCCCAGCACAGCGCGTTGACGCCTTCACGATTAACGGCGGAGATCATGTAGTACTTGCCTTCCCAGCCCATGCCTTCTGCAATCGCCTTGGCACGCACGGCAGCTTCTTCTTCACCAATCACATCAATCTTGTTGAAAACAAGCCAGCGTGGCTTGTCTGCCAGATTTGCGCTGTATTGGTTCAACTCATTGATGATGATTTTGGCATTTTCTACCGGATCAGATTCATCGATAGGAGCGATATCCACCAGGTGCAGCAACACACGGCAGCGTTCCAGATGCTTCAGGAAGCGAATACCCAGCCCGGCACCGTCAGAGGCCCCTTCGATCAACCCCGGAATATCGGCAACCACGAAGCTTTGTTCGTGATCCATACGTACCACACCCAGGCTTGGCACCAAGGTCGTAAACGGATAGTCAGCAACTTTCGGCTTGGCCGCGGAGACTGCACGGATGAAGGTCGACTTGCCGGCATTCGGTAAACCGAGCATGCCCACATCGGCCAACAGCAACAGCTCCAGCAGGATGTCACGCGCTTCACCTGCGGTACCCAGCGTTTTCTGGCGTGGAGCGCGGTTAACGGATGATTTAAATCGGGTATTGCCCAAACCATGCCAACCGCCTTTCGCGACCATCAAAAGCTGGCCATGGCGGGTCATGTCACCGAGGATTTCACCAGTGCCCTGGTCTTGCACACGGGTGCCGACAGGGACTTTGATAGTAATGTCTTTGCCACGCTTGCCTGTACAGTCACGGCTTTGGCCGTTCTGACCACGTTCGGCGCGGAAAGATTTCTCAAAGCGGTAGTCGATCAGCGTGTTGAGGTTTTCGTCCGCCAGCAAATAGACGTCGCCGCCATCGCCGCCGTCACCACCATCTGGCCCGCCGTTCGGGATATATTTTTCGCGGCGGAAGCTGACGCAACCATTACCACCGTCACCTGCAACGACCAAAATCGCTGCTTCATCTACAAACTTCATTTACCGTCTCCGTAAATCATTCACCGGGCTGCTTCAAAGGAGCAACCAGGCGGGTTTCTGCCCGTCGCGGCCACCAACGGTGACCAATTGCGGAAAACATGGCGCCCGCTACCACCACGAAAGCACCGACATAGCCAACGACATTTAATGTCGGGGCGGCGAATACGTGTGGCCAGGCCAACGCCAATAAATCTGAAAAAAGCAGGGTAAACAGCGGTGTCAGCGTAACTAACGCACTCACCTGCGCCGCCTGCCAGCGCGCCATGGCTTCCGCCAGCGCACCATAGCCAATCAGCGTGTTGGCGCCACAGAACAGCAGGCAGGCTAATTGCCAGCCGCTGAGCTGAAAAATCACCCCTGGCTTGGCCAGAGGAAATAAAGCTATTGCACATAAAGTGTACAACATTACCAGTATTTGCGGCGAGGCTAATCGGCGCAGCAACACTTTCTGCGCAACGCCATAAGTGACCCACACCATCGCCGCACACACGCCTAGCAGCACCCCAAGGGTGTAATCCGTCAAGCGAGTGAAAATCTCAATCAGGCTGACGTTAAAAAACAACAACAACCCGAAAATCAGCATTAGCGCGCCTATCACCTGAGTGATGCGCATGCGCTCTTTTAAAATCAGCACGCTGGCAAACATCATGCCGACCGGCGACAGTTGGCCGATCACCTGCGATGCTGTCGGGCTGAGATACTGCAGCGAAGAGCTGAAGAAAATGAAGTTCCCCAGAAGGCCCGCCGTCGCGATAGCCAAAATCAGCAACCAGCGCGGTTGGCGAAATAGAGTCACTGGCGGCAGCCTGCCGCGCACGGCTAAAATAAGCCCCAACCCAAGCGCAGCAATGGTAAAGCGATACCAAACAACGGTAAACGGCTCCATCACTACCAGCACTTCTTTCATCGCAATCGGCAATGCGCCCCAACAAACCGCTGTAGTCACCGCCAGAGAAATGCCAATTCCGACCTGCTGTTTCGTTTCCATCTTACCTTTGCCAGCGCTAACGGGTCTGCGCACAAGCAGCCCAACACCCTAGAATGTAAAAAGCCCCGCAACGAATTGCGGGGCTTACATCTATTTAGTCAGGCTCGGAAAATTATTCAGCTTCGATGCTGATGAATTTACGATTGCTCGGGCCTTTAACTTCGAATTTGACTTTACCGTCTTTCAAAGCAAACAGAGTGTGGTCTTTGCCGCAACCCACGTTGGTACCAGCGTGGAATTTAGTGCCGCGCTGACGAACGATGATGCTGCCTGCCAGTACTGCTTCGCCGCCAAAGCGTTTTACGCCCAGACGTTTAGCTTCTGAATCGCGACCGTTACGAGTCGAGCCGCCAGCCTTTTTGTGTGCCATTAATCTGCTCCCCTAACTTAAGCGCTGATGCCGGTGATTTTAACGTCAGTGAACCACTGACGGTGGCCCTGCTGCTTACGATGGTGTTTACGACGACGAAACTTAACGATCTTAATTTTCTCGCCACGACCGTGAGCAACTACTTCAGCTTTGATCTTACCGCCATCGACGTAAGGAACGCCGATTTTGATATCTTCGCCATTAGCGATCATCAGAATCTGGTCAAACTCAACAGCTTCACCAGTTGCGATGTCCAGCTTTTCCAAGCGAACGGTTTGACCTTCGCTTACTCGGTGTTGTTTGCCACCACTTTGGAAAACCGCGTACATATAAAACTCCGCTTTCCGCGTGCCCAACTGTTCAGTACAGAGCGCGCTATAAATATTCACAATAGGGCGCGAATTCTACGCAATAATCCCGCATATGACAAGAGCAGAATAAGACCAGAAGCAGAAAAAAGAAGAAAAAAAGCACAGTTTCTTTCATGGCGTTTATCTGAACCGTTTTTCAAGTACAATCAGGAGGACAGTTACCGCCATGTACCGATGTGAGCAGCGATCTCAACGCGGTGAAGAGAAACACAGCTGAAAAAAATACAATGAACCTAGAGCAAATTACCGAGTTAACCGCGCAAGATATGGCGGCCGTGAACGCAACAATTCTCGAACAGCTGAATTCTGATGTCACGCTCATCAATCAGCTTGGCTATTACATTATCAGTGGTGGCGGTAAGCGCATCCGCCCGATGATCGCCGTTCTGGCGGCCCGGGCTTTGCATTATCAGGGTGATAAACACATTACCGTTGCTGCGCTGATCGAATTCATTCATACCGCCACGCTGCTCCATGATGACGTGGTAGATGAATCCGACATGCGTCGCGGCAAAGCGACCGCCAATGCCGCCTTTGGCAATGCTGCCAGTGTGTTGGTTGGCGACTTCATCTATACACGGGCTTTCCAGATGATGACGAGTCTGGAATCGCTCCGCGTGCTGGCACTGATGTCCGAAGCCGTTAACGTTATTGCCGAAGGCGAAGTACTGCAGTTAATGAACGTGCACGATCCGGATATCACAGAAGAAAGCTACATGCGGGTGATCTACAGCAAAACTGCACGCCTGTTTGAAGCAGCGGCGCAGTCTTCGGCAATCCTGTCAGACGCAAGCGTTGCAGAGGAAAAAGCGCTGCAGGATTACGGCCGCTATCTTGGTACCGCCTTCCAGTTGATCGACGATCTGCTCGATTACAGCGCCGATGGCAGCACCCTGGGTAAAAATACCGGTGACGACCTCAACGAAGGTAAACCGACATTGCCGTTGCTGCATGCCATGCATAATAGTGAAGGCGAGCAGAAAGCCATGATCCGCGGCGCAATTGAGCAAGGCAACGGTCGTCATTTGCTGGAGCCCGTACTGAAAGCCATGGAGCAATGCGGTTCGCTGGAATACACTCGCCAGCGCGCGGAGGAAGAAGCCGACAAGGCCATTGCCGCGTTGCAGGCCCTGCCTGAATCCCCCCATCGCACCGCGCTGGAAGGATTGGCGCACCTCGCGGTTCAACGTGATTTTTAAGAAACTATAGGCAACCGCTGTTTCCACAGGCCCGCTCGGCGGGTCTGCTCATTTCTCCGGTGAAATTCGCGCCAACAGGCCACCAATACCTTCACGCATCAAGAACGTCAAAACTTTCTCACGTTCGCTCTCTGTCAGGTGATAGTAATACTCAACCCACACCGTCAGTGGGTCCTGACGCTCAACGTCATAAATTGCCGAGTCCTCTTTCAATATCAGAAGATTACGGGTGCTATTAGGTAAGCTGTCGATGTGATATTCCAGCGCTTTGCCTTGTACGCCTTTACGGCGTCGGCTGAGCCAACCTTCACGGCGCGCCATCAAATTTATTCCCTGTGGTGAGGAAGGTAACCCTGCCACGCTTGTCAGCTCCTTGGCGGTAAACCACTCTTTTTTCATAGCCATGATCTCTGGGAAGTTGGCAAATATCTTTTTTTTGGAAACTATTCGGGTATTTTTTAAGAAACTTAGTGGTATGCTAGTTTCCGCATAAGCGATTCATGTTGTTTAAACGATTAATCTTGACCTGTTAGTTATACCACTAACAGAACTTTCGCTAATCAAAAAAAGGAATGCAAACATGAACTCAGAGAATAAGGACTGGCACCCGGCGGATATCATTGCGGCTTTACGTAAGAAGGGAACGACATTGGCGGCGGTATCGCGCAAGGCGGGGCTTAGCTCTTCAACGCTGGCAAACGCGCTATCGCGCCCCTGGCCAAAAGGAGAATGGCTCATTGCCGAAACACTCGACATTCATCCTGCAGAAATCTGGCCAAGCCGTTACTTCGATCCACACACCCATAACCTGCTGGATCGAAAAGCGCGAATTCGGTCATAACCGCAGGCATAAAAAAACCGCCGGAACACTGTCCGGCGGTTTATGCATATCTTACATCGCGGGGTGATCAGTTATTGATAAACTTTTCGCCCAGTTCAATATCTTTATGCAGCACATCCAGCATATCTGTCAGCGCTTTCTGCTCGAATGCACTCAGGGTACCAATGTCTTTGCGTTCTTCAACGCCGTTTTTGCCCAGCACCAGCGGTTGTGCGAAGAAGCGAGCGTATTTGCCATCACCTTCCACATAAGCACATTCCACCACGCCTTTTTCGCCTTGCAGTGCACGAACCAGGGACAGGCCGAAACGCGCTGCTGCCTGGCCCATTGACAGTGTTGCAGACCCGCCACCGGCTTTGGCTTCAACCACTTCCGTACCCGCATTCTGAATACGTTTGGTCAGATCCACCACTTCCTGCTCGGTAAAGCTCACGCCAGGGATCTGTGACAACAGTGGCAGGATGGTCACACCAGAGTGCCCACCGATAACTGGCACGTTCAACTCTTCTGGCTGCTTGCCTTTAAGCTCGGCCACGAAGGTGTTAGAACGGATGATGTCCAGCGAGGTTACGCCGAACAGTTTATTTTTGTCATAAACACCGGCTTTCTTCAGCACTTCTGCTGCGATAGCCACGGTTGTGTTAACCGGATTGGTGATAATACCGATGCAGGCTTTCGGGCAGGTTGTTGCCACTTGCTGAATCAGATTACGCACGATGCCCGCGTTCACGTTGAACAGATCTGAACGGTCCATACCCGGCTTACGTGCAACACCGGCAGAGATCAGCACCACGTCTGCGCCATGCAGAGCTGGCGTTGCGTCTTCGCCGCTGAAGCCTTTGATTTTAACTGCGGTTGGGATGTGGCTTAAATCGACGGCAACACCTGGAGTCACTGGGGCGATGTCGTAGAGAGAGAGTTCAGAACCTGAAGGAAGCTGGGTTTTGAGTAGAAGGGCGAGGGCCTGGCCGATACCGCCAGCAGCACCGAGAACTGCAACTTTCATCCTATACTCCTTTATTATCTTAAATATATAAAGCGCCGTGAATATGTTGGTTACGGACCTTAGATTATTACACCTTTAAAAACAATCTCTTAACAGTTCATTTGAGAACTGGCGCAATAAAACAGCCGATGCCGCGCTCATTTTAGATTAAATAGCTTACGCATTAAGGGCATAGCGCACACTAATCAAAAATACTGCGAGGTTATTCACGAGCAAGTTAACCGGCGGTTACATTACACCCTTACACAACATCAGAACAACATCATTTTAATAACATTTTCTTTACCACCACGAACCACTTTAAGGTCGCCGAAAGGGCATATTCATGGGGTTCGGATTTTGTTAAAATGCCGCCCTTTCCTCATTGTCCGGGCATGATTGTTTTTCCTGGACGTCCTCTTATTGCATAAAAATTCATTTATATGCATAATAATCACTTCTATTGTCAACATTCTACGGTGCAAAATGCGTAATCCCGCAAAGCAGGAAGATCTGATCAAAGCGTTTAAAGCGTTATTGAAAGAAGAAAAATTCAGTTCTCAAGGCGAGATCGTTTTGGCGCTGCAAGAAGAAGGCTTCGAAAACATCAACCAATCCAAAGTATCGCGCATGCTGACCAAGTTCGGCGCAGTGCGTACGCGCAATGCCAAGATGGAAATGGTGTATTGCCTTCCAGCAGAACTCGGTGTGCCGACCACCACCAGCCCGCTGAAGAACCTGGTACTCGATGTCGACCATAACGATGCAGTCGTGGTCATCCACACCAGCCCTGGCGCTGCACAGCTCATTGCCCGCCTGTTGGATTCATTAGGGAAGTCCGAAGGTATCCTGGGCACCATTGCCGGCGACGACACTATTTTTGTTACCCCGGCCAGCAGCTTTACCGCTCGCCAATTGTACGAAGCCATCCTGACGCTGTTTGAACAAGAGTTATGATGCTTAGCGCTAACAAAATGCGGCTAGCCGTCGCGTTTTGTTAGCGCTTCTTTAACCCTATGCTTACGTTTCTCTCATCCCTTTCCACGTAAAACTCTAGATTTCCTTCACACCACAGCACATTTCAATGACATTTCTGTGTAACCAGTGATAGCCACTGCAATCTTTCGCACTTTTGGTCAAAAGCACTTACCTTATTGAAATTACATAAATTTAACATCAAAAGATCATTTTATGACCCGTTTTTATTCCATTTGGTTATAAAAAACAAACAACACCCTGATAAAGTTTCACTAGAAACTGTTAGCTAACTATTAATTTTTAGCGTTACTAGATGTATACTCATTTTCGTGACGTAAATCACAGTTCACTGGAACTGATAAAAGAATACGATGAGGTCAAACCATGAAAATTAAAGCTACCGTTGCAACTATGAGCATTCTATCCATGCTTTCTTTCGGCGCATTTGCAGCACAATCTGTTGATGCAAGCCAGGCAGCAAAAATGCAGGCTGCAGGTACCATTACCGTAAGCGGCGTAGCCGGTGCACCTTCCGACATCCGTCAGGCACTGTCTGAGAAGGCCGATGCCAAAGGCGCAACTGCATACCGTGTCATTGAGGCGCGTAACGAAGGTAACTTCCACGCCACCGCAGAAATTTACAAGTAAGTACAAAATGTTACCCGGAAACGGGCAAAAGAACTCTGGTACCCAGCATCACCGATAACGGCCTTCAAGAATAAAAACGCTGTAAAAGCCCTTCCAGGCGGTTATCGCAACAGGACGCAATATGATGAATATGAAAACAACCCTCGCCGCACTTAGCCTGCTGTCAGTCGTTTCGTTCGGGGCCTCGGCCGCCACGTTAATCACTAATGACCAGGCCGATACCCTGCAATCTGCCGGTACCATCACCGTCAGCGGCATCACCGGCGCGCCTTCTGATATTCGCCAGGCCTTGTCAGACAAAGCTGATAAGCAAGGTGCCAAGGCTTACCGTGTAATTGAAGCCTATGAAAACGGTAATTGGCACGCGACGGCTGAAATCTATAAATAACAATTCAGGGGACGTGCTTACGGAACTGACTACCCTCGTCACTGCCACTGCCGAGTTCTGTCGTAAGCACTGATTCCCTGAAGAAATGTCGTCGTCCTATCCGACGAACCCCGTTGCCCTCGCTCGCGAGGGCTTTTTTATGCGCGAAAAAAAGGGCCGCGACCGGCCCTTAGAAAGGTTGTTTCACGCCCCCCATATGATCAATAGGTGACTTTCGGTTCAGACTTGCGAGCCAAAGCGTCCAACAGTCGATCGTGGATACCGCCGAAGCCGCCGTTGCTCATGACCAGAATATGGTCACCCGGCTGAGCCGTTTTCACAATCATCTCTACCAGGGTGTCGAGATCGGCGCTCCAATGGGCCGGCTGCACGCAGGCTTCCGCCACTTCTGCCACCTGCCAGGGAATATGATGCGGCTGGAACAGGAATACTTCATCGGCACGACCAAGCGATGGCGCCAAATCGTTCTTGCTGATCCCCATTTTCATGGTATTGGAGCGGGGCTCAAGCACGGCAAGAATACGGGCAGTGCCACCAACCTTGCCACGCAGCGCGGCCAAGGTTGCCAAGATAGCCGTTGGGTGATGGGCAAAGTCGTCGTAGACCGTCACTCCATGGGCTTCACCACGCAGTTCCAGACGGCGGCGCGCATTGATGAAATCACCGAGCGCACGGCAAGCATCCGCAGGCATCACACCAACATGGCGCGTAGCAGCAATGGCCATTAAACCATTATGCATGTTGTGTTCACCCACCAGCGACCACTTCACTTCCCCCACCTGCTCACCATGCAGGAATACCGCATAATGGCTGGCGTCCGGTGTTAGCTTCTGTGCACGCCATGCGCCTTCTTCCCCGACCAGCTCCTGCTCGCTCCAGCAGCCCATCGCCATCACCTGTTTCAGGTGATTGTCGTTGTCAGGCAAAATGATCTTGCCCTTGCCGGGAACCAAGCGCACCAGATGATGGAACTGTTTCTGGATCGCTTTCAGATCATCGAAGATATCGGCGTGATCAAACTCCAGATTATTCATGATCAGCGTACGTGGGCTGTAATGCACAAACTTGGAACGCTTGTCGAAGAACGCGCAGTCATACTCGTCAGCTTCGATCACAAAGAACGGGCTCTCGCCCAAGCGGGCGGAAACGTCAAAGTTGCCAGGAACACCGCCGATCACAAAGCCCGGTTTATATCCGCAGACGTCGAGGATCCAGGTTGCCATACCCGCAGTGGTGGTCTTACCGTGAGTCCCGGCAACGGCCAGCACCCAGCGATCGCGCAGCACATAGTCATGCAACCACTGTGGACCGGAAACGTAAGGGATGCCCTGCTCCAATACCGCTTCAACACAGGGATTGCCACGCGTCATGGCGTTACCAATGATCACCAGATCCGGCATGGGATCCAACTGAGCGGGATCGTAGCCTTGGATCAGTTCGATCCCTTCCTTCTCCAACAGCGTGCTCATCGGCGGATAGACATTAGCGTCAGAGCCGGTCACCTCATGCCCTAGCGAGCGAGCCAGCACAGCGAGCCCGCCCATAAAGGTGCCACAGATCCCAAGAATGTGAATGCGCATAGTTTTCTCATAGAGTACGTCGAATGTTGGCTTATTCTAACGCCCAGAATCATCCAGAAGAAATGGATTTGCCTATGAATAGCGCTCATCTTTGGGCTACACTGCTCGCGAATACGTTGGCGGTATGTTAACAAACCGCTACCCATCCGTAGATTCAGGGATTGTGTCATGAAAACGTTAGGCGAATTTATCGTCGAGAAACAGCACGACTTCTCTCACGCCACCGGCGAGCTGACTGCGCTACTTTCTGCAATTAAACTAGGCGCCAAAATCATCCACCGCGATATCAACAAAGCGGGTCTGGTTGATATTCTGGGCACCAGCGGCGTTTCCAATGTACAGGGTGAAGTTCAGATGAAACTGGACCTGTACGCCAATGAAAAGCTGAAAGCGGCGTTGAAAGCGCGCGGTGAAGTTGCGGGTATCGCTTCCGAAGAAGAAGACGAAATCGTGATATTCGACGGCGAGCGGGCTGAAAATGCCAAGTATGTGGTGCTGATGGATCCATTGGACGGTTCGTCCAATATTGATGTCAACGTCTCGGTCGGTACGATTTTCTCTATCTATCGTCGCATTACCCCGGTAGGCATTCCGGTAACCGAAGAAGACTTCCTGCAACCGGGCAGTGCTCAGGTGGCTGCTGGCTACGTAGTTTATGGTTCATCCACCATGCTGGTGTACACCACCGGTTATGGCGTGCATGCCTTTACTTACGATCCCTCTCTGGGCGTGTTCTGCCTGTCCCATGAGAAAGTCCGCTTCCCAGCCAGCGGCAACATGTATTCCATCAACGAAGGTAACTACATCAAGTTCCCACGCGGTGTGAAGAAATACATCAAGTATTGCCAGGAACAAGACGAAGCAACACAACGTCCTTACACCTCACGCTACATCGGTTCACTGGTTGCAGATTTCCATCGCAACCTGCTGAAAGGCGGCATCTACATTTATCCAAGCACCGCCAGCCACCCACAAGGCAAGCTGCGCCTGCTGTATGAATGCAACCCGATGGCGTTCTTGGCAGAACAAGCCGGCGGCAAAGCCAGTGACGGTAAAAACCGTATTCTGGACATTACCCCGGTGAAACTGCACCAGCGTGCACCTTTCTTCGTCGGCACCAAATCCATGGTTGAAGACGCAGAACGCTTTATCGCCGAAAATCCGGACGAATAAAGCGCCCAACGCAGGGGTGCAGCATGCTGCACCCCTACATTATAATTTGAACGCCGCCATACTCTGCGCCAGTAACTGCGCCTGATCCTCCAGCGATCGTGTCGCCGCCGCTGACTCTTCGACCAACGCCGCATTTTGTTGCGCCACCTGGTCCATCTGAGCCACCGCCAGGTTTACCTGCTCAATCCCACTGCTTTGTTCGCGCGTAGCCGCAGAGATTTCCCGCATCAACGCCGTTACACGCCCGACTTCGCCGGTAATGCCATTCATGGTTTTCGCCGCAGACTCTGCCATCTGCTCGCCTTCCTGCACGCGATTCTGCGACGCTTCAATCAGCCCTTTAATCTCTTTCGCTGACTGTGCGCTGCGTTGGGCCAAACTGCGTACCTCACCGGCCACGACCGCAAAACCACGGCCCTGTTCGCCAGCACGTGCCGCTTCTACCGCCGCGTTCAGCGCCAAAATGTTGGTCTGGAAAGCGATGCCGTCCATCACACTGATGATATCGGCGATACGACGCGAACTGTCGGTAATCGCCTGCATCTTGCTCATCACCTGACTGACCACCTCACTGCCTTGATTTGCAATGCCAGATACACTCAACGCCAGTTGATTGGCCTGCTCGCAGTTTTCGGCATTCATTTTCACCGTCGAGGTCAATTGCTCCATGCTGGCTGCCGTCTCTTCCAGCGAAGCGGCCGACTCTTCAGTGCGCTGGGCCAGATGTAAGTTACCGGCAGCCAACTCGCGCGAGCCGGTATCAATTTGGCTGCTGGCATCACGTACCTTGCTGACCGAACTCGCCAGAGCCTGCTGCATACGCTGCATTGCACGCACCAAACGGCCCATTTCGGTATTCCCTTCGCCCGTGATGGTATGCGTCAAATCGCCACCTGCAATATATTCCAGTTGGGCGATAGATTCATCGAGCGGGCGCAAGATAATCATCCTCAATGCAAACCAGGCCAATACTGCCAGCAATACGCTCAGCAGACCTGCAATCACAATCAGGGTAATCTTGGTACTGGCATTACTTTCCGCTTCCGTTACCCGCTGCTGGCCAATCTTCATCGCAAAGCTGCGGAAATCGCTCAGGTCTTTCTCAAAAGCAATACTCAAGGCAGAGATTTTGGTTTCCTGAATCTCGTAGTAATCGTCGACTTTACCCGCCTTGATGGCATCAGCCATCGGACCAACACCTTGCTCCAAATAGGCTCGATAGCTGTTTTGTAGACGGGCAGACAGCTCGCGGCCACGTTCGGTGACGGTGCCCACTTTGACAAAACGCGCCATTTCCTGCTTCGATTGCGCAAGGTAGTCATAAATGCGCCCCACTGTCGCGTCGGAAACCTCAATCTGGCCGATTTCCCGTTGGCGCACCGCCAGTGAGGCCGCGGTTCTGGCGCGCAGCGTCAGGTTGGAGCTGCTGGCCAGCGACCCCAATTCTTCCCCCAGGATTTGATTCAGAGTGTGTAACGAGCGCGATCCTTCGTTAATCGCGTTGACGCCGATCGTGCTGACCATAATCAACAGCAGCGTCATCAGGCTCAACAGGGCAATCAGCCCGGCCTTGACCGTAATCTTTTTTAGCATGAGTTCTTCCCGGCTTCAGAAATAGTGAGATCTTACGTAGAGGAGGTAAAACGGAGAGTCAGACTTCGCTGACTCATTATTATTTGATGAAGTTATCGGCAACCCTTGGGAAAACTTAACGCCGCAGGAAGATTTATCTGGAAATTCGATGGATGGCCCTGCGCCGGGGCGTGGATGATGAAAAGGGCAGGAATTCGTAAAAGAGTCCGCTATAATAGCCGCCACTCCATTTCTGGTTTGATTAAAGGAAACCGACATGAGCTTGAACCTGGTCCCTGCTGGCAAAGACCTGCCGGAAGACATCTACGTAGTTATCGAAATCCCGGCAAACGCCGATCCGATCAAATATGAAATCGACAAGGACACCGGCGCGCTGTTCGTTGACCGTTTCATGTCCACCGCGATGTTCTACCCGTGCAACTACGGTTATATCAACCACACCCTGTCTCTGGACGGTGACCCGGTTGACGTACTGGTGCCGACGCCATACCCACTGCAGCCTGGCTCTGTGATCCGCTGCCGTCCGGTTGGCGTGCTGAAGATGTCTGACGAAGCTGGCGAAGATGCGAAACTGGTTGCCGTACCGCACAGCAAGCTGACCAAAGAATATGATCACATCAAAGATGTGAACGACCTGCCAGAACTGCTGAAAGCGCAGATCGCTCACTTCTTCGAGCACTACAAAGATCTGGAAAAAGGCAAATGGGTGAAAGTGGAAGGCTGGGCAGACGCTGCTGCGGCTAAAGCTGAAATCGTTGCCTCTTTCGAACGCGCAGCCAAGAAGTAATTCTTACCTGCCGCTCGAAAAAAAACACCGCTCAGTGAGCGGTGTTTTTTTTTACTTTTCGTCGAGACGCTTCAGCCAGTCTCCGCTTTGAATCCGCGGGTAACCGTCTACGCTGTGTTTATACAGGTAGATCCACGCACTCCCATAAGGCGTCTGAATCAGCTCACGCTTATAGTCCCGGGTGTTGCTTTTCAGTTCGTCCAGCTCGGCCAATATCGATGAGTTAATACGGTACACCTCACAATGTACCGTGCCCTCTCCAGGGATCGCCGCCGGGTAATGGCCCAGATTATAAATCTGATAGCCTTCGAGCTCATGCTCGCCGAGCCATTGGGCGTTGGTCATCCAATGGCTGTTTCCCTGTTTGCGTCGTAAACTGCCGTAGACAATTATTCGCATCGCTAAAACTCAAACTGATAGAGCAAATCTAATGCCTGGTCGAGACCAGACACCGCTTCCAGATACAACTTAGGCATCAGGCGGTAGCGCAACGTCAGCGTGGCCAGTGAGTCGAATATACCCACCCCATATTTTACTTGTAAGCCTGGGAGAACATAACCGCTCACGACAACCTGCGAACTGTCACCGACCCCTTGAGTATCCAGGGCCAAATTACTTACGCCAAACGCCTCGCCGATTTTACCCACAAGTTGACCACTTTGTGCAACCCCCATCCCAATTAACATTGAGGTCATTGCGTTACCATCAGCGCCGGAGCTATTCAGTCCTTGCCCACGCAACAGATAAGACAGCGCTTCCTGCTGCGATTTTGCCGGGTCCGAGAACACCTCCAACTTCGGCGCATCAGCCAGCCCGGTGACGCGCACCCCTGCGGTGACATCGTCTTCGGTCGACTCCGGATTACGGATGGCCTCAAGGTTCAACAACGGCTGATCCGGTGGCCCCGAGAACAGCAGCTGTCCCTTGCGGACAATCAAATCCTGACCATAAGCATGGAAGCGCCCGGATGGGATGTCAATCTGACCATTCAAGCCCAACCCGTTTTTATCCTGCACAACTTTCAGATCGCCCTTTAATCGCGCCTTCAGACCAAAGGCATCAAGCCGCACGTCATTGCCAACGTGGATCATCAGGTTGCTATTGATCGGGATCGCCGCCGTTTTCGGTTGTAACGGCTTCAGTTGATCATCCAGCATCACCTCGTCTGAAGAAACACCCACAGCGCTCTCTGGTAGCTCCTGCACCGTAATGCGCGCCCAAGGAATATCAACGGAACCGTTGAGCGAGAACAGCTGCGGCGTGGCCTCGAATATCAAATCCGGCGACACATCAATCCGGATCATGGGCGGTACCGTCACGCGTAGCTTATCGCCCTTAGCGGCAATGCGTGCACGCCATGCGTTGATATCACGCCAATCGGCATCACCGGACAGGTTAAGCTGACCGTGGGTCGTGCTGACCAACCCTTCCAACGTCGACGTCATGCCGTCGAAATTCATCGCCAGCCGGCCTTCCGTCATGTCAAACGGCATCCAGTGCCCCTGAACCTTCACCTTGTCCAGAGCCATCCGGCCATACACTAAAGGCTTTAATGCACTGCCGCCCAAACGCAGGTTGGCGTTCAACATACCCGCGGCTTTTTCGCCCTGCATCAGCGCCGGGTTAATCATCGCCAGAGAAAGGTTCGTGATATTGACGTTACCGCTGATATTGCGGCGTACCTGTGGATCAGCCACCTGAATATTGCCGTCAAACTGGCCATTGTTATTCAGTTTGATCAACCAATCGGCCTGCGCCCGACCGTTGGTGAGGCCGGCATTGAGGTTCAACTTGTCAAAGGCAATCGGCAATGGATTCCCCTGAACCTGCTGTACCACTTTAACCCCGTTGCCCACCAACGAGACTTTCGCCTCTGGCAGTGCACCACCAGGCTTCCAGCTAACGTCGGCCCGCCCGGTAAAGACGCCACTCAGGGCCGTCTCCGGGCCAAGGAAAGGTTTGATCATCGCCAGATCAAAACGGTTCAGCACAACGCTTGCCTGACCGCTCTGACCGGCTTCGATAGTTTTCGGCACGCACAGTTCGGCATTCGGGTTCTGCCAGCAATGTGGCCCAATACTGATTTTCTGCGCGGTATTCAGGTAATCCAGCGCAATGGCGCGCGTTAATCGCCATTCGCCCACCGGCGTATCGAAACGCGTGTTGTTCAGGTTGCCGCGCCAGCGTTGCTGCTGACGGTCGAAACTGCCTTGCAACGCCAGTTGGCCGGATACCGGTTTGCCATCAATTTTCAGTTGCAACTGATGCTGTTTTTCACTGCCTTTGGCATCCAGCGTCAGCAGGTTGATGTCCAACGCATCTTGCTTGAGCCGTTCAACACGCACAGCCAGTTGGCCCTGAATTTGATCGCTGGAACGCACGTCGCCGTCGATTTTCACACGGTTAATGCGTAACGCCTGCCACTGCAGACCAGACGCGGTCAGATCGGCCAATAATTGAGGTGCCTGCAGGTTACCACGCAGTTTAATCAAGCCTTTCGCCGTACCGCCGAGCCCTGGCAGGGCACCGTCCAGACGCGGTGCGTCAATATTTGCATCCAGGTTCCAACTCTTTTCATCCAGTTGGCCCTTCACGTTCAGTTGGTTGCGTCCCAGCGTCAGGTCAATACCTGGGATTTTCCACTGACCGGCGGCATTGCCGCTAAGCGTGCCACGTGCAGTGACCTTGTTCTGCTTCACGTTACCGTCGAGTTGCAAGACGGGGACCTGCAATTGCCAACTGCCGCCGTGCAGGCTGCCACGCGTGGTGATTTTACCGTCCAACTTCGCTGGCCATTCCGGCCACTGCTTAGCGGTATTGATCCCACTCAGTGTCAGCTGTGAATTCCAGCTGATAGCCTTACTCCAGTCCACCAGCGCCGTCAGATCGGTATTGCCCTGCAAGGCGGCCAACCGCAGGCGTTCCAGCTTAAACTGGTCAGTGTTGCCTTTACCGTCCAGCGTCAATACGGCTGGGGGCAGATCCTGCCCTTTGATATTTGCACGTGTCGACAACGCATAATCGGTCGCCTTGCCATTGAAACGCAGGCGGAAATCATTGATCTGGTACTGCGCCTCACCGCTCAGGGGCCATTTCAGCTGTTTGCTTTGCAGCGTCAACGCGAGCGGCAAACCGGCCTCGGCCAATTGGGTTTGTAGATCAAGCTGCGCGCCAACGGGCCCAGAGAGGTTGAGTGCGACCTTGAGTTCTTCGCGTAAGCCACCGCCAATGTTCAGTTTGATCTTTTCGCCTTTCAGCGGTTCGATGTTCACCGTGCTGTTGGCGACCATCTCTACCGGCCAACTGCCGGTCAGCGTTGCCTGCCCTTGCGCTGACAACGTGCCCTGTGGGGATTTCACATCGAAATTGTCCAGCTTGATATGCTGATCTTGAGTGCTGGCCTGCAACAGCAAGCTTGCGATCAGTACGTCGGTATCCCCTGTCAGCCGTAGCTGTTCACCCCTGATCTCCTTGACGGTGATGTCCAGCGGCAAACGGATATCCGGCAAGTCCGGCAGCAACGGTTTCGCGAACAGTTCTTTCAGCGTTTCGCCCAGTGGCTTCTCTTCGGGCTGCGGTACGGGTTTCGTGGCCGGATTGGCCTTTTCCTCTACTTTCTTCGCTGCGTCTACCACCGGCTGCACGGCCTCCGGCAGCGGATTTTGCGGCGTTTTCGGCAGTGCGATCAGTAATCCGCTGATCTTGGTTGGCAGCAGTGTCAACGCACGTTCCTGCCACTGAGCACCGGTACGGAATTCAGCAAGCGAAATCGCCGTGTCGTCTACGCTGACTTTGACGTTATTCAGCGCCAACATGCGCAAAGTAATCGGGTATGGCGTGCTGAGATTGGTTGTTGGCTCGCTGGTCTCTTCGACTGGCGCGGACGGCGTCATTTCTTTGGTTTTCACCACGACGTCCACGTCCTGTGCCGTCAACGCATTGACGCACAACGCACTGTTTTTAAAGCAGGCCAGATCGAGTGACAAATGGAACTGCCCGGCATTCACGGTGACACCCGGCATTTGATATTTCACGCCTTTCAGCGTCAGATCACGCCAACCGCCGCTGACACTGGCAATATCCAGTCCCGGCACCCAACGCGCCGCACCGTTTATCACCATATGCAAACCACTGGTGGTGCCCAGCAAGAACGCAACCCCGCCAATCAGCAGCAGCAGAATAATCAGGAAACCCAGGCAAATCTTTTTTATCAGGCTCATAGTTCAGGCCCCAAACCAATATAGAACTGCACCCCGTGGGTATCTTTATCCCCAACCGGAGCAGCGATATCCAGTTTCACCGGGCCGACCGGTGACTGCCAGCGCACACCAAAACCGGCACCGGTCTTGAAATTACTCTGGGTGATATCGTTTACGGCTTCACCGGAATCCACAAACACTGCGCCCCACCATTTGCCGGTCACGTTATATTGATACTCCAGCGAACCGGTCAGCATTTTAGAGGCCCCGGTCAACTTGCCGTCGTCGTCGCGAGGGGAAATGCCCTTGTATTTATAACCGCGAATACTGCGGTCACCACCGGCGAAGAATCGCAGGTCTGGCGGGACTCTTTCAAAGTCGTTGGTTTCAATCCACCCTACCTGCCCACGCGCAACAAAGCGGTGCTTGTCGGCCAACGTGCGAATCCAGACGTTCTGTGCCTGCATCAGCGCAAAGTCCACGTCCGAACCCCAGGTGCTGTCGGACACATCAATAGAATAACGTTGACTGTCACCCCAGGTCGGCATCAAACCACCCCGGGAACGGGTCCGGTTTACGCTCACCCCGGGATACAGCAGCATAGTCGTATTGGTCACGGTACCCTGAGTAAAGTGGTCCCAACGCCAGGTGAGGTTTATCGCCCGTTGCCAGCCGCTGGACAGATCCCAGTTACGGGAGACCACGGCTTTTGACGTGACGGATTTGGTATCGTTGAGGTCGACGTTTTTGAACCCCCCTTGCAGCAGGTAATACTGCTCAAGCGGATTCTTCAGCAACGGGATTTTATAGGTCAAATCGAGCTGCTGTTCCGGGGCCGAAACACTGGCGCTGGTTTCCAGGCTGTGACCACGATCGTTGAGCCACGGTTTTTTCCAGGTGCCCTTCACGCGCGGGCCAACATCCGTGGAATAACCCACCCCGGTTTCAATGGTGTTGCGGGTGCGTGGTGTTACCAACGCATCTAGCGGCAAAATCTTGTTCTCTTTGGCGTCTTGGAAATCAGGAGACACAACCACCGAGTTAAACCAGTTGGTGGCGGACAAACGGCGGTTCAGCTCGGCCAAATCCTCCGAGCTGTAGTAATCCCCCTGATGAAAGGGCACCAGATTTTGCAGATAGTCTTCACGGATTTGCGAGCCGCTGAACTTCACTTGGCCGAAGCGATAACGCTGTCCGCTGTTGAAGTCGATGTCCCAATAGGCCTTATGCAGATCTTCCGCGACACCAAGCTGGCTTTTGGTCATGTCAGCATCGAAATAGCCTTTGCGAAGCGCCATGCCGGTCAATGACCCTTTAAAGCTGTCGTACTTGCCGTGATTGAGGATCTCGCCTATCGTCGGCTTGCCTTTCTTGACCAGTGCCAGGTAGTCGTCATCGGTTTTCGCGCCGCCTTCCAACACAATATTGGCACCGGCAATCCGCACGGGTTCACCTGGGTTCACCTTGGCATGCAATACCGGACGTGACAGACCTGGGCGATCGTCCAGGGTAAAGTCGATGGTGGGTTGATAATAGCCGAGCGCTCGCAGCCCCTGACGGACAGCTTCATCCACGCGTGCGCGGAAACGGCCGTCAGTGCTGACCTCTTCCGGCGTGATGGATGACAAACGCACCCGGACGTTTTTTTCCAGTTCCCCGCTAAGTCCTTCAACCTGCAGCCGCACATTCGCCGAATACGCCGCAGGCGTCGCGAGCAGCGCACACAAAAAGCACAGGGCTCGGTATCGTGGCACGCGTTCTCCTTAATTTATTTTACTTTCCTGTAATAACACTCGCTCTGGTACCAGGGCATACTCCGCGCTATCAAGACGGCAGCCCTTTCAGCATTATTCCAGACGCTGCATGTTACGGTTTTACTGTCGCAGTAAACTGGCGCATTCTTCGCTTTTGGCGCTCTAAATACTGCGTTAATCTGATACATAATCTGAATATGTAGCTTATTGTGGGCAAAGTTTCGGTTAGATACAACCGAACTGCCGCGTCTTAGGCCAATTCTTACTGTGACAACAGGAGTCAACCGTGGTGCCATTTTTTGATAAAACACAAACCGTCGACAAGGCGAACGCACTGCCTGGCCGCACGACTCCCATGCCGGTTGCCACACTCAATGTGGTCACCGATCATTCGATGACTCACGTGCCGGATGGCATGGCGGTAGCGATCTTCGCCATGGGCTGTTTCTGGGGTGTGGAGCGCCTGTTCTGGCAACAGCCGGGGGTATACAGCACCGCTGCGGGCTACAGCGGCGGCTATACGCCGAATCCAACCTACCGTGAAGTGTGCAGTGGCCAGACCGGCCATACCGAGGTGGTTCGTGTCGTGTTCGATCCGAAAATCATCAGCTATAAGCAGCTGCTGCAGGTCTTCTGGGAAAACCACGACCCGGCACAGGGCATGCGTCAAGGTGGCGATGTCGGCACCCAGTACCGCTCGGCAATTTATACGCTAACGCCAGAACAGCAGGCCGAAGCCGAAAACAGCCTGCAGCGCTTCCAGCGGGCCATGGTTGAAGCGGGCGACAAGCGCACCATCACGACTGAAGTCGTGCCCGCGCTGCCGTTTTACTATGCCGAAGATGACCACCAGCAATATCTGTACAAGAACCCTGAAGGCTACTGTGGCTTGGGCGGTATCGGTGTCTGCTTGCCTCCTCAACGCTAACTCACTGGCCAGCGGTAATTTTTAACCGCTGGCGGCTCCTGTAAGGCTGCTGCTATACTGTGCGGGCCGCATCTGCGGCCTGATAGCCTCCTTTCTGGTTGTTATCACTACTTTTTTTACAATGTACTACCCTTCCTCAAGAGCGCCGTCATCCCGTCGGCACGTATGGATAGATTATGTTAAACAGTATTTTACTGATTCTTTTTCTGATCGCAGTGAGTGCGTTTTTCTCGCTGTCGGAAATATCTCTGGCCGCGTCACGCAAGATTAAACTGAAACTGATGGCTGACGAAGGTAACGTCAATGCTACCAAAGTCCTCAAGCTGCAAGAAACGCCGGGGTTGTTCTTTACCGTGGTGCAGATTGGCCTGAACGCCGTCGCCATCCTGGGTGGTATCGTCGGTGATGCAGCCTTTTCTCCTAGTTTTAAAGTGTTGTTCGACCGTTTCTTATCCCCAGAGATGGCTGAGCAGGTTAGCTTCATCTGCTCGTTCGTGCTGGTGACCAGCTTGTTTATCCTGTTCGCAGATTTGACGCCGAAGCGCATCGGTATGATTGCACCAGAGACGGTCGCCGTCCGGATCATCAACCCGATGCGTTTCTCGATCATGATTTTCCGGCCGCTGGTTTGGTTCTTCAACGGTATGGCAAACCTGATTTTCCGTCTGTTCAAACTGCCGATGGTGCGTAAAGACGACATCACCTCCGACGATATCTATGCGGTGGTGGAAGCCGGTGCACTGGCTGGCGTTCTGCGTAAGCAAGAACATGAACTGATCGAAAACGTTTTCGAGCTGGAATCACGTACGGTGCCTTCGTCGATGACCTCACGCGAAAGCGTGGTTTACTTTGATCTGCGCGAGAGCGAAGAAAGCATCATCGAGAAAGTCTCAACGCATCCGCACTCCAAGTTCCTGGTGTGTGACGGCAATATCGATCAGGTTGTCGGCTACGTTGACTCCAAAGACTTGTTAAACCGCGTGCTGGGTAATCAAAGCCTGGTATTGAGCAGTGGTGTGCAGATCCGTTCAGCCCTGATCGTGCCAGATACCCTGACGTTGTCTGAAGCATTGGAAAGCTTTAAAACGGCGGGTGAAGACTTTGCCGTCATTCTCAATGAATATGCATTGGTTGTGGGCATCATCACGCTGAATGACGTAATGACCACGCTGATGGGTGATTTGGTCGGCCAGGGTCAGGAAGAACAGATCGTGGCGCGCGATGAGAACTCATGGCTGATTGAAGGCGGTACGCCTATCGATGACGTGATGCGCGTGCTGGATATCGACGAGTTCCCACAAGCAGGTAACTACGAGACTATTGGCGGCTTTATGATGTATATGCTGCGCAAGATCCCTAAGCGTACCGATTTCGTCAAATATGCCGGCTACAAGTTTGAAGTGGTAGATATCGACAGCTACAAGATTGACCAGCTGCTGGTCACCCGGTTGAGCGATAAGCCGGCGTCGACGCTGCCAAAAGCGCCGGACGACACCCCTTCAGCCTGACGCACCTACAGCAAAAACATAAACGGCCCCCTCGGGGCCGTATTTTTTGATTGGCGCTCTGTGCCCAATCACCCCATTTCAGACTGCAGCAGCAACACCTGACGGTTTACCTCTGACATCACACTGAAATGGCGCCTGTCGCGGATTTTTGGCAACAGGATTTTTCCTTCATCGAATTCAAACGCACCAACATCTTTGATATACAGCCGACCGCGAAACAAGGTCTTTACATACTTTGCCACTTTCAACGGATTATAACGCTGGAAGATTCTCATTCTATTACTCTCCTCCGTTTGTCCATGCGCTCAGCGAGCCGCCAAGGTGGCAGCCTCTAAAATAAGAACGCAACGTGATTGCCATGTAGTAGACTCAGTAAAGACCATATCGTTCATTTCCGCTTGGAGATCTGCACTGGATTTACACTTTTTGACAGAATTGTATATGATAATATATAACTTTTTCAGTATATCCCTTCAAAATACAGACATTTGCCCCCAGAAGGAAAAACTGCGATCCGGCTAACAGGACAGACCTCTGATCACCACCTATGCTTTAGGCTATCGGGTGCTGTCGGCACCATTTCCCCTTAAGGAGAAGGCATGAAAAAAAGTCACATGCTCATTGTATCCCTGCTGTTTGCTCCCCTTTTTGCCTCCGCGCACAACTTCCAGCTCCAGCAACGCGTCGCACCGGTTGGCGTCAGCGATAAAGGAGAGTTGGATTACGCTAATAATAAGTTTAGCTATCAAAACTGGAATAGCGCGCAGCTCAGTGGGAAAGTGCGAGTGATCCAACACATTGCCGGCCGCAGTTCTGCCAAGGACATGAACGACCCACTGATAGAAGCGATTAAGAAAGCTAAGCTACCGCACGATCGTTACCAAACGACGACAATTGTGAATACCGACGATGCGTTGCTCGGCACCGCGATGTTTGTGCGCAACAGCATTGAAGACAGCAAGAAAGAGTTCCCGTGGTCGCAGTTTATTGTCGACAGCAACGGCAATGTACGAAAAGCGTGGGATCTGCAGCCAAAGGGCTCAGCCATTGTGGTGTTGGATAATCAAGGCAGGATCCAGTTTGCCAAAGACGGCGCACTGACACCGGAAGAAGTGCAGCAGGTCATGACCCAACTGCACCAGCTTCTGGCAAAGTAAATTAGAACAGCGATACCCGAAAGCCGGGGTTAAGGAACGATTCACGCGGTGTGTAGAGCAGAGGTTTGCCCTGCCAATCGTGGATCTGCGCCCCGGCCGCAACGGCGACGGCATGACCGGCAGCGGTATCCCAGATGTTAGTTGGCCCAAAACGTGGGTACAGCTGCGCTTTACCTTCCGCGACCAGACAAAACTTTAACGAGGATCCGACAGAAACCGTCTGATGCTCGCCCAACTGGTTCAGGTA
Organism: Serratia sp. CoH_122_TC_1; assembly: GCF_058191755.1. Taxonomy (NCBI): domain Bacteria; kingdom Pseudomonadati; phylum Pseudomonadota; class Gammaproteobacteria; order Enterobacterales; family Yersiniaceae; genus Serratia; species Serratia sp. CoH_122_TC_1. Next base: position 248,635 of record NZ_JBXWLA010000004.1, read on the forward strand.
ATCCTTCAATTCTTCGTCACTGTGTGAGCGGCTGACGACCACCAGCGGTGGGTGGGCGTTACTGACGCTAATGGCCTGGCGTCGGCCCTTTTCTTCTTTCCAGGCTTTGCCGCGCTCGGCCAGATACAGCACGTCAATCGCCGGGGCGTAAACCACGCCCATCACGGCTTGGCCGTCTTCAATCAGCGCAATATTTACCGTGAATTCACCATTGCGGTTGAGGAATTCCTTGGTGCCGTCCAACGGATCGACCAGCCAATAACGCGTCCAGCTCTGCCGTTCAGTCCACGCCGGTGGATCTTCCTCTGAGAGCAGTGGGATGCCCGGCGTTAATACCGCAAGACCGCGTTTGATAATATGGTGCGCCGCCAAGTCGGCCGCTGTCACCGGAGAATCGTCTTTTTTCTTTGCAGCATCAAGCGGTTGTTCACCTTGATACACCGCCATGATCGCCGCACCCGCCTCGCGGGACAGTTGGCAAATTTGTTCTAACATCATTCACCTCAGATAAATACCCTGAATAACTGGAGCTGCATCGCAGTGGAAAGTCTACGAACCCCCGGAGCACAGTCCACTATGTGACCGGAGTGACCAGACGTAGCCAACAAAGAGGCAACTTCAAGTATGACGGGTATACAGTTCAGTGGGGCATTTCCCCTTTCTCATTGCTAGCAGCCTAGTTTTTTTTGCAGGGAATATCCATCATAACGATTTAACCTGCGGTAATTACTCAAGTCTTTCCCGTCACAACTGCGATATTTCCTCAGATACCTCGGTCAGTTTTCTGCCACACTTCACAGTTTGGTGAGACAACCAATGTTAATTACATGTCCCTCTGCGATAAAACTCGAAAAATGGAATGGAGAAAGCCAAAAATGATGAAGCGTTCGCTGACGTTGTCTGCCCTCGCTGTACTGGTTTGCGCCTCGGCGCAGGCGGCTACGGTCGATCTGCGCGTGCTGGAAACGACCGATCTGCACAGCAACATGATGGACTTCGATTACTACAAGGATAAACCGACCGATAAATTCGGTCTGGTGCGTACCGCCAGCCTGATTGAACAGGCACGTCAACAAGCGGCCAATACGGTGTTGGTGGACAATGGCGACATTATTCAGGGTAGCCCGCTCGGCGACTATATGGCGGCCAAAGGCTTGAAACCGGGAGATGTTCACCCGGTGTATAAAGCGATGAATACCCTGAACTATGTGGTTGGCAACATCGGTAACCACGAGTTCAACTACGGGCTCGACTACCTGAAAAATGCCATTGCCGGAGCCAAATTCCCGTATATCAACGCCAACGTCATCGACGCTAAAACACAGAAGCCCTTGTTCACACCTTACATTATCGTCGATACACCGGTAAAAGATCGTGACGGCAAAGAACATACTTTGCGAATTGGCTATATCGGTTTTGTACCGCCGCAAATTTTAGTCTGGGATAAAGCCAACTTGCAGGGCAAGGTTAGGGTTAACGACATCACCGAAACCGCTAAACGCTATGTACCGGAAATGCGCAAACAAGGCGCCGACCTGGTGGTCGCTATCCCGCACTCCGGCTTGTCCAGCGAGCCATACAAGGCAATGGCAGAAAATTCGGTGTACTACCTCAGCCAAGTACCAGGCATTGACGCCATCATGTTCGGCCATGCTCACGCCGTGTTCCCAAGTAAGGACTTTGCCAATATCAAAGGCGCAGATATTGCACAGGGTACGCTCAATGGCATACCTGCGGTAATGCCGGGTCAATGGGGTGATCACCTCGGCGTAGTCGATCTGCAGCTAAACAACGACTCTGGCAGTTGGAAAGTGACCTCCGCCAAAGCGGAAGCACGGCCAATCTACGACAAAGAGAACAAGAAATCGCTGGCCGCAGAAGATGCCAGTCTGGTGAAAGTCCTGGCGGAAGATCATAAAGGCACACGTGATTTCGTCAGTAAACCCGTCGGTAAAGCGGACGACAACATGTACAGCTATTTGGCACTGATTCAGGATGATCCCACAGTGCAAATCGTGAATAACGCGCAGAAGGCTTACGTGGAGCACTATATTCAGGGCGATCCCGACCTGGCCGACCTGCCCGTGCTGTCAGCCGCTGCACCGTTCAAGGTGGGCGGACGCAAAAACGATCCGGCCAGCTTCGTCGAAGTGGAAAAAGGCCAGCTCACCTTCCGTAACGCTTCGGATCTTTACCTCTATCCCAATACCTTGGTGGTCGTGAAAGCCAGCGGCAAAGAGGTGAAGGAGTGGCTCGAGTGTTCCGCTGGGCAATTTAATCAGATCGACGTTAACAGCCCCAAACCACAGGGCCTGATCAACTGGGACGGTTTCCGCACCTATAACTTTGATGTGATTGACGGGGTAAATTACCAGATCGACGTCAGCCAGCCTGCGCGTTACGACGGTGAATGCCAGTTGATCAACGATAAGGCGGAACGCATCAAAGATCTGACGTTCAAAGGCAAGCCTATTGATCCAAACGCCACCTTCCTGGTTGCCACCAATAACTACCGTGCTTACGGTGGTAAGTTTGCCGGCACCGGCGATCAGCATATTGCCTTCGCTTCGCCGGATGAGAACCGTTCGGTGCTGGCCGCTTATATCAGCGCTGAAACTAAGCTGCATGGCGCAGTACGGCCACAGGTGGATAATAACTGGCGTTTGGCGACGTTCAGTAGCCCTCAGCCACTGGATATTCGTTTCGAAACATCACCAAGCGAGAAGGCTACGGCGTTTATCAAAACCCATGCCCAGTATCCAATGAAATCCGAAGGTACGGATAACATTGGATTTGCGGTTTATCAGATTGATTTAAGCAGCAAATAAGCAGTTGGCCGGAGGGGAAATCACCTTCCCTCTGGCCATCTACCCCTTTTTCTCTCTGGCGCGCCCTTTAAATTGCATTTAAAATGCATGTTATAGTTTTTCATTTAAAGAGGCCTTCCCATGAATTACCGTGACCAATCCCTCGGCGCTCTCGCCATCGCCATTCCCCGGGCATCACGCCTGTTCCGCATGAACGACTTGGATTTCTGCTGTGGCGGCAAACAAACGCTGCAACGCGCCGCCGAGCGCAGAGGGCTGGATATCGACCGGCTGGAAACCGAATTGGCCGTCCTCGCCGCCAAACCGGAACAAACCCGCGACTGGCGCACTGCGCCCCTTGGCGAAGTGATTGACTATATCCTGCCACGCTTCCATCAGCGGCACCGTGAACAGTTAGCCGAGCTGGTACTGATGGCAGAAAAAGTCGAACGGGTTCATGCCGACAAACCCACCTGTCCACGTGGACTGGCGAAACAGTTGAACCTGATCCGGCTGGATCTGGAAAATCATATGATGAAAGAAGAACAGATCCTGTTCCCGATGATCAAGCAAGGTATGGGACGCCAGGCGAGTGGCCCCATCTCGGTGATGGAACATGAGCATGACGACGCGGGCGAACAGTTGGAAGTGGTAAAGTTCCTCACCAACAACGTGACGCCACCAGAAGGTGCCTGCAATACCTGGCAGGCGCTGTATGGCGGTATCGACGAGTTCATCGGTGACCTGATGGAACACATCAATCTGGAGAACAACCTGTTGTTCCCGCGCGCACTGAACGGCGCATAAAACAAGGGCGCCATGTAGGCGCCCAGAGAAACCTGTCAGAGGATTACAGGATTTCCAGCAGTTCGACGTCAAACACCAGCGCGCTGAATGGCGGGATGGATGCGCCAGCACCACGCTCGCCGTAGGCCAGGTCGTGTGGAATATACAACTGCCATTTAGAACCGACCGGCATCAGGGTCAGCGCTTCGATCCAACCTGGGATCACACCGCTAACCGGGAATTCTGCCGGTTGGCCGCGCTCTACGGAGCTGTCGAACACGTCACCGTTGATCAGACGGCCGGTGTAATGCACACGCACGCGATCCTGACGGGACGGGATTGGGCCATTGCCCTGCTCCAGTACGGAGAACTGCAGACCGGATTCGGTCAGCGTCACTTCGTCACGCTTGGCGTTGTCTTCCAGGAATTTCTGGCCTTCAACAGCCATCGCCTGTTGACGATCACGACGCACGGCATCCGCACGTTCGTGGATTTCACGCAGCGCACGGTGCACCACGTCTACCGGAACCGCCGGGGCATTCCCTTCCAGCGCGTCACGCAAACCTGCCAGCAAAGCTTCCGGTTGTAAACCTTCCAGACCGGACTCTTGTAACTGCTGGCCGACCTGTAAACCAATCCCGTAGCTCGCCTGCGCTTCAACGCTGTCAAAAGAAGGGGTTGTCATGGGGTTTTCCTTTAGTCTGTAAAAAGTCGAAAGCGCAGCATAACAGCGCCGCAATGCCGGGTAAAATCTTGTGTGGAGAATGATGACTTTTGTCGTAGAAAAAGAAACAATAACCCTCAGTTAACACCCGCTCCCGCGAGCCCAGGCGAATCGCCTGTCGCAACAGGCATGGGTTTGCTGCTGCCTTTCACTTCAATCAGTTAGCAGACTATACTGGAAACAGGGCATCGGGTCGGCGGTACACCCTTTTGTACCGTGATATTTTTACGCCGTTGAAGAGAGGTTACCATGGGCAGAATCTCGCCCAGGAGAAGGAAGACCACCCGAGTCTACCAGCCGTTGTTGCGCACCTGGCTGAACTTCAGCCAGCGCCTGAAGCCGGGGTCCGCGCCAGAGGCAGTAGAGAATCCGGATTCAGAACAACCACCGGAAAGCGGTAAGGGGCAAAACATCAAAGCGCTAATGCTGAAGATCTGGCACCTACCGGACGGCTTCGGTTGGATGGAGCCATTACCCTATTTCCACCGCCGCTGGACACTGATTTTCGGCTGCATCTTGCTACTGGCACTGCTGTGGCCGTATTCATCGGAAAACAGCGGGCAGCCATTCCCGGTCACCCAGCAGGGCAACAACATACCCCTGCAGGCCGATCTGCAAAATGATCCTCAGCAGCAGCAGCACGCCGCCGAACCGGAACCCGCCGGCAACTGGCAGCGTTACCAGATCCAACCAGGGCAAACGCTGGCGCAACTGTTCCGCGACAATAGTCTGCCGGTGAATGAAGTCTTCGCGATGGCGCAGGTGGAAGGTAACGATAAACCACTCAGCAACATGAAGGCCGGCCAGGAAGTGCGTATCGAACGTGACACCAACGGCGTGATTACTGCGTTATCGGTCACTGCCGCGGATAACACTCAGGTATTATTCCGCCGCCAGGCCGACGGCAGCTATCGCCGCGAGCGTTAAACCTTGCCCCGCCATTGACCGCGTGATCGCACGCAATGGCCAGGCAACTTAAATCTGCGCCAATAAAAAGTCGCGCAGCACGATGCCGTGGTTGTGCTGTGTGTCTTTGCTGCCATAGAGCAAGGTTAAGGGCTCCCCTTGCCGTAATAACGCCACCAGGGGCCGCCAGGCGTCATTTTCAGCCAATTGCTGCCGGTAGCGGCTCTCAAATAATTCCCACTGTTCAAGGTGCTGGTGAAACCACTGTCGTAGTGTGTTATCTGGCGCAATCTCTTTTAGCCACTGCACTCCCAGTAACTGCTCCTTACTGATGCCCCGCGGCCATAACCGGTCAATCAGGTAACAGTTAACCGGTGCAGGGCCTGTAAACCCATACACACGTTCTAAGTGAATCTCTGCCATTTGCCGCTGCTCCTCACCCAAGGTGCTGGCAGAATAACGCGTTTTACCGGGCGCAGAAAAGCAAAACGCCAGCACGAGGCTGGCGTTTTAACTTGGTGAACAGGAGCGATTAAGCTTCTGCTACCACAACTACATTCAGCTGTGCGAACACGTCGCTGTGTACCTGGAAGTGAACTTCGTGTTCACCAGTGGTACGCAGAACGCCATTCGGCAGACGAACTTCGCTCTTGGCAACTTCAACGCCTGCCGCAGTAACTGCGTCAGCGATGTCGCGGGTGCCGATAGAGCCGAACAGTTTACCTTCGTCGCCTGATTTAGACGCGATGGTGACTGAACCCAGTTCGTTGATCTTGGTTGCGCGAGCTTCAGCAGCGCCCAGAACGTCAGCCAGTTTAGCTTCCAGTTCTGCACGACGTGCTTCGAAGAACTCTACGTTTTTCTTGGTAGCAGGAACAGCTTTGCCCTGTGGTACCAGGAAGTTACGGGCATAGCCCGCTTTAACGTTAACTTGATCACCCAGGCTGCCCAGGTTTGCTACTTTATCAAGCAGAATAACTTGCATTACCTTATCCTCTCAAAGTCGTTAATGGACAGTGGCCGATTACTGATGACGATCAGTGTACGGCAACAAAGACAGGTAGCGCGCGCGCTTGATAGCACGGGCCAGCTGGCGCTGATATTTTGCACGAGTACCGGTAATACGGCTCGGGACAATTTTACCACTTTCAGTGATGTAGTTTTTCAGCGTAGCGATGTCTTTATAGTCAATCTCTTGAACGCCTTCCGCGGTGAAACGGCAGAACTTGCGACGACGGAAATAACGTGCCATTAGGCTAGTCTCCAGAATCTATCAATTCAATCTGCTCGGCATGCAGAACCAGTTTGTTCAGCCCGTTGCGCCCTTGATGGCTGCTAACAAAGCCTTGCACGGTTATCTGACTGCCGACCGTTAATCTTTGAGTTAGTGCTTGTGACTGTTGTCCGCTGACAACCACGGGCATTCGGCACCATGCTTGTCTGCTGAATCCGGCTTCCATTTGCTGCGAACGGTGCTCAAGCACAAATTGGCAGTGGGGTATCCCGGAAGGACTCACTTTTCGAACCGGCGTCTTGCACACAGTGCCCGACAAAACCAGACGATTAGATGTCACGGCAGCAATTACTCTTCAGAATCCCCAGCATCTGCATCATCTGCGGTTTCGTTAGCGAAGTCTTCGCGGCGATCGCCACGACGTTCGTCTTTCGCTTTAACCATCGGAGATGCTTCAGTTACCGCGTGCTTAACGCGCATAACCATGCTACGGATAACGGCGTCGTTGAAGCGGAAGTTTGTTTCCAGCTCATCGATCGCTTCCTGCGGAGCTTCAACGTTCAGCAGAACGTAGTGAGCTTTGTGCAGTTTGTTGATCGGGTAAGCCAGTTGACGGCGGCCCCAGTCTTCCAGACGGTGAATCTGACCAGCAGCGTTAGTGATGGTAGCACTGTAACGCTCGATCATGCCCGGAACCTGTTCGCTTTGGTCAGGATGGACCATAAAAACGATTTCGTAATGACGCATCGAATTGCTCCTTACGGATTATTCAGCCTCCTGTCAGGGTCAACCGCGGCCCATGGAAGCAAGGAACGTGTATGTGTGTGCGGCTGAAAAAATGACGCGTAATCATACTTGCGCCAGCGGGGAAACTCAAGGACCGAGGGGGATTTATTATCAGTAATGCGAGCCTGCTACGGAAATAGCACGATTTGCTGTCTGCACAACCTATGTACACAGATCCATCACTTCAGAAAATCTTTCAATGAAATCATCACTGACGCGCAAAATTCATTCATTTTTTTTGAAAGAGGCTATCAAAATACCTCCCTTTTTAATCCTGAATGAAGGTCTAAAATTGTACTTATCCGCCGCAGACAGCGCGACGAAAAAGATTCGAGGTTATTCAATACATACAAATAACTTTTTGCTGCACTGGCACCGGCTGTCAGGCCGTTGAAGCAAACAGTTAAGAGAGGCACTTATGAAACACGTTACCATCGCCACTGCCATTGCTTTACTGTTTTCTGCCCATGCCATGGCCGCCACTGAAATCACGTCACATCAGGCCGATCAACGCCAAAGCGTTGGGTTCGTGACCCTAAACCAGGACGTTGTTTCCCCTGACGATGCCAGTAGCCAAGTGAACAAAATAGCCGAGCAGCGCGGCGCGACGGCCTATCGGATCATCGCTCTGCATGAACCTGAAAACAACAGCACCATGCATGTGAGTGCCGAGCTGTATCGCTAAGAGAAAATGCAGCACCAGGAAGTCAGCCGCGCCCAAAAGCGGCAAATAAAAATGTGAATGTCATCGTCAGCCCCCTGATACAGGGGGCTTTTTTTATAACGTGCGCCTGAAGAAATCGGCCGTTGCGCTGAGCGCCTGTGGTGTAATGCGGTGCTTGACGTCAGGTTCCGTAAGCAACGTTAGTTGCTGATCCCAACCGCTCTGGCGAAGTTCGGTCGCCAACCGCAAGCTTTCTGCCACCGGCACTAAGTCATCTGCCTCGCCGTGCCACAACAACAGAGGGCGATCGGCAATTTTCTCCAGCTGGTGTTCCAGACCATAATCCGCGAGCGCAGCAATACGAGCCTCAAAGCCGTTTGCTGTCAAAGGGCTGCCCTGTTCATCCAAAGGGGGGAACAGTGTCTGCGCCAGGGACGTGTAATACCCGGCCCCCATCAGGCTGGCAGCCGCTTTCACCCATGGGTAACGGGCGAAGCTCCCCAGTGTCGTCATCCCGCCCATAGACGCACCGGCAACGCCGATACGTCCTTCAGCAATCAGTCCGCGCTGTTCAAAATGCGCTTTCAGCGCCGGCAACTCATCGATATTGCTGCGCAGGATCTCCCAAAAACGGGATAACCGCTTCTGTTCATCTCCGTCAAAGCGCTCGCCGTGAAAATCGGCATCCGGCAACACCACGCGAAATCCTGCCTTGGCTAACGCATAGCCAAAATAGGCATACACTTCTTTAGACGAGGTATAACCATGGTAGAAAAATATCGTCGGCAGCGGCTGATGGTACTGCCCCGCAGGTACCGCGTGGATCACGGCAATATTCCCTGCCCGCTCGTCATAGATTTCAATCATCCGTTTTCCCTCTGCATATTTGTTGCCTTCATAATGGCAAACTTGCGCTAAAAAGCATTAGCTCAATCTGTTCCAATTTATAATGGGTTACACTGAAATCATGCCGTCGACTTTCCCGAGGTGCTCATGAAACTTTCCCGCCTGTTGCTCCCCCTAACACTGATCACGCTGCTTAGCGCCTGCGGCATCATGACCACAACCCCAAAAGCACCGCCATCACCGACCGGTCAAGCACAGGAGATCACCCGGGCACAAACCGGCACTCTGGTGAAAATGGGTACCACCAGCGCCCTGGTCCGCGGCAGCCCGATGGATGTGGAAGCGGCAATACAGCAGAAAGCCAACGCCAGTGGGGCACGTTACTACATGATCATTATGAACAGTGAAACCGTGGTTCCCGGCCAATGGTACTCACAGGCGATCCTGTATCGGTAACCTTTAGAGTTTTAATAAGATTTACATTGGCTTTGCACAGACTGAAGTTGGATATTGCACACTGGCAAACAGCGCGCCGCACCCTGCGGCGTGGATACAGGATCTGACGAAGGGGAACGCCATGACACGCTCCGCCGCACTCACCGCCCTCCTGCTTTCCATGGGGTTACTTAGCGCCAGCGCCCAGTCCGCTGAACTGGCCCCCGCAGACCGCGTGACGCCTCTTAGCGAAATTGCTGAAATCACCCTAAATAACCTGTCCGGCTCACCTCAGGATGTAGAACAACTGATAGCCCGTAAGGCCGATGAACACGGGGCCAGCTATTATCGAATCCTGAAGATGGAAGAACAGGCGCACCAACCTGGCTGGCGCGCCTCGGCAATACTCTATCTTTAATAGGTCATGCAAGCCGCATTCAGTACACCGCCGCTGATCGAAACGCCCCCCAGGAAAATCCCGGCGGCCACGTGATTAGATTCAATCTTGTCACTGATCCGCGGCATGTAAATTTTCACCGCCGCAAACAGCAGCAGTTGCACCACTAAAGCCACGACACCCCATAGCAAGTAGTCCAACAGACTGACAGAGTTGATCGCCGCACTGGCGAGCGGGATCACATAACCCAGGCAAGCACCAATGAAGCCGAAAGCAGCAGACTGATTGTCGGCCTTAATCAACGCCCATTCGTCGTGTGGTGTAATGCGGGTATAAACAAACAAAAACACCAGAACCATGGCAAAGCCACTGAAGAAATAAGAGGCGAATGCCGCCAACGCGCTAAGAATATCCATGTCATGCTTCCTGATCAGAGGTCAGTATCCCTTACGGGCCAAGTGCTGAATTAAAAAGCTTTTCTCGTTCTGGCGCCACTGTTTTCCCTAGCCTCCCATCGCTCGGGTAAACAGCGTTTCGCACAGCCGGTCTGGTAACGCCCTTTCACCACGGGCATCGAGCATCATTTGACACCAGGCCTCTGCCAACGGGGGGGAACTGTGTCGCAGAAGCTGTGCCGCAGCGAACAAATTGAATAATGTCCCGGTAACCGCGCGTCCTTGCTCTTCATGCGGTTTACGCATCAGCTGGAGCACCCGCCGCCACTGATGATCATAATGGCGGTTTTGTCCCTTCACTTCGCCAAGCTCGCGCTCCAAAGCCTCCTGCACCGCCGGCAGTTTTCCCCATGCCCGCATCACGTCCAGGCACATGATATTGCCTGACCCTTCCCAGATGCTGTTTACCGGCATTTCACGGTACAGTCGCGGCAACTCACTCTCTTCGCAGTAACCGATTCCTCCTAACGCCTCCATGGCTTCACCAACAAAAGGGATGCCTTGTCGGCAAACTTCAAATTTCGCTGCTGGGGTCATCACACGGCACAGCGCCTGCTCCAAAGGCGCACCGGTACCCACGCTGTCGTAGGCACGCGCCAGTCGCATCAAGGCCGCTGTCTGTCCCTCTAACCGCAACGCCATCCGCGCTAACACCTGGCGCATCATCGGCTGTTCGATCAGTGGCTTGCCAAACGCCTGTCGCTGCAAAACATGATATAGCGCTACCGATAAGCCACGCCGCATCAAACCGTGGCTGCCCAATGCACAGTCAAAACGGGTCAGCCCGCCCATTTTCAGGATATGCCGTACGCCATCGCCCTCCTCACCCACCAGCCAGGCGATGGCATCCTGGAATTCAACTTCACTGCTAGCATTGGAGCGGTTGCCGAGTTTGTCTTTGAGACGTTCCAGCCGTATTGCGTTGCGCGTGCCGTCAGGCAGGATCCGCGGCAGAAAGAAGCAAGACAGCCCGCCTTCCGCCTGTGCCAGCACCAGGTGCGCATCACTCTGTGGCACCGAGAAGAACCATTTGTGCCCCACGAGCCGGTAAGCTTCACCCGGGCCACGTGCAGCCAGCGGCGTGGCCGTTGTGGTATTGCTTAATACATCGGACCCCCCTTGTTTCTCGGTCATCCCCATACCAATCAGTAATCCGCGTTTTTGTCCGCCAGGCAACAAATGGGCGTCGTAACGATCAGACAGCAGCGGCGTCAGCCAAGTCTGGAACTCCGCGGGTAATGAACGTTGCAATAATGGAATTGCACCAAAAGTCATGGTCACCGGGCACAACGTGCCGGCTTCAACCTGGGCGTGTAACACAAAACGCGCGGCACGTGCCACAAATGACCCCATGCGCGCATCCTCTTCCCACGGCAGATTGTGCACGCGGTTAGCGATCAAGCCTTGCATCAGGATATGCCAGGCAGGATGAAAACGGACATCATCCAACCGCTGGCCGGTGGCGTCATAGCGCAGCAGTTCGGGCGGGTTGACGTTGGCCAACCGCCCCAGTTCCAGCGACTCCTGAGTACCCAACTGTTGGCCTAACGAAGCCAGCACGTCGGCATCCCAACCGGCTTGCTCACGCTGTATTGCCTCAAGCAGCGGCGTGTCGGACAGGAAGAGATTACTGTTACCCAGTGGCTTCGGCTGATTAAAAACGGTGTGTGTATTCCAGACCATGAGCTTGCTCCCTGATAAAAGCGTCAGGAGTAATTATGGTCGTCAGGGCGATTTCTGCCGCAGGTGAGATCACAGGGTGGGAAATGAGAAGGTAATAAGGGCGCAATGCCTACATTGCGCCCTTATGGGTAAATCAACTGCGCTGACGTACTGCTTCGAACAAACAGATGCCGGTAGCAACAGACACGTTCAAGGAAGAAACCGTTCCTGCCATCGGGATACTGATCAACTCATCACAGTGTTCGCGGGTCAGACGGCGCATACCTTCGCCTTCCGCCCCCATTACCAGCGCCATCGGGCCCGTCATTTTGCTCTGGAACAGCGTGTGATCGGCTTCACCAGCAGTACCAACCACCCAGACGTTCATCTCCTGCAACAAACGCAGCGTACGCGCCAGGTTGGTGACACGGATCAACGGAACATTTTCCGCCGCGCCGCAGGCCACTTTCTTGGCGGTTGCGTTCAATTGAGCGGAACGATCGCGAGGGACGATCACCGCGTGTACACCGGCAGCGTCAGCACTGCGCAGACAGGCACCGAGGTTATGTGGGTCGGTCACGCCGTCCAATACCAACAGGAATGGCGTATCCACGCTTTCCAGCAGCGCCGGCAAATCATTTTCCTGATACTGACGCCCTTCACGCACCCGGGCAATAATCCCCTGATGCACTGCGCCTTCAACTTTATCGTCCAGCCACTGGCGGTTCGCCACCTGGATAACAATACCGGTCGCTTCCAGCTCAGCAATCAGCGGCTGCAAGCGGCGGTCATCTCGCCCTTTGAGGATAAACACTTCCAGGAAGCGTTGCGGATCGTTATCTAACAGGGCTTTGACGGCATGGATACCGTAAATAATTTCGCTCATGATGCTCTTTTAACTGTGCGGCTGGCGTTTGCCAGCCGGTGATAATAACGTGTGGCAGGTTAAGCCTGCTCAGCACCTTTCTTCTTGCCGGCGCGTTTGGCCTTAGTCGCCGCCGCTATTTTCCGGGTTTTATCGGACACTTTCTTGGCTTTCGCCTTTTTGTCTTTCTTCACCTTGTCGGCAGGCTTGGCGTCATCTTTACGGAAAGCGCTGTCAGGTTCGAAGTTAGCCGGTGTCTTGCCACCACGACGTTTACGCGGTGCTTGCGTACGGCCTGCGCCTGCGCCGCCACGTAGGGTGCGTTGGCCGCCCTTGGCACGATCGCGTTCAGTTTTGCCTTCACCGCGTGGTTTACGGGTGCTGGAGACCAACGCAAAGTCAATTTTGCGCTCATCCATATGCACTGCTTCCACGCGGATCTCCACGGTATCGCCCAAGCGATAAACCACACCTGAGGATTCGCCAATCAGTCGCTGGCCGATATTATCGTAGCGATAGTAATCATTATCCAGCGATGACACATGCACCAGGCCGTCGATAAACAGATCGTTCAGACGGACGAAGAACCCAAAGCCCGTCACGCTGGCAATAATACCGCTGAACACTTCCCCGACGTGATCCTGCATAAAGTCGCATTTTAACCAGTCAGCGACATTACGTGTCGCTTCATCGGCGCGACGTTCAGCCATCGAACAGTGCTCGCCCAGTTGCAGCATCTCTTCGAACTCACTGTGCCAACCGCCTGTCGGGGTCCAGCGCTCTTTCGGCTGACCATGCTCTTTAGCCAGCACATATTTGATCGCGCGGTGCAGTGCCAGATCGGGGTAACGACGAATCGGCGAAGTGAAGTGACCATAAGAAGCCAACGCCAAACCAAAGTGGCCGCGGTTTTCAGGATCGTAGATCGCCTGCTTCATGGAGCGCAACAACATGGTTTGCAGCATTTCATGGTCTGGACGTTCGGACACTTCATCCATCAAGGTCGCGTAGTCTTTCGGTTGCGGCTTGTTGCCGCCACCCAGTGTCAGACCCAACTCACTCAAGACGCTTCGCAGTGCCGTAATGTGATCGTCGCTTGGACGGTCGTGCACACGGAACAGCGCCGGCTCGTTGTGCTTCTCAACAAAGCGCGCAGCGGCAACGTTCGCCATGATCATACACTCTTCGATCAGTTTATGAGCATCGTTACGTACCGTTGGCTCAACGCGCTCGATACGACGCTCGGCGTTGAAGATAAACTTGGCCTCTTCCGTTTCGAAAGCAATGCCCCCGCGTTCGGCACGCGCTTGATCCAACACCTTGTACATCGCATGCAGTTCCTGCAGGTGTTTGACCAACGGATGATAATGCTCACGCAGCTCCTGATCGCCCTGCAGAATGTGCCAGACTTTGTTGTATGTCAGGCGAGCATGCGAGCTCATCACCGCTTCATAGAACTTGGATGTCGACAGGCGCCCCTGGGCGGAGATGGTCATCTCACACACCATACACAGGCGATCTACCTGCGGGTTAAGCGAACACAAGCCGTTGGACAGCACTTCCGGCAGCATAGGGATAACCTGCGACGGGAAGTATACCGACGTTGCACGGTTACGTGCTTCGTCATCCAGCGCTGTTCGCGGACGAACATAATAGCTGACGTCGGCAATGGCGACCCACAGGCGCCAACCCCCGCCACGTTTTTTCTCACAGTAGACCGCATCATCAAAATCGCGCGCATCTTCACCGTCAATCGTTACCAGCGGCAGATGACGCAGGTCAACACGGCCTTTTTTGGCCGCTTCAGGCACCTGCTCGCTAAGATCGGCAACCTGTTTTTCCACCTGTGGTGGCCAAACATGCGGGATTTCGTGGGTACGCAGCGCGATATCCACCGCCATGCTGGTGCCCATTTTATCGCCGAGGATCTCAACGATCTTGCCAACCGCTTTAGTACGACGGGTCGGGCGTTGGGTCAGTTCAACCACCACCATAAAGCCCATGCGTGCACCACTCACCGCATCGGCTGGGATCAGGATATCAAAGCTCAGGCGACTGTCGTCTGGTACGACAAAGCCAGTACCGGCATCCATAAAGAAACGGCCAACGATTTGGCTGGTTTTCGGTACCAACACCCGCACAATACGGGCTTCGCGGCGGCCCTTGCGATCTGCGGCCATTGCCTGTGCCAGCACCACATCACCGTGGATCGCCATTTTCATCTGCTCGGCGGACAGATACAGGTCGTCTTTGCTGCCTTCAATGCGCAAGAAACCGAAGCCATCACGGTGGCCAATAACGGTACCCCGCAGCAGATCCAGGCGTTCCGGCAGCGCATAGCACTGGCGGCGGGTAAATATCAATTGGCCGTCACGTTCCATTGCACGCAGACGACGGCGTAATGCCTCTAAAGGCTCTTCCCCGGTTAAATTCAGTTCTTTGGCCAGCTCTTCGCGGCTGGCCGGCGTTTCTCTTTTCGCCAGATGGGCCAGAATGAATTCACGGCTCGGGATTGGGGATTCATATTTTTCTGCTTCTCGTTCCAGGAATGGATCTTGTGACATTGCGGTTCCTCCGTTGTCATCAGCAGGGTGTCGCTGAGCCTTGTCTTCTCAGCAACGCTTTATTCGACAAGCAATAGCTTGTAGAGCGATGGATTGTCTTCAACCATATCGGCAAGCGTGTGGCTGTCCAGCTCTTCAAGGAAATTCTGTACGCCCTGTTGCAGCACCTGCTTCAGGCGGCAGGCAGGGGTTATGTGGCAAAAGTCACTGTTGCAGTTAACCAGCGAGAGCGGTTCTAGCGCCCTTACCACGTCGCCAAGGCGAATGGTTTCGGCCGGTTTGCCCAAACGGATGCCACCGTTCTTACCGCGCACCGCGGTCACAAACCCAACCCTGCTTAACTGATTGATGATCTTTACCATATGGTTTCTGGACACGCCGTAGACCTCGGTGACTTCCGAGATACTGGTCATTTTGTCCGGTGGCAGCGAGGCCATGTAGATCAACGCCCGCAGGCCATAATCAGTAAAACTTGTTAACTGCACATCTACCTCTGGGTGTCATTTTACCCGTCTGATACGCCGATTTTCGGCATTATTCAAAAGATTACTTATTGGATAATAAACCAGCCGGAGAGTTCGCCGCTAATTATTTAGCGCATGTCAGGCTCTGGGGCAGGTTATGAAGGGATTTTTTGATGTGAAACCGCAACTGAGGAGAATAATGATAAAAATAAACCGGGACATGCCCGGTTTATCTTATTGCCAGATTATGCGTCGAACGGGTCGCGCAGAATCATGGTTTCGCTACGGTCAGGGCCAGTAGAGATAATGTCTACGGGTACGCCGGTCAGCTCTTCAATACGCTTGATGTAGTCCAGCGCCGCCTGTGGCAGTTTGCTGTATTCCTTCACACCAAAGGTGGTGTCGCTCCAGCCCGGCATGCTTTCGTAGATGGGTTCGATACCTTCCCAACCTTCAGCCGCCAGCGGAGTGGTGGTCATTTCGCGGCCATCTGGCATGCGATAGCCCACACAGATTTTCACTTCTTTCAGGCCATCCAACACGTCCAACTTGGTCAGGCAGAAGCCGGACAGGGAGTTGATCTGCACTGAGCGACGAACAGCTACGGCGTCCAACCAGCCAGTACGACGACGACGGCCAGTGGTGGCGCCGAACTCGTTACCTTGTTTGCACAGGTATT
Source organism: Serratia sp. CoH_122_TC_1 (assembly GCF_058191755.1). NCBI lineage: Bacteria > Pseudomonadati > Pseudomonadota > Gammaproteobacteria > Enterobacterales > Yersiniaceae > Serratia > Serratia sp. CoH_122_TC_1. The sequence continues at coordinate 264,909 of NZ_JBXWLA010000004.1, forward strand.
CGCCGGTTTCATCGAACAGTTCAGTTGGGAATGGACCTGCACCCACGCGAGTGGAGTAGGCTTTAACGATACCCAGCACGTAATCTACGTAACGCGGACCAATACCAGAACCGGTAGCAACACCGCCAGCAGTGGTGTTAGAGGAGGTCACGTACGGATAGGTACCGTGGTCGATATCCAACAAGGTGCCTTGTGCGCCTTCGAACATGATCAGATCGCCACGCTTGCGCGCGCCGTCCAGCAGTTCAGAAACGTCAACAACCATTGCAGTCAGAATATCAGCGATAGACAGCACATAATCCAGCGTTGCCTGATAATCAACGGCTTCAACTTTGTAATAGTTGACCAACTGGAAGTTATGATAATCAACAATTTCCTTCAGCTTAACAGCGAAGGTTTCTTTGTTGAACAAGTCGCTAACGCGCAAACCGCGGCGAGCCACTTTATCTTCGTAAGCCGGGCCAATGCCACGACCGGTGGTACCGATAGCTTTCGCACCACGCGCTTTCTCACGCGCGTTATCCAGCGCAACGTGGTAAGGCAAGATCAGTGGACAAGCTTCGGACAGTAACAGACGTTCACGTACCGGGATGCCACGCGCTTCGAGTTCACCCATTTCTTTCATCAAAGCGTCTGGCGCCAGAACTACACCGTTGCCGATGATGCTGGTCACGTTTTCACGCAGAATGCCTGAAGGAATTAAATGAAGGACGGTTTTTTCACCGTTAATGACCAGAGTATGGCCAGCGTTGTGACCACCTTGATAGCGCACTACATATTGAGCCCGTTCGGTCAGCAGGTCTACGACCTTGCCCTTACCTTCGTCACCCCATTGAGTGCCCAGTACGACGACGTTCTTACCCATTTTAAAAATCACCGGTTGCTTAAAAATGGATTCTACCACCGTAATTCGTGAGTTTCAGCACTTTTAGCGCTGAGTTGCGTATTTTTTAGGCTAAACTTTAAACCCCCGTGCGACTACGCAACATGTAGTAGATCACACAGCCTGCAACCACTATTCCGCCGCCAAATCGCCGTAACGTAGAGTCAGGTAACTGGGTCATTGCCAGTATCATTTTACGCCAGGCTTGCGGAAACAGCATCGGCCCCAGGCCTTCCAGCACCAAAACCAGCCCTAACGCCAGCCAGATCGTTGAATTCATCAGACACTCCCAAAAAGAAAGGGCCCGCGTTTAAACGGGCCCCCGATCATTAACCTGTCGCGGTTACTTACGCGTGGAATCAGGCGACTTCATGTAGCGGAAGAAGTCGCTGTCCGGGCTCAGTACCATCACGTCCTGGTTATTGCTGCTGAAGCTGGTTTCATACGCACGCAGGCTACGGATAAAGGCGTAGAAGTCCGGGTCCTGGCTGAATGCGTTAGCAAACAGTTTGGCCGCTTCGGCATCGCCGTCACCACGAGTGATACGGGCTGTACGTTCGGCTTCTGCCAAAGTACGAGTTACTTCGTAGTCTGCAGTTGCACGCAACTTCTCAGCTTCTTCCTGACCCTGTGAACGGTGACGACGCGCGACAGCTTCACGCTCTGCACGCATACGCTGATAGATTGCGTCAGACACTTCTGCTGGCAGGTTAATCTGCTTGATACGTACGTCGATAACTTCGATACCCAGTGCCGCCATGCTGTTCGGGTTAACCTTCGGCAAGTTGCCAGTGGTTTCCTTTTCAACACGCGCCGCTGCAGAAGCGATAGCATCATCGGCTTCAGTAGTCGCAACTTCTTGGTCATCACCCACGGTACCGGTGTTCAATGCATCACGGACGTCGGACATCAGCTTACCGCGCGAGTCGGTCACGATGTCTTTCACATCCAGACGACCAATCTCGGAACGCAGACGGTCACTGAACTTACGTTTCAGCAGAACTTCGGCTTGTGAAACATCACCACCGCCGGTTGCCAGGTAGTAACGGCTGAAATCACTGATGCGCCATTTCAGATAAGAATCGACAATCAGGTCTTTCTTCTCGCTGGTCACAAAGCGGTCTGCCTGGTTGTCCATAGTCTGGATACGTGCATCCAGCGTTTTCACTGATTCAATAAACGGAATCTTGAAGTGCAAACCCGGTGCATACACCAGCGGTTTGTTGTCGCTGTCACGCAATACCTTGCCGAAACGCAACACAATGCCACGCTGGCCTTCCTGAACCACGAACAGAGAGGCGTATAACGCCACCAGCACCGCGAGGACGATAACTATAAAAGACTTACGCATTGATTACTCTCTCCCTACGCGAGTGGTGTCGTCACGCTGCGCATTCGCCCGGCGCTGGTCCATGACCGAGCCGCTGCTTGTACGCTGGCTGCTAGAGCTGGCGCCACTGTTGACAGACGGAGCGGGGTTGAGACGAATCAGGCTGGTGTCTTTATTGCCGTCAGCCGCCGCGCCAGTTTGACCGCGCAGCATTTGATCCAGCGGCAGCACCATCAGATTGTTGCCTTTGTCATTCACCAATACTTTACGGGTATGGCTCAGGACTTTTTCCATGGTTTCGATATACAAACGCTCGCGGGTAATCTGCGGTGCGGACTTATATTCCGGTAACAGCTTGGCAAAGCGTGCAACCTCACCCTGAGCTTCCAGGACGGTACGGTCTTTATACGCTTTGGCATCTTCCAGCAAACGCTGCGCCTGGCCGTTCGCACGTGGCTGAACTTCGTTGGCGTAAGCTTCTGCTTCACGGATGTACTGCTGCTCGTTTTCACGTGCGGCAATCGCATCATCAAATGCGGCTTTCACCTCTTCCGGCGGACGAGCAGCCTGGAAGTTAACGTCCAGCAGTGTGATACCCATGTTGTACGGACGAATAGTCTCTTCCAGTACGCGTTGCGTATCGCTACGTACGATAGTACGGCCTTCGGTCAGGATTTTGTCCATGGTGTACTTGCCGATAACGCCACGCAGGGCGCTGTCAGTCGCCTGGCTCAGGCTGTCGTCAGCATTCGTCACGCTAAACAGATACGCTTCCGGGTTGGTCACGCGATACTGTACGTTCATTTCTACACGTACCACGTTCTCATCAGAAGTCAGCATCACACCTGAGGCTGCCAGTTCACGCACTGACTCCACGTTGACCGGACGCACTTCATCGATAAAGGTTGGCTTCCAGTTCAGACCCGGCTGTACCAGGTGGCTGAACTTGCCAAAACGGGTGACAACACCACGCTCGGCTTCTTTGATGGTGTAGAAACCGCTAGCGGCCCAAATCACCACGACTGCAACTGCAGCAATGCCGATAATACGACCACTAAAGCCCGGACCAGAAGTGCCGGTACCGCCGTTGTTATTGCTGTTGGAGCCTTTGCCTCCGCCCAAACCGCTCAATTTCTTGCTCAGCTTGCGGAAGATATCGTCCAAATCAGGTGGCCCTTGATCACGACCGCCTTTGTTATTACCGCCAGAGTTGCCGCCATTGTTATTGCTGCTCCCCCACGGGTCGCGGTCCTGTCCGTTATTACCGGGCTGATTCCACGCCATGTTTTAGCTCCATATTCTGTGATTGGGTACTTCAGGCTTACGCTTAGTTACAGCAGGCTATCTTACTTGCCCGTTTTCGCTTGGGCAGTGCTCAGAATCCTCACGTACTTGGTGTACGCTCTGGTTCCTGCGCGCTGGCCACCCAAAACTGGCTGAGCCGATAACACCTGCGGACCGAGTGCTCAAATGTAACAGGATATGATCATACTATAAAGTTAATCAGTTCCTGTTCCTGTTTGCAGAGGCGACGCCATTCGACGATAGGCATACGCACCACCACGCCAATACTGCCGTCTTCTTCGTTCCACTCTTTTTCAATTGCCTGAAGCTGGTAAAAACGGCTACGAAGACGGCCTGCCTCTGGCGGTAAGCGCAGCTCATAATGCGCAATTTCCCCCGATAAGCGCTCCGTCAACGCCTGATACAGCAACGGGATACCTTCACCGCTGGCGGCGGACAGCCACACACGGATCGGTAAGTTTTCATCGTTGCGGTCGATACGCGGGACAAAATCATCCAGCATATCTATTTTGTTCATCACGAGCAGTGTAGGGATCTCATCCGAGTCAATCTCAGCCAACACGGTATTTACCGCTTCAATGTTTTCATCGACGCGGGTATCCGCGGCGTCTATGACATGTAACAGCAAAGATGCCTGACGCGTTTCTTGCAGCGTTGCCTTAAAGGCGGCCACCAAATCATGCGGCAGGTGTCGGATAAACCCTACGGTATCCGCCAACACGGTATCGCCCACATCGGCGACGTCAATACGCCGCAGAGTCGGATCCAGGGTGGCAAATAGTTGGTCTGCCGCATACACATCAGCAGACGTTATTCGGTTAAACAGGGTTGACTTGCCGGCGTTGGTATATCCCACCAACGAAACGGTTGGCACATCAGCACGGGTACGCGCACGTCGGCCCTGTTCACGCTGCTTAGCTACGCGCTCCAGGCGGCGTAAAATCAAGCTAATGCGATCGCGTAACAGACGACGGTCGGTCTCTAACTGGGTTTCCCCTGGCCCGCGCAGGCCAATCCCCCCTTTTTGACGCTCAAGGTGCGTCCAGCCACGAACCAAACGCGTAGCAATGTGACGCAACTGCGCCAGCTCTACCTGCAGCTTACCTTCATGGGTACGGGCACGCTGGGCAAAGATGTCTAGAATCAACCCGGTGCGATCGATCACCCGGCATTCGCACAGGCGTTCAAGATTTCTCTCTTGCGCTGCGGAAAGGGAGTGATCAAACAGGACAACAGATGCGCCACTGGCTTTTACCGCATCTGCAATTTCTTCGGCCTTTCCTTCACCGACAAAGTACTTGGGATGCGGGGCTTTGCGGCTACCAGTCACCACTTGCAAAGCTTCGACACCGGCAGAGGACACCAGGGACTCGAATTCACTGAGATCTTCTGTATCTTTGTCTTGCGAGAAATAGATATGAACCAGGACGGCCTGCTCACCGGCTTCATAACGGTCAAACAAGCGTGCAACCTCTCAAACGGGAACCCGTGAGTTTGGGGGACATAAACAGCCCATGGCTGCTTATGCTCCCCGTCATGGTTGACTCGCAACGCGCTTTATTCAGCGTCATCGCTTTCCTGCTGCGGCTGTTGCGGCGCAGACGGGTTGTTACCATGGTGATAGTTACTGGTGCCGCCGCTCGGAGTATTGCTATGGTGCGAAACCGGACGTGACGGGACAACGGTAGAGATAGCGTGCTTATAAACCATCTGGCTCACCGTGTTTTTCAACAGGATGACAAACTGGTCAAAAGACTCAATCTGGCCTTGCAGCTTAATACCATTCACCAAATAAATAGAAACCGGAACACGTTCACGACGCAATGCGTTCAGGAACGGATCTTGCAAAGATTGCCCCTTAGCCATTCTATCTTTTCCTTATTTGCTTGTTGTTTTTAACTAAGAACCTGTCGGCTCTAAAATAAACGACCTAAAAAATTTGCGCGCTGAATACTCATCAATTGTACACAATCACTCAACCTATGCACTAACAACCTGTATTACCGAGTCCAAAGCCTCTCCCGGCTTCTCGCTGTCCAGCCAATGTACCGAGTTCCAGCCTCGTAACCAGGTCATTTGGCGCTTGGCCAACTGACGCGTTGCGCAAATACCACGATAAACCATCTCATCGTAACTAATCTCGCCAGATAAATATGACCACATCTGGCGATAACCGACACAGCGAATGGAAGGCAAATCCGTATGCAAATCACCCCGTGCAAAAAGTGCACGCGCTTCCGTCTCAAAACCCGCCGCCAACATTTGATGGTACCGCAGCTCAATGCGTTGATGGATCAACTCACGGCTGGTCGGTGCTATCGCAAATTGGTGAACATGATACGGCAACGATTCACCCGAAATTTTAGTCAGTTCCGTTAAAGTTTTACCCGAAATAAAAAAAACTTCCAGTGCTCTGGACAGTCTCTGCGGATCATTCGGATGAATTCTCAATGCCGCAACGGGGTCAATCTCTTGTAACTGACGGTGTAAAGCGTCCCACCCCAACTCTGCTGCCTGCTGTTCGATGCGTTCACGCACCGCAGGATCCGCTGAGGGTAACGGCGATAATCCTTCCAACAGTGCTTTGAAATAAAGCATGGTGCCACCCACCAGCAGCGGGATACGCCCGGCAGCGGTAATTTCAGCCATCTCTTTCAACGCATCAGCGCGAAAATCCGCTGCAGAATAGGCTTCAACGGGATCGCGAATATCAATCAACCGATGTGGCGCCTGCGCCAATTCCTCAGCGCTCGGTTTGGCAGTGCCGATATCCATGCCCCGATAAATCAGGGCGGAATCCACGCTGATCAATTCCACAGGCAGGCGTTCGCGCAGCGCGATCGCCAACGCGGTTTTGCCCGAGGCGGTTGGCCCCATAATAAAAATAGCCGGGGGACGTGGTGTCATTTCAGTTTCAATCATGCCTAAGGGCTGCCAGTGCAGCCTGTAAATCAACAGGTTGTAAAAGTCCGCTCGGTGGTGATTTGACCAGCTGCGGGCAAAGTCGTTCAACGTCGGTCAGTAATTGTATCGCTTGCGAGGTGTTCCATTGTTCATGCTCACTGCCTAAGTGGCGAGCGAACCACGTGGCCAACACCGCGGGCGACATCTCCTGATGCTCGGCCAAGTAGCCTAACAGTTCGGGTATCAGTTTTTGTAAATTTTGTTGGCGTAATGGTAAAGGTACTGCGCGCAGCGTCACACGCCCATGCTCAGACTGCAGGTCCAACCCCATTTTGACGAACAACGGCTGATGATGCACGCAAGCGGCCACCTCGTTTTTGCTCAGCGTCAGCTTGATAGGAATCAACAGCGGTTGCGGCCGTAACCCCTCTTCTGACGGGTTAAGCTGCGCCTGGCGCAACCAACGTTCAGCCACCGACAAATTAAGCAACATCAGTTGCTGACGATTTTCAATCAACGCATAGCAGGGGGGGTGGATCATCAACACACGCCCAAAACTATGTTGGCTACCGGCCAGCGGCGTTTCCTGCGCAATTTTAGCCGGCGGAAACAGCGGTTGCTTCTGCGTTTCTTGCTGAGGTTCAGCCGCGGTAGCCACCTGTAGCAGCTTGCCGTACAGCTCGCCTTCGCGTTTTTGATAACCACTGCCTGCATGATAGGCAGGTTGCGGAGCACGTTCACGCGCGACGGCAGGTTGCGGCTCGCGGTACGGCGCCGGTTGCGAGAAATGGTTCCCCCCGGCAGCGACGCGGTTTTCAGGCTGCCAAGCTGGCGCAGGTTCCTGCTCCTGCTCATCAGCCAGCGGTAGCTGCGCATTGCCGACCTGCTGCAACACGGTGGTTACCGCCTGATAAATAAAATCATGTACCAGCCGCGCCTGATGGAACCGCACCTCATGCTTGGCCGGATGAACATTCACATCAACCTGATGGGGGTCTACCTCGAGATACAGCACGTAAGCAGGCTGCTGATCGTCTTTCAATTGATCCTGGTAGGCCTGGCGGATGGCATGGTTGATCAGACGATCGCGCATCATTCGGCTATTGACGTAGCAATACTGCATTTCGCCCAGTTGCCGAGCGCCCGCGGGGTCGGCCACCCAACCACGAATGGTCAAGTCGCCATGCTGCCATGAGATATTCAGCGCATGCTGCAAAAAGGCCGGGCCACAGATGCTGCCTAATCGACGCTCATGCTGGCTCTCGTCTTTCGCTGCGCGGTATTGGCGGATAAGTTTGCCGTTGTGGCTGAGGTTGATCGCCACATCGAAACGCGCCAGCGCAATGCGCCGCACCACTTCATCAATATGGCCGAACTCCGTTTTCTCGGTGCGCATGAATTTACGCCGCGCGGGCGTGTTGTAGAACAAGTCCAGGACTTCCAGCGTGCTACCTATCGGGTGGGCCGCCGGCTTGACCGTCACCGCCTGATCGCGGCCCTCAGCGTAGGCCTGCCAGGCTTCGTGTTGTTCTGCGGTACGTGAGGTGAGCGTCAAACGCGAAACCGAGCTGATACTGGCCAGCGCTTCGCCACGAAAACCGAGGCTAACAATGGCTTCTAAATCATCGAGCGTGCTGATTTTACTGGTGGCATGACGGGCCAAAGCCAACGCCAGATCGTTCTTGCCGATACCACAGCCGTTATCGCGGATACGAATCAGCTTGGCGCCCCCGCGTTCGATATCGATATCGATACGCGTCGCCCCAGCATCCAGACTGTTTTCCACCAGTTCTTTGACCACTGACGCAGGCCGTTCAACCACTTCACCGGCGGCAATCTGGTTAGCAAGTTGGGGCGGTAACACCTGGATGGGCATGCTGACTCCTGTAATATTGGCGCTAGGCCTGCGGAATGGTCAACGTCCGGTCCAGCGGCGCGACGTCCGACTTCAGTTTATTTACACGTTTCAAGTCACTGACGCTGACACCATAGCGAGTCGCAATAGATGTCAGCGTATCGCCGCGGGTCACTTTATGTTTTGACGCTTTCTTCACGCCAGGTTTAGCCTTAGCGATGGTGCTGGTCGTGACGGCGGTGTTACCCGCTGGCACTTTAAGACGCTGGCCAACCCACACGCCATCCTTCTTCAGCTTGTTCAGATCACGCAACGCCGCCATTGTGGTGCCATAACTGTCTGCGATACCGGAGAGCGTCTCTGCACGTTTCACCACGTGAATCTGTGTTTTGCCGTTAATACGGCTACCACCGGCCGAACTAACGACCGGTGCAGGCTGACTGATGACGTCTGGTGTTGAGGATTTAACCGCCGCTGCGACGTCCAGCGGTCGGTTTTCCACCTTTGGGTCGGCTTGTAGCGGGTGCGCCAGGAAATAACTGCGCAGGCCATTGTGGATCGCCTTGGCAATTTTATCCTGATATGCGCTACTGCCGAGCAGCCGCTCCTCCGTGCTATTACTGATAAATCCTGTTTCCACCAGCAATGATGGAATGTCCGGCGAACGCAGTACGCCAAGGCTGGCGTGCTCTGGACGACGCTTATGCAATGCACCCACACTCTGCAGCTGCTGCAAGACTTTAACTGCGACATCGTAACCCACACGTTGCGAGTGACCGAATTGCAGATCCAGTACCGCTTGGCTCAGATAAGGATCCGCTTGGCTGTTGGCCAGCAAATCACCCGCACCACCCAGTAATTCAGATTGTTTCTCATGCTGTTCCAGCCAGCCCGCCATCTCACTGTTGGCACGGCGGTTGGACAACACCCAAACCGAAGCCCCATTGGCACTGCGATTTGGCGCAGCGTCAGCGTGAATGGACACCAACACGTTCGCGCCCTGCTTACGGGCCACATCCGAACGCCCCATCACAGAGATGAAGTAGTCGCCATTACGCGTTAACACCGGTTTGAACTGAGGATCGGCATCCAGCAGCGCCTGAAGGCGACGTGCGATGGCGATAGTGACATTTTTCTCTTTCAGTCCGTTCGGGCCGATCGCGCCCGGATCCTGCCCGCCATGACCTGCGTCAATCGCCACCACCACGCGATCGCCAGAACCTGCGGACACTCGGCTACTGCGCGGTGTAACCTCTGATGCGGTCCCTGCAACAACGGTAGGTTTATTGGTGAAAGGATTCGAACCGCTTGGCGCTTTACGCACCGGTTCCGGCTCAGACTCCTCCACAACCACCGGTGCTTTGCGCGCCGGCTGGCTCACAACCAGCGGCGCTGGTGCAGGGGCTTTACGCGCGGTGTTGGTATTAGTACTGCCCTCTGCAGCAATAGTGAACACCACGGTATAGACACTGCCATTTTGACGAGTAGCGACTCGGGTCTTCGAGCGCTGCGTTAAATCAAACACCAAACGCACGCTCTGGGCATCTTTCGGCGTACTGGAACGAATGCTTTTCACCAGATTCTGGCCGCTAAAATTCAGCGGCAGGCCACCCACCTTACCTTTCTGATTCACATCCAAAACCACGCGATCCGGGCCGTGTAGCGGGAAAAAGGCATAGTCTGGCGGGCCAGTGAAACTCACGGAGACCGTAGCTTCTCGCTGGGCATTGGTGACTTTAATATCTGATAGTGATGATGCAGCCAGCGCACTTGCCACACCCAAAGGCCCCAATACGGCGATCAGAGCGATTACGAATAGTTTTCTCAACGCATACGTCATTGCGGCGTCATTCCTGTGGCCCGTGAATACGGTCTAAAAGCTGGCTGCCGTAGGCGGAAACCGCCTGAATTTTTGCCTCTCGGCCTTGATCATGATAGCTGAGATGCAGCTCCAGATCTGGCTCTGGCAATACGCCCGTGCCCTGCTGTGGCCATTCCACCAGGCAAATGGCATCCTGCGCAAAATAATCGCGAATACCCATAAATTCGAGTTCTTCCGGATCGGCTAAGCGATACAGATCAAAATGGTATACCGCTAATGGCTGCAGCGCATAAGGCTCCACCAGCGTGTAGGTTGGGCTTTTAACATTGCCCTGATGGCCTAATGCCTGCAAGAAACCACGGCTGAAGGTGGTTTTACCGGCGCCCAGGTCACCGTAAAGATAAATTACGCTGGCGCGATCGCACGCCTTAGCCAAGGCGGCACCCAATGCGACAGTCGATGCCTCATCCGACAGAGGTAAAACGAGTTCTTTCATTCGATAGTTTCTATTATGCCAACTCAGGATTAACGTAATAAGGAATTTCCGGCAGCAAATCGCTTGCCAGCATTCCCCTTATTCCTTGTCTTGCCGCCACGCGATCGGCGGCTGCGCCATGCACCACACACCCGGCACAGGCAGCATCATACAGCGAGAGCTTTTGCCCCACCAAACCGCCGATTATGCCTGACAGTACATCCCCCATACCACCCGAGGCCATGCCAGCATTGCCGACGTCAGCGATTGCCATCTGGCCCTGGTCGTCTGCGATCAGCGTGCCCGCGCCTTTGAGCACAGCAACGCCGCCATAGCGTGCAACCAGATTGCGCACTGCAAGTAAGTGGTCACTCTCAATATCAGCGGTACGGCACCCCAGTAGACGTGCTGCCTCCCCAGGATGCGGGGTCATTACACGATTCTGACGCTTCTCGGGATTTAATGCCAGCAAGTTCAACGCATCCGCGTCCCATAACGCCGGTTTATCACTGGCTTGCAATACTTTCAGCGCATTCCTAGCCCATTCTCCCTGGCCCAACCCTGGCCCCACGACCAGTACGTCTGCCCAATCGAGCGCCTGCTGCAGCGTATCGTCCTTCAACGGCTGTACCATCAGCTCCGGCCTGGCGGTCAACAAGGGGCCGACATGCTCTATGTGAGTAAGCACTCGCACCAACCCCGCGCCGCTGCGTAACGCCGCCTCTGACGCCATACGTATTGCGCCACCAAAACCCTGATCGCCTCCTACCACCAACAGACGCCCCTGTTCACCTTTATGCGTGCAGGGGCGGCGTGGTTTTAACCACTGAGGCAACGATTTGTCAGTAAGCCGCTGAATCTGAGCCGGTTGCTTCGCCAACCAACCAGATAATCCTAGCGTACTCTGGTGAAGTTGCCCGACCCAATCACGTGCCTGGCCTGTCAACAAGCCAGGTTTGAGGGCAATAAAAGCCATCGTGTGCATCGCGCGGATGACCGCACCGGGCGCAGCACCGCTTTCGGCCAACAGGCCTGAAGGAATATCGAGTGCGATAACCGGCGCAAGACTGCGGTTAGCGGCTTCAATCAGAGCGTCGTACGGCGCCCGCGGTGCAGTGCTCAACCCCGTACCGAGCAAACCATCGATAATCAGATCAATGCCTGCTGGCCACTGGGCGTCAGCCGGATGGATTTCACCGCCGGCGGCCAGCCAGGCTTGCCTGGCTGCATCGGCTTCCGGCGGTAATGGACGCGTCCCCTCACAGGCGATCAGGCTAACCTTGACGCCAGTTGCCGCTGCCAGCCGAGCGACAACATAACCGTCACCACCGTTATTACCATGGCCACACAGCACCAGCCAATGGTGGGCAGCCGGGTATTGGTCACACGCCAGAGCGTAAGCCGCTTCACCAGCGCGCTGCATGAGTTGATAGAGTGAGATACCCAGCGAAGCAGCAGCACTCGCTTCCGAGCGCCGGATCCAGTCCGCAGACCAGACAGAGTGTGATAAACTGTCAGAGTATTGTTTTTCACTGTGGCCCGTCATGACTCACCCCCTCGATCTCAATCAACTCGCCCAACATATCAAGCAATGGGGGCAATCGCTAGGATTCCAGCAGGTAGGCATCTGCGACACCGATCTCAGCGCCGAAGAACCCAAATTGCAGGCATGGCTGGACAAACAATACCACGGTGAAATGGAATGGATGGCGCGGCATGGCATGTTACGCGCCCGCCCTCATGAGCTACTGCCGGGGACATTGCGGGTGATCAGCGTACGCATGAACTACCTGCCAGCCAAAGCGGCCTTTGCCAGCACACTCCAAAATCCTAACCTGGGTTACATCAGCCGCTATGCGCTGGGCCGTGACTACCACAAACTCCTGCGCCAACGGCTCAAAAAGCTCGGCGATCAGATCCAGGCCTATTGCGGTGAACTTAATTTCCGCCCCTTTGTCGATTCCGCACCGGTAATGGAACGCGCCCTGGCCTCCAAGGCCGGGATTGGCTGGGTTGGTAAACACTCACTTATTTTGAATCGCGAGGCAGGCTCCTGGTTTTTTCTCGGTGAACTGCTTATCGACTTGCCGTTACCGGTGGATGAACCACAGCAGGAGCAATGTGGCCGTTGCGTTGCCTGCATCACCACTTGCCCAACGGGGGCCATCGTCGCCCCTTATACCGTCGATGCACGGCGCTGTATCTCCTACCTGACTATCGAACTGGAAGGGGCTATTCCGGAAGAATTCCGTCCATTATTGGGCAACCGCATTTACGGCTGTGACGATTGCCAGCTAATTTGCCCCTGGAACCGCTTCTCGCAACTCACCGACGAAGATGATTTCAGCCCACGCGCGGCCCTGCATGCACCACAACTTATCGATCTGTTTGGTTGGACGGAAGAAAAATTCCTGCGCATCACCGAAGGTTCCGCCATTCGGCGAATCGGCCATTTGCGCTGGCTGCGTAATATCGCCGTCGCGCTGGGCAATGCCCCTTATCAGGATACCGTCGTGATGGCATTACGTTCCCGCTTAGAACAGGACGCCATGCTAGACGAACATATCCATTGGGCGATTGAACAACAATTGGCATGGCGTGAGGCGCAAGGTGTAGACGTGCAAACAACGCAGAAAAAACGATTGGTACGTGCTGTGGAAAAAGGATTACCGAGGGATGCTTAAAAGCTTCCATGCTTACCAGAGAGTCACTCTGTGGATTTGTGTATAAAAATAAAAATGCTTTGTCTTTCAACTGCAACAAAAAGAGCAAGTGATCGGCATAACGTTTTCCGATAAATAAATATACTTACGAATCAATCAGATAAATATTTCATTTGTGTGGCGTTGATTTTTTGAACTGAGGGTATTATGTACGCTACCTGTGGATAAGTCTGTTCACAACATTTCGACAGGATATGTATAACGAGGCAGAGAACCGCGCCAGCAAAGGCGTTGAACTGAGATAAACCGAAGAGAAAATTGGAGCGGGAAACGAGACTCGAACTCGCGACCCCGACCTTGGCAAGGTCGTGCTCTACCAACTGAGCTATTCCCGCATTGAGATGCTTTGTGCATCCGGCCATCAAACAAAACATGGCCTTTGAATTTTTTGGAGCGGGAAACGAGACTCGAACTCGCGACCCCGACCTTGGCAAGGTCGTGCTCTACCAACTGAGCTATTCCCGCGTCGCATGGGTACTGCTTAATACTCTTTTTATTCATCACACCGCTTACGCAGCATTGTTGAATAGATAATAGGAGATAAATTGCATTATTTATCCCTATCTTATTGATTTTTATGGGCTTTTTTGGCGACACTCAATCAATGGACTGCATTATGGACTAGTCATCGCGCCTTGGCAACCCCCCACATAGCGAAAAAATGCAAATTAGAGGGCGTTTGCTCAATTTGCAATCGAAGGTACCACAAGCTGACAATTTCTCAACATCTGCTGGAACGGCAGAATGATCGTGCCAGGCTGGCACGATCATTCTCATCTTAGCTAAAAATGATAACGTGCGTTCAGCATCCCGCCATATCCCTGCTGACCGTTGTTACCCGCTTGCCCAAACACATGCCCAGAAACTTGAAGCTTCTGTCCAACGTCCCCTGCGGCACCAAGCTTCATCTCTAGCATGCTGCGTGCCAATGAGGCATCCAACACGGAGCTTCCCATCTGCACAGATGCCTTTTCGCCATAATGCAGTAGGTTGGTTTCCAAAAACGGCCGAATGCCCGTTTCACGCTGCGGGTAAATGCGTAAACCGGTACGTGCAAACCAGGGATTATTCACATGACTCCTCATGCGCGTACCTTGCAGCACCGCATCCGAGGCACGGTAATCACTGTAGACAAACTGGGCATTTGGTTCCATCACCAGCCCCTCCAAGGCCGAGCCGGCGGCGAATGACGTCATCGCATAACCCGCTTCCAACGAGGCAGACCACACATTCGAATGATAATCGGCCCTCCCAAGCTCGCTGCCAATGTGGTTAGCATAGCGGCCATATTGCAACCAGGCGTCGGCATACCCCCCTTGACGCGTTGCTTCGTTTTCAAAAACGGTGGCATACATCCCTACCGCATACCCCGACATTTTCCCTTTTGCTTTCGCCTGTGCACGGGTGCCTTTGCCTGGCAATACAAGAGTGGAAACCGAATCCGTTCGCGCTGTACCGTACCCACTCATGATTCCCACGTGGGCCGTACCCTTGTTCAGCACCGAGATCTGAAGTACGTCCCCACCCAGTTGCAGGAGAGTACTGTCTGATTTCATATCGACCCGCCCCTCCGACATACTCATCCCTTTATCATGTCGGCCCTGAGTACGAAGCCATAGCCCACGTTCGTCTGGCACACTATTCCCTTCTGCGGAAATAGGCAGACGATCGCGCAGGTTATGAATAAACAGTCTGGTTCCAGCGAGTTGGTTGCCGATGTAAGCGCCGCTTTCCGGCGAAACATTACTCACGCTTGGGGCCACCGGGGGCGGCACAATTTCCTCTGGTGGCACTACTGTCGGCGGCTGTATGACCGGAGGTTCAACCGTTGGGGGTGTCACAGGCGGCTCTACCGTAGGGGGGACTACCGGTGGCTCCACCGTTGGGGGGATTACCGGGGGTTCAACGGGCGGCGTATAAGTCGAGGTCAGGTACCAGTCATCCGGCACACCCTGCTTCCCACCGCGAACCAGACTGTAATCGTAACCATTGAGGGCCAGAGTGGCCGTTCCCGCGCGATAGCCCGTTGAGGCTGCATCAAGTCTAAAGGCATCCACACCCGTTGTACCGCCGTTAAGTGTTTCTACCAGGCGAATTCCACGCTGGGTATACCCGCCGGTGCCACCAGCGTTGATAACGCGCAACGCGGTTTTACCTTCAGCCGTTCCGCCATCAATGACCAGGCGATCTGTCAGCGAATTATCATCACCGAGCCACGTATTTAACACTAGGGTCCCATTTCCCCGGTAGTGGTTAACTGTCACCGTTTTAAAACCGCTGTTGTCCGTTGGGGCCAGGAAGGCAACGGTGCCGTCATTTTCTAACGCCCCCAGCAATGAGCTATTTCGCACATACCAATAGCTGTCATTATCCAGCGCAAAACGGTTGACCAAGCCTTTCTCACGTTGGTTCACGGCCCCTACCAACTGGGAACCCTTGGCCAATAAAAGGTTTGCGGAACCGCTATCTATCAGAATATCGCCCGTCAGTTGGCTATTCTTCGCGTCCAACAGAATCGTGCCTGTTTCAATCTCTTTCGCTACCCCACCGGAGGTAATGTTAGCCGATTTTGAATACAGCAATATGCCCTGTTCTTCGGCCCCTTCAGTTCTTGCCGTGACGTTGGTGCTATCCAGGATAAACCGATGGTTGCCTCCGTTAGCAAACAAACCGACACCATCCTGCGTATCGATCCGCGAGCCGTTTGTAACAGAGACGTCATTGCTGAAGTCAGCGGAAGTCGCGTAGCTCCAAATACCCTGTGATTTCCCCCCCGTCGACGTTAATTGGACATTATTCAGACTGACCGTTGGGCTGTTGCTGATAAACAAGCCAGCGGCAGACGCACCCGACGTGGTTATTGCTGAATTAAGTGCTGTAAGAGTCGCACCACTTCCGGTGGCGTAAAGAGCATGGGAATTGTCACCGTAGGTATTGATAACCACATCTTCAAGACCGATTGTCGATCCGGCAAAGCGCGCCAAGGCCCCCACAGCACCGGAGCCAGACGTCTCAATTTTTACATTTTTGGCCGTGGTTGCTGCCTGATTCTTGGCTTCAGCCGCGACATAAAGCGCATGACCGCTGTTGCCCTCTGTCGCCAAGATACCCTCATCCAACAAGACCTTTCCTGCACGGTTATCTATGCCGACATAGAGGGTGCGAATATCGAAGCGACTTGCCGTCAGGCTAGTGCCCGCAGAGGGCAGCCACGCACCGGAGGTATATGGGTCTGGTGCTCTGATTTGCACGTTCTCCATGACAACGCGCGCATTTTGCGAATTGATATTGAGGCCATAACTGAACTCTCCTCCCGCTACCAATTTGGCATTGCGAAGATAAACCACAGGCGAGGTTCCGTTATAAAGAGACATCAGCCGGATCGCATCGCCTTTGGCGGTTAGCGTGCCGCCATTCATGTCAAAGGCACCACTTCGCACGATCACTGCAGGCCCATTGACAGAAAGCACATCCGTGTCCTTTAAGGTTATCAACGCGTTTGTGCCCTCTGCATATACAGCGGCGTTAGCGCTACCTTTAACGGTTATTGTTGAATTATCTAGCCGAATAGAAGCCCCTGGCCCGGCAAATGCCCCTTTTCCCGCAGCCATGATGGTCACGTTTTTTGCAGTAATGCTGGCTTTTGCGTCTTTCGCATGCAGACCATCACTGTTGGTACCCGCCGTAGTGATAGTCCCACCATTCAGTATAATTTTCCCGCCCGCCTGAGCCATCGCGCCATGCGAGCTTGTCCCTTCTGTAGAAAGCGTCACCCCGGTACCGGCAATGCTGCTACCTGTATCTCTCGCGTACAGTGCATGGGTTTTAGAACCTGTACCAATGGTCTCAACGGTACTGTTGCTCAAGAACACAACACCGCCGTACCGCGTCAGCACGGCTGGCGTGTCGCCAGTGTCCGTGCCGTCTGCACGAATGGAGATATCCTCGCCAGTGAAGCTATTACCGACCTGGGAGACCAAAATGGCGGGCCCTCTGCCAATGTGATTCACCCTATCGCCAGGCGCCAGAATAATTTGGGTGTTGCCACTGGGATCATCCACGACAATTTGCCCGTATTCTTCCGCAAAGCTGGATCCAGAACTGAACAGCGCCAGCATAACGGCACTGTAACGGAAAGGAGCCCGTTTATAGGGCCGATGTAAAGCAGGTGTAACCCCCGCAGTTACGTTTTTGCTAAGTCCTGAAGTCAATTCAGATACGGCTTGATATACCCGCAAAGCCGAATTAAATACGATACGAAATACGTGATTCATTATAATTTGCTCCAGCCTTTATGGCCGCTGGCAGCAATTCAAAAACAATATACTTGCTGCACATCGGGCCAAAAAGTCGTCCGACAAAATCCATTTCATGACGCTCCGTGTGCCTGGCGCCTACGAAGCCTGGGTTGGGCATGCAATCCCCTGGTACATTGGCGGAGGCCCGGCAATATCTACGTGCACATATTTACCGATACCCTATTGCCTGCATTATTCGCACTAAAAATAACACACGGCATTTAACTTAAAGAAATTAAAGTTTCCAAAAAAATGAAAATTCAGAAAAACCTTTAATACATTGAATATAAATAATAAAAATTATTTATATATTGTAATTTTAGTATATTAATTTCTTATTAATTGGGCCTAAATGAGAAAGCACACCCCCATTCTGTCGAAACAGAGATCGGGTGAGTATGACGTTGAAGCAGGGGGGCTTTGGGGAATACAAATATTGGGAGCAAGGAGTGACCCACTTGCATTGACCAGGAAAACGCGTGGTCAGGAAATACAAAAACGAAAAAAGGGGCAAAAGCCCCTTTCTTCGTCATCTGCAGAATGCTCTGCAGCGTATAATTTTGGAGCGGGAAACGAGACTCGAACTCGCGACCCCGACCTTGGCAAGGTCGTGCTCTACCAACTGAGCTATTCCCGCCCGGCGTATCGATGTCGGAACTAAACGAAATTCCTCATCGGTACGGGGTGCGCATTATACGAGAAATCCTTTTGGCCGCAAGCCCCTAAAAGCAAAAAAACACGATTTTTGTTTGATTGCTGATTAAATCGGCTGATTGAACAATTAAGCGGCGCAGCCGAGCACTTTTGGAATACGGCCCTGTCGAGGGCCCCACATCCATTACAACTGAATGAAATGCTCACGGTAATAGGCCAACTCGCCCACCGACTCACGGATGTCATCCATTGCCTGATGCGTCCCCTGCTTTTTAAAACCGCTCAGGATTTCCGGCTTCCAACGACGAGCCAACTCTTTTAGCGTACTGACATCCAGATAGCGGTAATGGAAGTAGGCTTCCAGCTCTGGCATATAACGGAACAGGAAGCGACGGTCCTGACCAACACTGTTGCCACAAATCGGTGATTTACCGGCAGGAACCCACTGCTGCAAAAAGGCAATGGTCGCCAGTTCAGCGGCATGGTCGTCGAACTGGCTGGCCTTCACACGCTCCACCAGCCCACTGCCGGTATGCGTGCGCACGTTCCAGTCATCCATAAGCCCCAGTTGTTCATCTGATTGATGTACGGCGATTACCGGGCCTTCTGCAAGGATGTTCAAATTGGCGTCAGTGACCAATGTGGCGATCTCGATAATGCGATCGCGTTCAGGATCCAACCCAGTCATTTCCAGATCGATCCAAATCAGGTTATTTTCGTTTCCTGTCATGATATTTCCTGCGTAAAAGCCAAAAGATAAACAAACTGTGGACAAGGCGGCGACCGACGCTGGCTGTTTGCTGGCAGAGGTACGCTGCGCGTGGCGGCTAACAACGGTTATTTAATATAAAATAGCGTGTATCATAGTCTTTTTGGTCGCCATGAGCGATAAAGCGGATTCAAGTGAGGCGCAGTGAGCAAGAACAAACTGTCCAAAGGTCAAGAACGCCGCGTGCAGGCGAACCATCAACGTCGCCTGAAGCGCACCGATAACAAACCGGAACTGGATGATTCCCAACTGGGCGAGCCGCAGGACGGCATCGTAATCAGCCGTTTTGGCATGCATGCTGACGTTGAAGCAGCGGACGGTACCCAGCATCGCTGTAATATCCGCCGTACGTTGCGTTCACTGGTCACCGGCGATCGTGTGGTATGGCGTCCCGGTGTTGGCACCCATGAAGGGGTCAAAGGGATTGTCGAGGCGGTATACGAACGCACCTCGGTACTGACACGCCCAGACTTCTATGACGGCGTGAAGCCGATCGCCGCTAATATCAACCAAATCGTTATTGTTTCGGCGATCTTACCCGAACTTTCGCTAAACATCATCGACCGTTACCTGGTCGCCTGTGAAACGCTGGAAGTTGAGCCACTGATCGTCCTGAACAAGATTGATCTGTTAGATGCCGAAGCGCGTAAACGGGTCGACGGTATGATGGATACCTATCGCAAGATTGGCTATCGGGTATTAGAAGTCTCCAGCCAGACGCGCGAAGGCATGGAAGCGTTTGAACAAGCGCTGGTTGGGCGCATCAGCATCTTTGCGGGCCAGTCAGGGGTCGGCAAGTCCAGCCTGCTGAACGCTCTGCTTCCTGCGTCCAAAGAGCAAATTCTGGTAAATCAGGTTTCCGATGTCTCTGGCCTCGGGCAACATACCACTACCGCTGCACGGCTGTATCATTTCCAGCACGGCGGCGACGTGATTGACTCCCCAGGGGTGCGCGAGTTTGGCCTGTGGCACCTGGAACCGGAACAAATCACCCAAGGTTTTGTCGAATTCCGTAATTATTTAGGCGGTTGCAAATTCCGTGATTGCCGCCACGATACCGATCCAGGCTGCGCGATCCGTGCCGCAATGGAGAAAGGCGACATCGCGAAAGAACGTTTTGACAACTACCACCGTATTCTGGAAAGCATGGCGCAAGTGAAGGTTCGCAAGAACTTTACTGATGCCGCAGACTGATCATACCGGGCGGCGTTGACTGTGGCGGAGCCACAGTTACAATGCGCGCCCTTTTACCCCGATTTACGAGGTTAACGTGCTGGATAGCATCAAAATTAAATTGCAGTATTGGTTGCCAAAGCTGGCACTGACCCGCCTGGCTGGCTGGGGTGCGGATAAAAACGCGGGCTGGCTAACCCAGCTTGTACTGAAGGCGTTCGCCCGCTATTACCGCGTGGACATGCAGGAAGCAAAAAATCCTGACCTGGCTTCTTATGCCACTTTTAACGATTTCTTTGTGCGACCGCTGCGTGACGGTGCGCGTCCGATCATCGACGACGCCCACTGGTTGGCGCTGCCTGCCGATGGTGCGATAAGCCAGCTCGGCCCGATCAACGACGATCAAATTTTCCAGGCTAAAGGCCATTACTACAGTCTGGAAGCGCTGCTTGCCGGCAACTATATGCTGGCGGAGCCATTCCGCAACGGCTTGTTTGCCACCACTTACCTGGCCCCGCGTGATTATCACCGCGTACATATGCCTTGCGCTGGCGTATTGCGCGAAATGATTTACGTCCCGGGCGACCTGTTTTCCGTCAACCCACTCACCGCCGCCAACGTGCCGAACCTGTTCGCACGCAACGAGCGTGTCATCTGCGTATTTGATACCGCCATCGGGCCAATGGTGCAGATTCTGGTCGGTGCCACTATCGTTGGCAGTATCGAAACGGTGTGGGCTGGTACGGTAACGCCACCACGCGAAGGCGTGATCAAGCGCTGGACCTATCCGGAAGAGGGTGCAGAAGGTGCCATCGCCTTGGAAAAAGGCGAAGAAATGGGCCGTTTCAAGCTCGGCTCTACCGTCATCAACCTGTTTACACCAGGCAGCGTAGCGTTTGCTCCGCAGCTGAATAACGGCACCGTGACCCGCATGGGTGAAGCCTACGCAGAAATACCAGCCGCGCCTGTCGCCGCTGAATCACCGCAGATCTAAAGGAATTGACGCTGTGCGCCTGATTATCACGCTATTGCTCGGTTGTTTACTGTCTCAACCGGTGCTGGCCGCTACGGTGCCCACTGAAGCTCAGATTAAACAAGAGCTAAAGCAGGCCGAGGGCAACAAAAGCGCGCCTAATCAGGCGGAAACGACAGAGGCACTCCAAAGCGCCCTCAATTGGTTGTCAGAGCGGAAAGAGTCGTTAACGCGCGTTGAACAGTACCAACGCGTAATTGACGACTTCCCCAAGATGACGCAGGAACTGCGCCGTCAGTTAACGCTGGAAAACAGTAAAATCCTGCCAAACGGCGATAATCTGCCGGCCAGCGATCTGGAGCAGCAAATACTGCAGACCAGCAGCCTGCTGCTGGAACAGGCACGCCTGCTTCAACAAGAACAGGACCGTACGCGAGAGATCAGCGACTCTCTGGGCCAATTGCCACAGCAGCAGACCGATGCACGCCGTGCGTTGACGGAAGTACAGCGCCGCCTGCAGGCTCAACCCGCCAATCCAACCACCCCGCATGCGCAAGCAGCGCTGGCGTTATTGCAGGCAGAGGCCGCGGCGCGCAAAGCCAAGGTGGACGAGCTCGAGCTGGCGCAACTGTCCGCCAACAACCGTCAAGAGCTGGCGCGAATGCGCGCAGAAGTCTACAAAAAGCGCCATGAGAAGATTGACGTTCAACTGCAGGCGTTACGCAATAACCTCAACGCACAGCGGCAACGTGAAGCCGAGCTGGCGCTGGAAAAGACCGAACAACTCGCCGAACAAAATGGCGATCTGCCAAAAAGCGTCAGTCAGCAGTTACAGATTAACCGCGAGCTTTCTGCCGCGTTGAATAATCAGGCCCAGCGTATGGACCTGATCTCATCCCAACAACGCCGGGCCGCCGCCCAAACGCTGCAGGTGCGTCAGGCACTAAGCACCATTATCGAACAGGCGCAATGGCTCGGCTCCTCGTCGGCACTCGGCGAAACCCTGCGCGCTCAGGTGGCAACGCTACCGGAAATGCCCAAGCCACAGCAGCTCGATGGCGATATGGCCCAACTGCGCGTGCAACGGCTGCAGTTTGAAAGCCAGTTAGAGAAGCTGCCTCAGCGAGAATTCAAACGTGACGACGGCAGTGAATTGACGAGCGCAGAACGTCGCATTGTCGACGCCCAATTGCGTACCCAACGTGAGCTCCTGAATTCACTGCTTTCTGGCTGCGACACTCAAATCCTCGAACTGACCAAGCTTAAAGTAGCAAATACCCAGTTGATCGAGGCGCTGAACGAAATCAAGGACGCCACGCACCGCTATCTGTTCTGGGTCCCGGATGTTAATCCGATCACCCTGTCCTACCCGATTAACGTGGCGCACGATCTTACGCTCTTGCTGTCGCTGGATACGTTATCGCAGCTGGGCGGCGCCTTTATGATGATGGTAACCAGCCGCGAAACACTGATCCCCATCTTTGGCGCTCTGCTGCTGGTCATTTTCAGCATCAGTTCCCGTAAGCACTACCACGACTTCCTGGCTCGGGCCAGCAGCCGAGTTGGTAAGGTCACCCAAGACGAATTTTTCCTGACCGTACGCACCGTATTCTGGTCAATTCTGGTTGCACTGCCGCTACCTGTACTCTGGGCAGCACTCGGGTTTGGCCTGCAAAGCGCCTGGAATTATCCGGTCGCAGAAGCGATCGGCAAAGGGGTGACGGCCACACTGCCAATCCTCTGGGTATGTATGATTTGCGCCGCGTTTGCCCACCCGCAAGGGCTATTCATCGTGCATTTCCGCTGGCCGGCGAAGCAAGTTTCACGCGCCATGCGCTACTACAAAATGTCGATCTGGCTGATCGTGCCGCTGATCATGGCCCTGATCACCTTCGACAGCCTGAAAGAACGCGAATTTGCCAATACCCTTGGCCGGCTGTGCTTTATCCTGCTGTGTTTAGCGCTGGCTATCGTCACCAACAGCCTGAAACGTGCAGGCATTCCGCTGTATCTGGACAAGAAAGGCTCCGGTGAGAACATCATCAACACCGCGCTCTGGGGGCTGCTGTTGTCAGCACCGGTGTTGGCGGCGCTCGCCTCCGCCGTCGGGTATCTGACCACGTCGCAGGCGCTGCTGGCACGATTGGAAACCTCCGTCGCAATCTGGTTCTTCCTGCTAGTGATCTACCATATTATTCGCCGGTGGATGCTTATCCAGCGCCGCCGTATCGCCTTCGACCGCGCCAAGCAGCGCCGTGCCGATATCCTGGCCCAGCGTGCGCGTGGTGAAGAGGAAACCTCACACGCCCCCAACAGCACCGAAGGTTCGATGGATCTGGATGACTCGGAGATCGATCTGGACACCATCAGTGCCCAATCCCTGCGGTTGGTGCGTTCGATCCTGACAATGATCGCGCTGGTGTCAGTGATCGTCCTGTGGTCAGAAATCCATTCCGCCTTTAGCTTCCTGGAAAACATCACCCTGTGGAACGTCAGCTCGACGGTCAATGGGGTGGATACCGCGCATCCAATCACCCTTGGTGCGGTATTGATCGCCATTCTGGTGCTGATCGTCACCATGCAGCTGGTGCGTAACCTGCCGGCGCTGTTGGAACTGGCAGTGCTTCAACACCTGGATCTGGCACCGGGCACTGGCTATGCCATCACCACCATCACCAAGTATCTGCTGTTGCTGTTCGGCGCATTGCTCAGCTTTGCCTGGATCGGCATCGAGTGGTCGAAACTGCAATGGGTAGTGACTGCGCTCAGCGTGGGGTTGGGCTTTGGTATGCAGGAGATCTTCTCTAACTTTATCTCCGGCCTGATCATTTTGTTCGAGAAACCGATCCGCATCGGCGATACCGTGACGATCCGCAATCTGACCGGCAGCGTCACCAAGATTAACACCCGAGCCACGACAATTTCGGATTGGGATCGCAAAGAGATCATCGTGCCTAACAAGGCATTCATCACTGAACAGTTTATCAACTGGTCGCTGTCGGACAACCTGACCCGTGTGGTACTGACCGTGCCGGCACCTGCGGATGCCAACAGTGAAGAAGTGACCAAGATCCTGACCAACGCCGCAGAGCGCTGCTCACTGGTGCTGGATAACCCGGCGCCTGAAGTCTATCTGGTCGATCTACAGCAAGGCATCCAGATCTTTGAACTGCGTATCTATGCCGCAGAAATGGGCCACCGCATGCCGCTGCGTCACGAGATCCATCAGTTGATCCTGTCCGGTTACCGCGAGCATGGCATTACGCTGCCATACCCGCCGTTCCAGGTGCGCAGCGAAACGCTATCCCGCTTGACCAGCAACGGTCGCACGCCGCCTTCCACGCCGGCGCCTAACACCAAACGCGAATCGGGCAGTTTGTAACCTCAGCATGCAAAAAGGGTTCGGCGTGCAATGCAACACCGAACCCTTTTATCACCACAATATACCCTATGGATTTCACGTTGCGGCCAGCTCGCCGATCCCCAGACACTGACTTACTTCAGTAAGCCAGTGGGGTGAGCGACAAATCTGTCTGAATGCTGCGGCGTGAAAGACGACAGAGATACGCTTACGCGCGCCCAACCGGGAAGGCCAACACGTCGCTCAGGCTTTCTGCCCCCAGCGCTAGCATCACCAGCCGGTCAACCCCCAGGGCCACACCAGAACATTCCGGCATGCCATGCTGCAAAGCGTCCAATAAATTGTTATCAATCGGATGCTGCGGCAAACCGCGTTCCGCACGCTTGCGATTGTCCTGATCAAAACGCTGACGCTGTTCACGGCTGTCGGTCAGTTCACGGAAACCATTCGCCAGCTCAATCCCTTTGAAATAGACCTCGAAACGTTCCGCCACCCGGTGATCTTCAGTACTGATTTCCGCCAACGATGCCTGGCTGGCCGGGAAATGATAAACGAATGCCGGTTTATCACGGCCGATGTGCGGTTCCACACCCACGGTGAACAACAGTTGCAGCAGCGTGTCGCGATCTTCTTCAGTATCGGCGATGTTGCTCAGATCGAGCTTGGCTGCCGCTTCACGCAGCTGCACTTTCTCCGCAGACAACGGATCGATATCCAGATGGCGCAAGAAAGCCTGCTGATACGACAGCGTCTCCGCGCTGTCGCAATCCAATACCTGCTGCAACAGATCGTCCACTTCATTCATCAGCCGGTACATGTCGTAATGCGGACGGTACCACTCCAGCATGGTGAATTCCGGGTTGTGGTGCCGGCCCGCTTCTTCATTACGGAAACTGCGCCCCATCTGATAGATCGGTCCGCTGCCTGCCGCCAACAACCGTTTCATGTGGTATTCCGGGCTGGTCATCATGTACAGCGTCAGGCCATCCGCGGCACCGGGTCCGACAAAGCGAGTCTGGAACGGGAACAGGTGGATATCGGTGACCGTCGCCTGGCTCATGGTTGGCGTTTCAACTTCTAATACGCCACGATCGGCGAAGAAACGCCGGATCTCAGTCAGGATCGCTGCGCGTTTCAACAAATTGGCGATGGGTGCACTTGGCTGCCAGCTTGCCGTTTCGCTCATGGTAATTACTCCGAAATCAAACAGGGGATGCAGTCTACTCGTATCCTGGCATGCAAACAAATTCTTAACAGCCCGGCGCCTTTAATGGCGGTATTTCCTGATAAATAATTAGCAGAAAGGTTAATAAAAGGTGAATAAACGTTAAATACCCCTTGCAGGCAATTATCCTTCCGGCTTCGAGTTAAAAGGCAAAACAATCGATCACATCAAATTTCTTCTACTTATCTTTAGGTATAGTTAATTCCACATTATTGGTGGGAGATATCTATCCTTAGTCTTTATGCAACGACAATGAACTCAATTAGTTAGCACCCGAAGAATTTTTATAAATATTAAGCATAGATATTTAATTTGCCGTTCTTAACAAGAATATTGGAGGAATGCAGTGCAAACCTTTAACGCCGATCTTGCCATTATTGGGGCCGGGGGTGCTGGTTTACGTGCAGCAATAGCCGCAGCGGAAGCCAATCCCCAACTGAAAATCGCGCTGATCTCTAAAGTTTACCCGATGCGCAGCCATACCGTGGCCGCCGAAGGGGGCTCCGCCGCCGTTACTCAGGATCACGATACCTTTGACTACCACTTTAACGACACCGTTGCCGGTGGCGACTGGTTGTGTGAACAGGACGTAGTCGACCATTTCGTTCACAACTGCCCACGTGAAATGATCCAACTTGAACAGTGGGGTTGCCCGTGGAGCCGCAAACCAGACGGTTCAGTCAACGTGCGTCGCTTCGGCGGCATGAAGATTGAACGTACCTGGTTCGCCGCCGATAAAACCGGCTTCCATATGCTGCACACCCTGTTCCAGACGTCACTCAAATACCCGCAAATCCAGCGTTTTGACGAGCACTTTGTGCTGGATATTCTGGTGGATGACGGTCAGGCCCGTGGTTTGATAGCGATGAACATGATGGAAGGCACCCGCGTGCAGATCCGTGCCAATGCGGTGATCATGGCTACCGGCGGTGCTGGACGCGTATACCGCTACAACACCAACGGCGGCATCGTTACCGGTGATGGCATGGGTATGGCGTTCCATCACGGCATACCGCTGCGCGATATGGAGTTCGTCCAATATCACCCGACCGGTTTGCCAGGCTCCGGCATTCTGATGACTGAAGGTTGCCGTGGTGAAGGCGGCATTCTGGTGAACAAAGACGGCTATCGCTATCTGCAAGACTACGGCATGGGGCCAGAAACCCCGCTGGGCGAACCGAAGAATAAATACATGGAACTGGGCCCGCGCGACAAAGTTTCTCAGGCCTTCTGGCACGAATGGCGTGCCGGCCGCACCATCCCGACACCTCGTGGTGACGTGGTCTATCTCGACCTGCGCCATTTGGGGGAAAAGAAACTGCTCGAACGCCTGCCGTTTATTTGTGAACTGGCCAAAGCCTACGTCGGCGTGGATCCGGTGAAAGACCCCATTCCGGTTCGTCCGACCGCGCACTACACCATGGGGGGTATTGAGACCGACCAAAACTGTGAGACACGCATCAAGGGGCTGTTTGCCGTTGGCGAATGTTCGTCTGTCGGTCTGCACGGCGCCAACCGGCTGGGTTCCAACTCACTGGCAGAATTAGTGGTGTTTGGCCGAGTTGCCGGTGAGCACGCCGCACGTCGGGCATTGGAAAGCGGCCCGGCCAACGGCAGTGCTCTGGATGCACAGGGCCGCGACGTCGAGACCCGTCTGAGCAACCTGATGAAACAGGAAGGTAACGAGAACTGGGCCAAAATCCGCGACGAAATGGGCATGTCGATGGAAGAAGGCTGCGGCATTTACCGCACGCCAGAGTTGATGCAAAAGACTGTCGATAAGCTGGCTGAGCTGAAAGAACGTTTCAAACGCGTAAAAATCACCGACAGTTCCAGCGTGTTCAATACCGATTTGCTGTACACCATCGAGCTGGGTTACGGGCTGGACGTCGCAGAATGCATGGCACACTCTGCCCTGAACCGCAAAGAGTCCCGCGGTGCTCACCAGCGCCTGGATGAAGGCTGTACCGAACGTGACGACGTGAACTTCCTGAAGCATACCTTAGCGTTCCATAACCCGAACGGCGCACCACGCCTGGAATACAGCGACGTGAAGATCACCAAACTGCCACCGGCCAAACGCGTGTACGGTGCTGAAGCCGAAGCACAGGATAAAAAGGATAAGGAGCAGGCAAATGGCTGAGATGAAGACCCTGAAAATCGAGGTCATGCGCTATAACCCTGAACGCGATGCCGAGCCGCATTTCGAAACCTTTGCAGTCCCTTATGACGAACAAACCTCGCTGCTCGATGCGCTGGGCTATATCAAGGATAACCTGGCGCCCGACCTGTCCTACCGCTGGTCATGCCGCATGGCGATTTGCGGTTCGTGCGGCATGATGGTCAACCGGGTTCCGAAATTGGCCTGTAAAACCTTCCTGCGCGAATACACCGACGGTATGAAAGTAGAGGCCCTGGGGAACTTCCCGATTGAACGTGATTTGGTGGTCGACATGACTCACTTTATCGAAAGTCTGGAAGCCATTAAGCCTTATATCATCGGCAATAACCGCAAACCGGAAGATGGCCCTAACGTACAAACCCCTGCGCAGATGGCCAAGTATCACCAGTTCTCTGGCTGCATCAACTGCGGTTTGTGTTACGCCGCTTGTCCGCAATTCGGCCTGAACCCAGAGTTTATTGGCCCTGCGGCGATTACCCTGGCGCATCGCTATAACCTGGATAACCGCGACCACGGCCAGAAACAGCGCATGGCGCAGCTCAACGGCCAGAACGGCGTATGGAGCTGTACCTTTGTTGGCTATTGTTCTGAAGTCTGTCCGAAGCACGTTGATCCAGCCGCTGCGATTCAGCAAGGCAAGGTAGAAAGCGCCAAAGACTTCATGATCGCCATGCTGAAGCCGCAATAAGGGAGATAAACAGCAATGACTACACAACGTAAGCCCTATGTGCGCACCATGACGCCGACCTGGTGGCAAAAACTCGGCTTTTACCGTTTCTATATGCTGCGTGAAGGGACTTCAGTACCGGCAGTCTGGTTCAGTATCGTGCTGATCTACGGCGTTTTTGCACTGAAAGGTGGAGCGGATAGTTGGGCAGGTTTCGTCGGTTTCCTGCAAAACCCACTGGTGCTGCTGATTAACATCATCGCCCTGCTGGCCGCACTGCTGCATACCAAAACCTGGTTCGACTTGGCACCGAAAGCCGCCAATATCGTGGTCAACAGCGAGAAAATGGGGCCTGGGCCTATCGTCAAAGCGCTATGGGCAGTAACGCTGCTCGCCAGCGTGGTCATCCTGGCCGTGGCCTTGCTGTAATCCGGAGGAAACATGATAAATCAAGCACCTAAACGCTCAGACGAACCGGTTTTCTGGGGATTATTCGGCGCTGGCGGCATGTGGGGGGCGATCATCGCGCCCGCTATCGTACTGCTGGTCGGCATTCTGCTGCCGCTGGGGTGGTTCCCCGGCGATGCATTAGGCTATGACCGCGTGCTGGCTTTCTGTCAAAGCCTGATCGGCCGCTTGTTCCTGCTGCTGATGATCATCCTGCCACTGTGGTGCGGTCTGCATCGTATCCATCATGCGATGCACGATTTGAAAATCCACGTGCCGGCAGGTAAATGGGTGTTCTATGGCCTGGCAGCTATCCTCAGCGTCGTCACCGTTATCGGCGTAGTAACGCTATAAAACACCGCTGGCGGCCAACGCTTATTGGCCGCCAGCTTTGCCTTTCGGCTACACTGTTTATTCACATCAGGTAAACAGGAGTAACCCATGCGTCTTCGGTCAAAGCTATGCACGATTATTCCCGCCTTCCTTTCCGCCGCGTGCAGCGTTTCCCCTCCGCAGGATATCAAAGTAGTGAATGATTTCGACAGCCAACGCTACCTCGGTACCTGGTATGAAATCGCTCGCTTTGATCACCGTTTTGAACGGGGCCTCGAGCAGGTTACCGCCAGTTACAGCCCTCGCGAAGACGGTGGCCTAAAAGTGGTTAATCGGGGTTTTAATTCGCAAAAACAACAATGGCAGGAAAGCACGGGCAAGGCCTATTTTACGGGTTCACCGCAGGTTGCCGCACTTAAGGTGTCCTTTTTTGGGCCTTTCTACGGTGGATATAACGTGATTGAGCTGGATGCGAATTACCGCTACGCCCTGGTATGCGGCCCAAACCGGGGGTATTTGTGGATACTGTCGCGCACGCCGACACTGGACACCGCCACGCGCGACAGATTAGTACAAACCGCGAAAAACAACGGCTTTGATACGGATAAGCTAATCTGGGTGAAACAACAGCAACATCAGTGACTGCTGAACTTCAACCCGAGTATGCCGACAACGATCAGGCACAGGCTGATAATGCGCGCGATATTGGTCGACTCACCCAGCAATACCATCCCCATAATTGCTGCCCCTACAGCGCCGATGCCCGTCCAGACGGCATAAGCGGTGCCCGCAGGTAGCGTTTTCATCGCGTTCGCCAACAGCACCATACTGACCACCATAGCGACAACGGTAATGATGCTCGGCGTCAGGCGGGTAAATCCATGGGTGTATTTCAGGCCGATAGCCCACACAACTTCAAGTAAACCCGCGATAAGTAAAATAATCCAAGCCATGAGACGGCCTCCATAAGTGGGGTCGTCCCCGAACAATGGCACGTAAACGGGTCGTCCCGTTCAGTTTGATGATGAATTGCGGGCAAGAAGAGCCGCCAGAGGCAGGATATCAGGCCCGTAAACGGGCAGGCAAGCAGCTTTGACGATGCGGTGGTATTCCACCGTGGGAAATACCACCAGGATCAGGAATGCGGGCTATTGCGCACTACGCTGGATGGCCTTACCGCCAGCCTGAATATCTTCGCCCACACCTTGAGTGGTATTGCATGCGGTCAATGAGGTCAAAATCATCAAAGAGAAAATCGCGATAATACTTTTCTTCAGCATAGGGAAGTCCTTATTTATCAGTGATGAAAAAATACGACTTTCTAAGCTTAGTAAATATTAGCGGGCGTTGCTGTTTAAAATGGTTTTATTTTGCACTATGACATTAGTGCATTTTATGTGTATTAGCTGGCCGTGCGCGAAATAGCGCCGCCGAGGTGCTGGACGTCCTCACCGAAGCCACGGAAAGTATTACAACTGCTAAGGGACATCAGTAACAACAGGGAGACAACGGCTAACAGAGTTTTCTTCATTATTCAGATTCTGCCAACAATATGCGGGAAGGGATAAAACAAAGGAGCCAAGTTTGGCTCCTTTGTGTTGAAACTTATTTAACGCGTGAAACGTATTCGCCAGAGCGAGTGTCAACGCGGACAACTTCGCCAATCTGTACGAACAGGGGAACCTTAACCACAGCGCCAGTGCTCAGGGTAGCAGGCTTGCCGCCGGTACCCGCAGTGTCGCCTTTCAGGCCTGGATCGGTATCAACGATTTCAGCTTCGATGAAGTTCGGCGGCTGAACCGCGATAGGACGACCGTCCCACAGGGTAACGATACATTCTGCGTTATCTTGCAGCCATTTTGCCGCATCAGATACAGTTTTTTCTTCAACACCGTGTTGCTCGAAAGTCTCAGGGTGCATGAAGTGGTAGAACTCACCGTCGTTGTACAGGTAGTTCATGTTGGTATCTACAACGTCTGCGCCTTCGCAAGAGTCAGTAGATTTGAAGGTTTTTTCAACGCGGCTGCCGGTCAGCAGACGACGCATCTTAACGCGTGCAAACGCCTGGCCTTTGCCCGGCTTGACGAACTCACTGGATTCGATGGCGTAAGGTTCACCCTCGAACATGATTTTAAGACCCGGACGGAAATCGTTGCTAGAATAAGTCGCCATGATGGCCCTCTGAATATTTAAACTGGTAGCTTAGCCAAAAAAATGGCACACATTATAACCCAAAGTACGGCATATAGAGAAGATTGGTTGCATCAACTCGCCGATGTTATTACCGATCCCGATGAATTACTGCAGCTTTTATCACTGAATACGCATCCAGAGCTGCCGCAGGGCCGCGAAGCCCGGCGCCTGTTCGCATTGCGCGTACCACGCGCCTTCGCCGCACGCATGCGTTCCGGCGATCCCGATGACCCGTTACTGCGCCAGGTTCTGACTGCCAGCGAAGAGTTCATCAATGCGCCTGGCTTCACAAACGACCCGCTGGATGAACAACGTAGTGTGGTGCCAGGCCTGCTGCACAAATACCGTAATCGTGCTTTGCTGTTGGTCAAAGGAGGCTGTGCGGTCAACTGCCGTTACTGCTTCCGCCGCCATTTTCCGTATCAGGACAACCAGGGCAACAAGGCCAACTGGCGTCAAGCGCTGGATTATATCCGCCAACACCCAGAACTGGATGAGATTATTTTCTCCGGTGGGGACCCGTTGATGGCGAAAGACCATGAGTTGGACTGGTTGATCGGTGAACTAGAAGCCATTACGCACCTGAAACGGCTGCGTATTCATACCCGCTTACCCGTCGTTATCCCTGCGCGCATTACGCCTGAGCTGTGTCAGCGGCTTTCAGTATCACGCCTACAGGTGTTGATGGTCACGCATATCAACCACGCCAATGAAATTGACCGCGAACTGCAAGCCAGCATGGCACAGCTGCGCCTGGCCGGTGTCACGTTGCTGAATCAAAGCGTGCTGCTGCGTGGTATTAATGATAATGCTGACACGCTGGCGGCACTGAGTAACGCGCTATTTGATGCAGGTATTCTACCGTACTACATCCACGTACTGGATAAGGTACAGGGAGCCGCGCACTTTATGGTCAGTGATGACGAGGCACGCGCAATCATGCAGTCTCTGCTGAGCAAAGTTTCCGGCTATATGGTGCCACGCCTCACCCGTGAAGTCGGTGGTAAGCCAAGCAAAACCCCTCTCGACCTGCACCTGATGCAAGACTGACGATGGCGGTTTATCGAGACAAAAAGAGGCATGCCTGAGCATGCCTCTTTTTTATGCCATCTTGTAAATCGTATTATGTTACGGGCACTTATAAACCTGGCCAACCATTTTGCTGTCTAATGGGGCAAAGCTTGACAGTAAGTTCTGGCTTGGGCTGGTTGCACCATAAATGACATTGCCACCCATTGCCGCCGCTTTATTACGCAGATCGTTTGCCGCACCGCGCATGGAACTACCTTCACCGCCATTACCTGACAACCAGTTGCTCTGAGTGCCGGTCACTTCGCCCACCAGCTGGCATTCTGCTGCCGGTTTGGTGTCGGTGAATTTAACCTGTTGGCCTGCAGCGGACAGTTCATTGGTGCTGCTGCAACCTGCCAGCAGTACCGCTGCCGAAAGACCCAGTAAGGCTTTAATCCGCATCTTGTTCCCCATCTATATTGAGAATTTCGCAAAAGCTTATCAGAAAGCGTTGCCATCTCTTAAGCATCCGTTGCCACTGGTGCTGGCCAACGTCTTGAGCGACAGCTGATGAAAGATCAGTTTACCAGCTAAATCAGTCCGGTCTGCAAAAATATCATCAAAAGCCGTACGACAAAGCACGCAAAAAAAACCCCGACCAATTGGCCGGGGCTTTTGCACACGCTAACGTGGGGGATGATTACATCATGCCGCCCATGCCGCCCATGCCACCCATACCGCCAGCGCCACCTAAATCAGGTGCATCGCTTTTTGGCAGGTCGGTTACCATGCATTCGGTGGTGATCATCAGGCCAGCCACAGATGCCGCGTACTGCAGAGCAGAACGGGTTACTTTGGTTGGATCCAGGATACCCATCGCGATCATGTCGCCGTATTCTTCGGTGTAAGCGTTGTAGCCGTAGCTGCCTTCGCCTGCTTTCACGTTGTTCGCAATAACAGAAGCTTCTTCACCGGCGTTGATTACGATCTGACGCAGCGGGGATTCCATCGCGCGCAGTGCAACCTTGATACCGACGTTCTGGTCTTCGTTGTCGCCTTTCAGGTTAGCGATTTTGCTTGCTACACGGATCAGTGCAACACCACCACCCGCAACCACGCCTTCTTCAACCGCAGCACGGGTTGCGTGCAGGGCATCTTCAACGCGTGCTTTCTTCTCTTTCATTTCAACTTCAGTTGCTGCGCCAACTTTGATAACGGCAACGCCGCCAGCCAGTTTAGCGACACGCTCTTGCAGTTTTTCACGATCGTAGTCAGAGGTCGCTTCTTCGATCTGCTGACGGATCTGGGTAACGCGGCCTTTGATAGTCGCTTCGTCGCCCACGCCATCGATGATGATGGTGGTGTCTTTGTTGATAACAACACGCTTAGCCTGGCCCAGGTCTTC
Source organism: Serratia sp. CoH_122_TC_1 (assembly GCF_058191755.1). Classification (NCBI taxonomy): domain Bacteria; kingdom Pseudomonadati; phylum Pseudomonadota; class Gammaproteobacteria; order Enterobacterales; family Yersiniaceae; genus Serratia; species Serratia sp. CoH_122_TC_1. The sequence goes on from NZ_JBXWLA010000004.1 coordinate 298,897, forward strand.
CAGGGTCGCTTTTTCCAGCTCCAGACCGATCTCTTCAGAGATAACGGTACCGGCAGTCAGGGTAGCGATGTCCTGCAGCATGGCTTTACGACGGTCACCGAAACCAGGTGCTTTAACCGCAGCCACTTTCACGATGCCGCGCATGGTGTTAACCACCAGGGTAGCCAGCGCTTCGCCTTCAACATCTTCAGCAATGATCAGCAGTGGTTTGCCCGCTTTCGCTACGGCTTCCAGTACTGGCAGCATTTCACGGATGTTGGAGATTTTCTTGTCAGCCAGCAGGATGAACGGGCTTTCCAGTTCAATAGAACCTGTTTCTGGTTTATTGATGAAGTATGGAGACAGGTAACCACGGTCGAACTGCATACCTTCAACCACGTCCAGCTCGTCTTGCAGGCCAGTGCCTTCTTCAACGGTGATGACGCCTTCTTTACCGACTTTTTCCATCGCTTCTGCAATCAGTTTACCCACGGTTTCGTCGGAGTTTGCAGAGATAGTGCCTACCTGAGCGATAGCTTTGGAGTCAGAGCAAGGTACGGACAGTTTTTTCAGCTCTTCAACAGCAGCGATAACCGCTTTGTCGATGCCGCGCTTCAGATCCATCGGGTTCATGCCGGCAGCGACTGCTTTCAGGCCTTCGGTGATGATGGATTGAGCCAGTACGGTTGCAGTGGTGGTACCGTCGCCTGCCGCGTCGTTCGCTTTAGAGGCAACTTCTTTCACCATTTGCGCACCCATGTTTTCAAACTTGTCTTCCAGTTCGATCTCACGAGCAACAGATACGCCATCTTTAGTGATGGTAGGAGCGCCGAAGGATTTATCCAGCACTACGTTACGGCCTTTCGGGCCCAGGGTCACTTTCACTGCATCAGCGAGAACATTCACACCGCGGAGCATTTTCACGCGAGCGTCATTGCCGAATTTTACGTCTTTAGCTGCCATTGGTATTTCCCTTCAACTCGTTCAGTTCAGAAGATAAAAGCGTAATTACGCTTCAACAATTGCCAGAATGTCGCTTTCGGACATGATCAACACTTCTTCATTGTCGATCTTCTCTGCTTTCACGCCGTAGCCGTCGTTGAAAATCACGATATCGCCAACTTTGACATCCAGCGGCTGGATGTTGCCGCTTTCCAGAACACGTCCTTTACCAACTGCAACTACTTCACCACGAGTAGATTTACCCGCTGCAGAGCCAGTCAGAACGATGCCGCCAGCAGATTTTGATTCAACTTCTTTGCGCTTGACGATAACGCGGTCATGCAATGGACGAATACTCATTGAACGCTCTCCTGTAAGAAGGTCTCTATCAGATTTAGGGTTGTCACCGGATTGTGATTACCGGCCTCGTGGAATTTGAAATGGGGGCATTCCATTCCCCTTCAAGGGGCCGGCCAAAAAAATTTTCGCTTTTAATGGCAATACTGGGCTACCGATACAAAAAACGCGGCCTGAGCCGCGTTTTTTCAGCGATCGTTACGCTTGTCATGATCGTCAGGTTGGTGATCCAACGTATAACGATCGTCATTCTTACGCTGAAACTCACCGTCGAAAGTGTTGCCATTAGCAGCGTCGCCCCCTTGCCCCCAACCGCCTGGGCGGTAGACGGACAGATGCGGCATCAACTTAAGCGTCAGCGACTTCTGCACGGGCGGCAGCAGCAACAACAGACCGAGGAAGTCGGTAAAAAACCCTGGGACAAGCAGCAGGAAACCCGCCAGCACCAGCGAAACACTCTTCACCATTTCCGCTGCCGGGCTTTCACCGGCAGCCAGTTTCTGTTGCATTTGCATGAAGGTTTTCATGCCCTGATTGCGTACCAGCGAAATGCCGACGCAGGAGGTGAACACCACCAGCAACAGAGTAATTGCCACACCCAATACGGCGGCAACTTTGATAAATAAAGATATTTCTATGTAAGCCAACAGAAATATCAGCAGTAACGGTAACCAGCGCACCTGGTTCTCCTCTGGTAGCGTTGCGTAGCCGCACACTGGCGACGACGCGGAAAAAGAGGCCGGTAAACGGCCGACCTCAATACAATGGGGTCAGCCGGTAGCCATTTCAACCAAAGACCCTTTTTTATTGCTAAAGTGAGTAAACGTGAATGAGATCACAGAACACGAAACACGTGATTTAAGAAGGCCCAGAAGGTGATCTGGATTCAGTCATTTATTACTAACCAGCATATGATCTGGGCAGCAACGGGCACTATGGTTAATCGTTTCACGCCTGAAGCCTTCGGCAACATAATTTGGTTACCTGACAATTAATTAATTCGGCAGCAATTTAAAGAAGGTTCTCATGTCAAATAACATTCGTATCGAAGAAGACCTGTTAGGAACACGTGAAGTCCCCGCAGAAGCCTATTACGGTGTTCACACTCTGCGTGCGATTGAAAACTTCTATATCAGCAACAGCAAAATCAGTGATGTGCCCGAATTTGTTCGTGGCATGGTGATGGTAAAAAAAGCCGCAGCGATGGCGAATAAAGAACTAAAAACCATTCCGCGCAAAATCGCTGATGTCATCATCCAGGCCTGTGATGAAGTGCTGGATAAAGGCAAATGCATGGACCAGTTCCCAGTAGACGTGTTCCAGGGCGGCGCCGGCACGTCTCTGAACATGAATACCAACGAAGTACTGGCGAACATCGGCCTGGAACTGATGGGGCATCAGAAAGGGGAATATCAATACCTGAACCCTAACGACCACCTCAACAAATGCCAATCCACTAACGACGCCTACCCAACCGGTTTCCGCATTGCCGTTTATGCCTCCAACCAAAAGCTGATCGACGCCATCAACCAACTGCGCGAAGGTTTTGACCATAAAGCCAAGGAATTTGAAAACATCCTGAAAATGGGGCGTACCCAACTGCAGGATGCCGTCCCTATGACGTTGGGTCAGGAATTCCACGCTTTCAGCGTTTTGCTGAAAGAAGAAACCCGCAACTTGCATCGCACTGCTGAGCTCTTGCTGGAAGTGAACCTGGGTGCCACCGCGATTGGTACGGCGCTCAACACGCCTGAAGGCTACCCACAATTGGCCGTACAGAAACTGGCAGAGGTCAGTAACTTGCCGGTCGTGCCCGCCGAAGATTTGATCGAAGCCACCTCAGACTGCGGCGCTTATGTGATGGTACACAGCGCACTGAAACGCCTGGCGGTTAAACTGTCTAAAATCTGTAATGACCTGCGCCTGCTGTCTTCAGGCCCTCGTGCCGGCTTGAACGAGATCAACCTGCCGGAACTGCAGGCAGGCTCCTCAATCATGCCAGCCAAGGTGAACCCGGTTGTACCGGAAGTGGTCAATCAAGTGTGTTTCAAGGTGATTGGCAACGACACTTGCGTTACCATGGCGGCCGAAGCAGGCCAACTGCAGTTGAACGTGATGGAACCGGTCATTGGCCAGGCCATGTTCGAGTCTATCCATATACTGACCAACGCATGTTATAACCTGCTGGAAAAATGCATTAACGGCATCACCGCGAATAAAGAAGTGTGCGAACACTACGTCTTCAATTCTATCGGTATCGTCACCTATCTGAACCCGTTCATTGGCCACCATAATGGTGACATCGTCGGGAAGATCTGCGCCGAAACAGGTAAAACCGTACGTGAAGTCGTATTGGAACGCGGTCTGCTGACGGAAGCCGAGCTGGATGACATCTTCTCCGTGGAGAACTTGATGCACCCGGCCTATAAAGCCAAACGCTATACGGATGAAAATGAACAATAGCAGATACACCCGGTAGCCCAAAAAGGCACGCTAAATCCCCTGGATAGCGTGCCTTTTTACTTTCCATCGCCCACAAAAATTTAACTTTTTATTTTCAATTTACACCCAAAATAATTGGGGCTGCATCAAGGCGGCAAGAGGGAATCCCAAGAGCTTACTCAAATAAGTGACTGGGGTGAGCACTGACAGCCAACGCAGATGCGGCTTTAAAAATGCAGGGTATAGCTCACTTTAAGGAGTAGACACTATGTTAGCCGTAGAATTGGTTATCGTTCTGCTGGCCATTTTTTTAGGGGCCAGGCTGGGCGGTATCGGAATTGGATTTGCAGGCGGACTCGGGGTTTTGGTCTTGGCGCTGATTGGCGTGAAGCCAGGTAGCATCCCTTTCGACGTGATTTCCATCATCATGGCTGTGATTGCCGCGATCTCGGCAATGCAGGTCGCGGGCGGTATGGATTACCTGGTGCAGCAAACTGAAAAACTGCTGCGCAAGAATCCAAAACACATCACGATCTTAGCGCCGATCGTCACCTATTTTCTGACCATCTTCGCCGGTACCGGCAACATCTCTCTTTCCGCACTGCCCGTCATTGCAGAAGTGGCGAAAGAACAGGGCATTAAGCCTTGCCGCCCGCTGTCTACCGCAGTGGTTTCCGCTCAAATTGCCATCACTGCATCCCCCATTTCGGCGGCTGTAGTTTACATGTCTTCCGTGATGGAAGGCCACGGCGTCAGCTATCTGCACCTGCTGATGGTGGTCATGCCTTCAACCTTCTGTGCCGTACTGGTGATGTCGTTGCTGGTGAGCTGGCTGTTCGACTCTAAATTGTCTGACGACCCGGTTTACCTGAAACGCCTTGAAGAAGGTCTGGTGACACTGCGCGGCAACAAGGTAATGGAAATCAAACCGCGGGCCAAAGTCTCGGTATTGCTGTTCCTGCTGGGCGTGTTGTGCGTGGTAGCCTACGCCATCATCAACAGCCCAGGCTTGGGCCTGGTGGCAAAACCCTTGATGAACACCACCAATGCGATTTTGATCATCATGCTGAGCGTCGCCACCCTGACGACCCTGCTGTGTCGCGTCGATACTGATGCAGTGCTGAACTCCAGCACCTTCAAGGCCGGTATGAGCGCCTGTATCTGTATTCTGGGCGTAGCCTGGTTGGGCGATACTTTCGTGCAGGCCAATATTGATTGGATCAAAGAGACAGCGGGTAGCGTGATTCAGTCACACCCATGGCTGCTGGCAGTGATCTTCTTCTTCTGCTCTGCGCTGCTGTACTCTCAGGCCGCCACTGCCAAGGCATTGATGCCAATGGCGCTGGCGCTGAATGTATCCCCCTTGACCGCCGTGGCATCCTTCGCTGCCGTCTCGGGCCTGTTCATCCTGCCGACCTACCCTACGCTGGTCGCGGCAGTGCAGATGGATGACACCGGCACAACGCGCATTGGGCGCTTTGTCTTTAACCACCCGTTCTTTATCCCCGGCACCATCGGCGTGATATTGGCGGTGCTATTCGGCTTCCTGCTGGGCGGCGTAATGCTGTAATGCTCTCACCGGGGCTTACCGCCCCGGTTTCCTCCAACCCTGCCCCACTGGCGATAAACTCGCCTTCTAGCCAACCGTCCTTCAAGGTATAGTGCCCACTGATAATTTGGATGAGAGGGCCGAAGATGTCTGACTGCGAAGCTATCGTCATACTCTGCACCGCACCCGATGAGGCCACGGCACAAGACCTGGCAGCCCGGGTATTGGGAGAAAAGCTGGCGGCCTGCGCCACGCTGCTACCCGGCGCATCATCGTTGTACTACTGGGAAGGGAAACTGGAGCAGGAGTACGAAGTGCAAATGCTGTTCAAAAGCGATCGCCACCACCAAGACGCCCTGCTCAACTACTTGAAACAACATCACCCGTACCAAACGCCCGAGCTACTGGTACTGCCGGTGATGGCTGGAGATAAAGACTACCTGTTATGGATCAACGCCTCATTAAATTGATATTCCTGCTTTGCAGCCTGTTTTTTTTGCCACAGGCGGCTCAGGCCTCGTTGTTCACCCAAAAGGGTGGCAGCCAATTCGTGCCCGTCGATCAGGCATTTGCCTTTGATTTTAAGCAGCAAGGCCACCAGCTCACGCTAAACTGGCAAATCCGCCCCGGATATTACCTGTACCGCCAGCAGATCAAACTGGTACCACAGCAGGCGACGTTAGGCGCCTTTACGCTGCCTGCCGGGCTGAGCCATAAAGATGAGTTCTTCGGCGAAGTGGCCATTTTCAAGCAGCAGCTTACTCTGCCCATTCCCCTGCGGCAGGCTGCCAGTGGCGCCAGTGTGAGTGTGACTTATCAGGGCTGCGCCGAAGCGGGTTTCTGCTACCCACCGGAAACACGGGTGATCCCTTTGGATGCCGTAAGTGCCGTCACCGCGCCGCCTGCCGTTGCGCCTGAAGCACCTGTGCCGGCTGGTCTGCCATTTTCCCCGCTGTGGGCACTGCTGATTGGTATTGGTATTGCCTTTACCCCCTGTGTACTGCCGATGTACCCCTTGATTTCCGGCATCATCCTTGGGCGAGAAAAACCGCACAGCAGTGGACGCATACTGGCACTGGCGGTGGTGTATGTTCAGGGCATGGCGCTGACCTACACCCTGCTGGGTTTAGTGGTTGCGGCCGCCGGGCTACAGTTCCAGGCAGCACTGCAACACCCCTATGTTCTCATCGGCCTGTCGATACTGTTTATCGCTTTGGCTTTGTCGATGTTCGGTCTGTATTCGCTGCAGTTGCCGTCTTCACTGCAAACACGGCTAGCGGGCTGGAGCAACACCCAACAAGGCGGCTCTCTGCCTGGCGTGTTCCTGATGGGTGCGCTGGCTGGGCTGATTTGTTCTCCCTGCACTACCGCGCCGCTCAGCGCTATCCTGCTGTACATTGCCCAAAGCGGTAACATGTGGGCAGGCGGCGGTACGTTGTACCTCTATGCGTTAGGCATGGGTATCCCGCTGGTGCTGGTGACCCTGTTCGGCAATCGCCTGTTGCCGCGCAGCGGCCCATGGATGCAGTATGTCAAAGAAGCCTTTGGCTTTGTGATCCTGGCACTGCCTGTATTCTTGCTGGAACGTGTCATTGGCGAGCCATGGGGGCTACGGTTGTGGAGCCTGCTCGGCCTGGCGTTCTTTGGTTGGGCATTCACGTTGAGTCTGAAAACCTCCCGCGGCTGGGGGCGTGCATTGCAATTACTCCTGCTGGCAGCGGCAGTGATTACTGCACGCCCGCTCCAAGACTGGGCGTTTGGTGCCAATAGCGCACAGCAAGCTGCAGTGCAACATTTGAAGTTCACACGTATTAGTAACGTAGAAGAGCTCAATCTTGCGCTGCAACAGGCGCAAGGGAAGCCAGTAATGCTGGATCTGTACGCTGATTGGTGTGTAGCCTGCAAGGAGTTCGAAAAGTACACCTTCAGCGATACCGCGGTTCAGACTACGCTTTCCAACACAGTGCTACTGCAGGCCGATGTGACCGCCAACAATACCGAGCAGGTCGCGCTTCTCAAACACCTAAAAGTCTTGGGATTACCGACAATTCTGTTCTTTAATGGTGTCGGGCAAGAGTTAACAAACCAACGAGTAACCGGATTTATGGATGCAACGGCGTTCAACGCGCATTTGCAGAAAGTGGTGCAATAAATAACACTGAATTTCAGAACCGAATTTGGAGGGAGCACAAGTGCAACGTGAACACGTTCTTGATACGGCACTGGGGCTGTTAGAACAACAGGGCCTGGCGACCGCCACACTAGAAATGCTGGCAGATAAACTCGACGTGCAACCGGGTGACCTAAAGCGATTCTGGCCGGATCGCGAAGCATTGTTGTATGACTGCCTGCGTTATCACGGTCAGCAAATTGACACCTGGCGCCGCCAACTCTTGCTGGACGAAACCCTGAGCCCACAGCAAAAACTGCTGGCGCGATATGACGTTCTGGAAGAATACGTCAAAAATGACCGCTACCCGGGTTGCCTGTTTATTGCCGCCTGCAGTTTCTTCCCAGAGGTGGACCACCCGATCCACCAGCTAGCGGAACAGCAGAAGCTGACATCGTTGGATCTGACCCGTGATCTACTCCGTGAAATGGACGCCGATGACGCCGACATGGTGGCACAGCAGATGGAGCTGATTCAGGAGGGTTGCCTGAGTAAACTGCTGGTAAAACGTCAGCTACAGGACGTATCTGTCGCTAAGCGACTGGCGGAAGACATCTTACAGGTGGCCCAGTGCCGCAGAAACGGGGCATTAAGCTGAATTCACTCCCGGCGGCACACAGCCGCCGCAGAGCGTCGACAGTTTTGGACCAAATTTCACGCCCTTTGACCGAAAAGCCAGCAACCAGACGCATTTTGCCTGATTTCGTTGAGAAAGCCGTTGACTGCCTTCGGCCAATACGGTTTAATGCTGCGCGTTGCCCGGATAGCTCAGTCGGTAGAGCAGGGGATTGAAAATCCCCGTGTCCTTGGTTCGATTCCGAGTCCGGGCACCACTATTTAGAAGAACCCGCCTATGGCGGGTTTTTTGCTTTCCGAGATACGGACTCTCCATCGAACTCCGTTCGATTATTCGGCCACAGGCCTCACCCTACGGGCCAACGCTAAAGCGTTGTTCAACACGGCGCCAGCGCCGGTTGTCCGAGTCCGGGCACCACTATTTAGAAGAACCCGCCTATGGCGGGTTTTTTGCTTTCTGAGATACGGACTCTCCATCGAACTCCGTTCGATTATTCGGCCACAGGCCTCACCCTGCGGGCCAACGCTAAAGCGTTGTTCAACACGGCGCCAGCGCCGGTTGTCCGAGTCCGGCACCCTATTTAGAAGAACCCGCCTATGGCGGGTTTTTTGCTTTCTGAGATTCGGACTTTCCATCGACCAGCCACGCGATCATTGTTAACTAAAGTACCTGACAATCAGCATGGTCCCCGAAGCCAGCAAAATAATATTGATAATCCTGAGGAACTGCTCACGCGACATTCTGAGGGTGAAATGCCGACCCAAGGTAATACCCACCAACATTCCCGGCACCAGCGCTAATGCCAACAATAATAAGTCCACATCCAGATAAACACCGGCAACAGCAAAAATGATCACACGGGTCAGAGTGCTCAGACCAATCAGCGTGGTCTGAGTTATGCGAAAAGCCTCTTTTTTTTCAATTCGACCACTGAGATAGATCGCGTAAATAAAGCCGCCGCTCCCGAAAAGTGCGCTGAATATCCCCCCAATCAAACCAAAGGGCACTGAAGCCTTGGGCGACAATTGCCGAACCGGTTTTACGCCACTGAGAGAATAGACAGCGTAAAACACGACAAAAATCCCCAACGCCAGCAACAGTATCTCTGGCCGGGACTTCAGCAAGATAGCCGCCCCCAACAGGCTGCCGATGACCATCAATGGCACCAGCCGTTTCAATTCCGACCATTGCGCATTACGCCCATCACGACTGACATTGATAACAGCCGCACACATATCCAACAGCGCCAACAAAGGGACAATTTTCGCCACCGGAATATAAAGCGCCATCACAGGACTGGCGATCAGCGCAGAGCCAAAACCAGCGATGCCAAAGATGACATAAGCCACTAATAATGTGCCTGCCAGTACCAGATAACTCGAGAGCGTTAAGGTATCGTACATATTATTTTTTCCAATCCATGAAAATTCTTGAGCTGCACGAGAAATGCCGTGTCTTAGCGGGCTCAGCTCGCTGCAGCCCAAGTCCTGAAAAAACTTAGCCTATGGCGGCGTTTTTGACCACCTGACCGTTGGTGTTACTATATGTAGATCACTATCAAGCGCGACGACGTTTAAGGACGATATTTGAGTATGGGAAGCACATTCGCTGTATGGCGGCTGATCGCCGTGTGCGTGGTCAGTCTGGGATTATTGGGGTGCGGCTCCGGAAAAAAATCGAACAGCTACAACCGCGATTATGATCAATTAGCCAGAGGCAGCTATAACGGCAACACCTATACCGTCAAGCGCGGCGATACGCTGTTTTATATTGCCTGGATCACCAACAGCGAAGTCAGTGAGTTAGCCCGACGCAATAAAATTCCCAAACCTTACAACCTCGAGATTGGCCAAAAGCTGGCGTTAAATAACGCGACGGCGAAGAAAGGCAAATCGCGCAAAACACAATCCACCAGCCAAATCGCAGCAGTGGCACCACCTCCAATCCGCAGCAGCATTAAATGCTGGCGTTGGCCAACTCAGGGCAATATCGTCAGTAAGTATTCTACGGCAGACGGCGGTAACAAAGGCATTGATATTGCCGGTAACCGTGGCCAGCCCGTGTTTGCGGCAGCCAAAGGTCGCGTGGTGTACGTTGGCAATCAGCTGCGAGGTTATGGCAACCTGATTATGATCAAACACAATGATGAGTACATCAGTGCCTATGCCCATAACAATACGCTGCTGGTTAGCAACGCTCAGGAAGTAAAAGCCGGACAGAAAATTGCCACCATGGGGAGTACGGGCACCGACAAGGTGATGCTGCACTTCCAAATCCGTTATCGTGCCACCGCATTGGATCCGCTCCGCTTCTTGCCAGCTCAAGGCACTGCACCTGCCTGCTGATTCCTCACCGGAATAAAGACAAAAAACCCGCACAAGGCGGGTTTTTCATAGCAAACCAAGTGGCTGTTAAGACTCTTTGACCTGCTTGACGTCACCGGACAAGAACGCCTGCTCGTAAGCACGCGCCTTTTTACTGTCGAACTGGTGCTCCCATTTTGCGACCACCAGTACTGCCAATGCATTGCCCACTACATTCAGAGCCGTACGCGCCATATCCAGGATACGGTCAACGCCGGCAATAAATGCCAATCCTTCCAGTGGGATCCCCACACTGCCCAGTGTTGCCAGCAGCACCACAAAGGAAACGCCCGGCACGCCGGCAATGCCCTTCGAGGTCAGCATCAACGTCACCACCAAGACGACTTCCTGCCCCAGGGAGAGCTCAATTCCGTACAGCTGTGCAATAAAGATGGCCGCAATGCTTTGGTACAGCGTAGAACCGTCCAAATTGAAAGAGTAACCGGTCGGCACCACAAAGCTGGTGATGGCTTTCGGTGCGCCATACGCTTCCATCTTTTCAATGATACGCGGCAGTACCGTTTCAGAACTGGCGGTGGAGAAGGCCAGGATCAATTCATCTTTCAGGATGCGAATCAGCGTCCAAATACGCAGATTGCACAACCGGGCCACTGCACCCAGCACTACCAAGGCAAAAAAGGCTATGGCGAAATACACCAGCAAGACCAACTTGGCCAACGGCAACAATGAGGCAAAGCCAAAGTTGGCGACCGTCACTGAGATCAGACCAAACACCCCGATCGGCGCATAGCGCATGATCATATGGGTCACTTTGAACATGCTTTCGGAAATGGCTTTAAATACCTTCAGCAACGGCTCTTTGGTTTCTTTGGGTAATGACGACAAACCAAGACCAAACAACACCGAGAAGAAGATAATCGGTAGCATGTCGCCTTTTGCCATTGAGGCAAAGACGTTTGAGGGAATCAACGACAAAATGGTCGCCACCAGGCTATGTGAACCACTTTGTACCTGTTCCGTGGTTTTTTCATATTGCGAGATATCGACCGCAGTCAGCGTCGACATATCGATGCCATGGCCGGGTTGAAAAACATTAGCTAACGTCAGCCCCACAACGATGGCAATCGTTGTGATCACTTCGAAGTAAATAATGGTTTTCAATCCGAGCCGACCTAACTTCTTCGCATCCCCTACCCCGGCGATGCCCACAACCAATGTCGAAATAACAATCGGGACCACAATCATCTTAATCAAGCGAATAAATATATCACCAGCCGGACTAAGAATATTACTGACCAACCACTCACGTGACTCGCTTTGATTATGGAGCACCGCCCCGACAATAATACCCAGCACCAGTGCGATAAGGATTTGCCAAGCAAGACTGACTTTTACACTTTTCATACCCAAAAAGTCCTCAAAGGCTCTTTTCGTCGTATTTATCTTAACGCGACGAAAAAAGCACTTAATCATTTAATACAGGCTTATGTTAATAACCAAGAAGCGATCACCTGCCCTTAATGTGCCGCTATCTAAATCTGTACCATCTGAGTGGCATGATCTGCAAGCCTTGTTTTATATGACTTTAGTGCAAAATTTAATCTAAAGTAAGTTTGGCATTCATTTCAAGCCACATAACTTGTTGTTATTAACAGCATAATTTTATGTGATAGGCATCACAAAATTATCGTGCGTCGAGATATTTAAAATCAGAAAATATGCGTTAATTTTGCATATTTAGTCCAACAAGGATGTTTATATTATGTTGCGTAAAGGTTTTAAAAATGAGAATTATCCGGAATGGATAATAAGTATCGGTAATTAATAACGACCCAAAAGTGATTGTTTGTTATAAATACCCTCTGACAAGCAAAACATTAATATCAACATCGAATATTAATGAAAATCTATGTTCCATAATGGTTTAAAAGAGCGTTAATTCAGTCGGTGGTATATCTACTATTCTCTATAGAAAGAATTTATCGCCGAAGTGTTTATTCTTTTTAGTTCTTTAGATCGCGTTTTCTGACTAAAAGCTCCTATCTAACCCTTTTCTCCCACCAAGCAGGCAGATGCCCAACGCAAATGAGGCAGAACTATTACAAATCAATATCTTCGTTGCGTGATCTGCCGCGCAAAAAAGAAACAAAGAATCGGAGCAAACTATACTTAACCTTCAGTTGACATATCATTAACAACTTCAAGGAGAAAAGCTATGAGCCAAGTGCATAAACACGCTATTCCTTCTGCAATTGCAGAACACGCCCTGATTAATCCGACACAATATCAACAATATTATCAACAGTCTGTGCAAGACCCAGAAGCCTTCTGGGGCGAACAGGGAAAAATCCTGGATTGGATGAAACCCTATAGCCGGGTAAAGAATACTTCATTCGATCCGGGCCATATCAGCATCCGCTGGTTTGAGGACGGTACGCTAAACCTGGCGGCCAACTGCCTCGATCGCCATCTGGCCGAACGCGGTGACCAAACGGCGATTATCTGGGAAGGTGACGATCCTACCCAGTCAAAACAAGTGACATACAAACAACTGCATCACGATGTCTGCCAATTCGCCAACGTGCTGAAAAAGCTGGGTGTCAAAAAAGGCGACGTCGTAGCTATCTATATGCCAATGGTGCCTGAAGCCGCTGTCGCCATGCTGGCCTGTGCCCGAATAGGGGCCGTGCATTCGGTTATCTTTGGCGGTTTCTCACCGGAAGCGGTAGCCGGCCGTATTATCGACTCTAATTCCAAGTTGGTTATCACCGCTGATGAAGGTCTGCGCGCCGGACGTGCCGTGCCGCTGAAGAAAAATGTCGATGATGCGCTAAAGAATCCAGGTGTGAAAAGCATCACCAATGTCGTCGTGTTCCAGCGCACCGGCAAACCAGGCTACTGGCAGGAAGGGCGTGACCTGTGGTGGCATGAACTTACCCAAGGTGTTTCAGCCGATTGCCCACCAGAAGAGATGAATGCGGAAGATCCGCTGTTTATCCTTTATACCTCCGGCTCGACCGGTAAACCCAAGGGCGTGCTGCACACTACCGGCGGTTATCTGGTGTATGCCGCAATGACCTTTAAGTATGTGTTTGATTACCATGATGGCGACGTGTACTGGTGCACCGCCGATGTTGGCTGGGTCACTGGGCACAGTTATCTGTTATATGGCCCACTCGCCTGCGGTGCCATTACCCTGATGTTTGAAGGGGTCCCGAATTACCCTGGCGTAAACCGTCTGTCTCAGGTCATCGACAAACATCAGGTCAATATCCTGTACACCGCGCCGACGGCCATACGCGCCCTGATGGCTGAAGGTGACAAGGCGATTGAAGGCACCAAGCGCGACTCACTGCGCATCATGGGGTCGGTCGGTGAGCCAATCAACCCAGAAGCCTGGGAGTGGTATTACAATAAAATCGGCAACGGTAAATGCCCGATCGTCGACACCTGGTGGCAGACAGAAACCGGTGGTTTTATGATCACGCCACTGCCTGGAGCCACCGAGTTAAAAGCAGGGTCCGCGACGCGGCCATTCTTTGGCGTACAGCCCGCGCTGGTTGATAACATAGGTACACTGCAGGAAGGTGCCTGTGAAGGTAATCTGGTGATCACCGATTCCTGGCCTGGCCAGGCACGTACTCTGTTTGGTGATCACGATCGCTTCGAGCAAACTTACTTCTCCACCTTTAAAGGCATGTATTTCAGCGGGGACGGCGCACGCCGTGACGAGGATGGCTATTACTGGATCACCGGCCGCGTCGACGACGTGCTGAACGTATCCGGCCACCGTTTGGGCACTGCCGAGATCGAATCAGCTCTGGTCTCACACCCGAAAATCGCTGAAGCCGCAGTAGTGGGTATCCCCCATAACATTAAAGGCCAGGCGATTTACGCCTATATCACACTGAATCATGGCGAAGAACCTTCACCAGAGCTCTATACCGAAGTACGTAACTGGGTACGCAAAGAGATAGGGCCGATCGCCACGCCGGATGTACTGCACTGGACAGACTCCCTGCCCAAGACGCGTTCCGGCAAGATCATGCGCCGCATCCTGCGCAAAATTGCCGCTGGCGATACCAGCAACCTGGGGGACACCTCAACGCTGGCTGATCCGGCTGTAGTCGACAAGCTGTTGGAAGAAAAACAATCAATGAAAGTGCCGTCATAATTTACGCCGCCTCTGGCCGATCAAAGGGGAAATAACCCGATGATCGGCTTCAAGCGCGGCGCATTCGTTCAATACCTACTGGAGACACTCTGATGAATGACACCATTTATCAAGGGATTGAGGAAAACCCGCGCTTTATAGAGCTGGTGCGTAAACGTAGCCGATTTGCCTGGCTGCTCTCGTTGATTACGCTCGCGCTGTATGTTGGCTTTATTCTATTGATCGCTTTCGATCCTCAGTGGTTGGGTACACCGATCGCAGAAGGATCGACCATTACCCGTGGGATCCCGGTAGGCGTTGGCCTGATCGTGATCTCTTTTGTACTCACTGGGATCTACGTATTTCGCGCCAACGGCGAATTCGATCGCCTGACTGCAGAAGTTCTGCGTGAGGTGAAGAAATGAAGCGTTTACTGTCTGCCGCTACTCTGATGGCCCTACCGGGCATGGCCTTTGCCGATGCCATTGGTGGTGAAGTAAAGCGCCAACCGTTGAACATACAGGCGATCGTCATGTTCGTGCTGTTTGTTGGCGCCACGCTTTACATCACCTATTGGGCTTCCAAACGCACCCGTTCGCGCCAGGATTACTACACCGCTGGCGGGAAAATTACCGGCCTGCAAAACGGCCTGGCTATTGCTGGCGACTTTATGTCGGCAGCCTCTTTCCTCGGTATTTCCGCACTGGTGTATACCTCAGGCTATGACGGGCTGATTTACTCCATCGGCTTCCTGATCGGTTGGCCAATCATTTTGTTCCTGATTGCAGAACGCCTGCGTAACCTGGGTCGTTATACCTTTGCGGATGTAGCATCCTACCGCCTGAAACAAAAACCGATCCGCACGCTCTCCGCCTGCGGCTCTTTGGTGGTGGTAGCGCTATACCTGATTGCGCAAATGGTGGGTGCCGGCAAACTGATCCAGTTGTTGTTCGGCCTGAACTACCATGTCGCCGTCATCTTGGTCGGCATTCTGATGGTGTTGTACGTACTGTTCGGCGGCATGCTGGCCACCACCTGGGTGCAGATTATCAAAGCGGTATTACTGTTGGCAGGCGCCAGCTTTATGGCACTGATGGTAATGAAATCGGTTAATTTCGACTTCAATACCCTGTTTGCCGAAGCCGTGAAGGTACATCCGAAAGGTATCGCCATTATGAGTCCAGGAGGACTGGTCTCTGATCCTATTTCAGCGCTTTCTTTAGGGTTAGCTCTGATGTTTGGTACCGCCGGTCTGCCGCATATTCTGATGCGTTTCTTTACCGTCAGTGATGCAAAAGAGGCCCGTAAGAGCGTGTTCTATGCCACCGGTTTTATTGGTTATTTTTATATCCTGACCTTTATTATCGGCTTCGGTGCCATTCTGTTAGTTAGCCCGAACCCAGCGTTCAAAGACGCTACCGGGGCGCTGCTGGGCGGAACCAATATGGCAGCAGTGCATTTGGCCAATGCCGTGGGCGGCAACTTCTTCCTCGGCTTTATCTCAGCCGTCGCCTTTGCCACCATTCTGGCGGTAGTTGCCGGCCTGACCCTGGCGGGAGCCTCTGCGGTATCCCATGATTTGTACGCCAGCGTGATTAAAAACGGCAAAGCGACTGAACGTGACGAACTGCGGGTTTCCAAGATTACCGTGGTGGTCTTGGGTATCGTGGCGATAGCGCTGGGGATTTTGTTTGAGAAACAGAATATTGCCTTTATGGTCGGGTTGGCCTTCTCAATCGCGGCCAGTTGCAACTTCCCGATTATCATTCTTTCAATGTATTGGTCACGTCTGACGACCCGTGGCGCCATGATTGGCGGCTGGTTAGGGTTGTTGACGGCTGTGATCTTGATGATCCTCGGCCCAACGATCTGGGTGCAAATCCTCGGTCATGAGAAACCCATTTATCCGTATGAATATCCGGCATTGTTCTCGATGATCGTGGCCTTTGTCGGCACTTGGCTGTTCTCGGTTACCGACAGTTCTCTGGCCGGACAGCAAGAACGTGAGCGCTTCCGTGCCCAGTTTGTTCGTTCGCAAACCGGATTGGGGATCTCACAAGGTAGCTCGCATTAACGAATAATAAGTGAAAAAAGCAAACACACCCTAATCAAAGGCCCTTCGGGGCCTTTTCTCTTGGCGGATGATGACTGGCGCGGCTACTGGAGAGGTATCTGTACCAAAGGCGCAGCGTAGGTGCGTAATCTTTTTCTTTCGCACACAGCAAAAAGGCCATCCTTACGGATGGCCTTTTTGCTTAATTGATGCCTGGCAGTGTCCTACAATACTCGTCTCATCCTGAGACTCACCCCTGCGGGGCCGCCGCCAGAGGCGTTAAAGCCCGTTCCCGACGGGCTTTTCGCATGCCCATGCTCGACCAGAACACCATGCAGCAGACAAAACAAAAAGCCCTACGTTTTCACGTAGGGCTTTTTGTTTTAATTGATGCCTGGCAGTGTCCTACTCTCGCATGGGGAGACCCCACACTACCATCGGCGCTACGGCGTTTCACTTC